>JANWKL010000046.1 GCA_025451375.1 Steroidobacteraceae bacterium
CGTGCAGCGGCACCTGGGCGGACTTGCCCATCGCGCCGATGAAAAGACAGATGCAGATGAGGGTCAGCGCCTCGACATTGGAATTGGCGGTGAACGGCAGCAGCGCCTGCGCCATCTGCGGCGCCGCCGCAAAGGCATCGCGGTAGCCCATCGAATGGGTGAAGTAGGCGATGCCGGCAATGCCGAGCACGAACCCGAAATCGCCGATGCGGTTGACGATGAATGCCTTGAGACTGGCGAAAATGGCGCTCGGGCGCGTGTACCAGAACCCGATCAGCAGGTACGACACCACACCCACCGCTTCCCAGCCAAAAAACAGCTGCATGAAGTTGTTCGACATCACCAGCATCAGCATCGAGAAGGTAAAGAGCGAGATGTAGCTGAAGAAGCGCGTGTAACCCGCGTCGTCCGCCATGTAGCCGATGGTGTAGACGTGCACGCACAGCGACACGAAGGTCACCACCACCATCATGAGCGTGGCGAGGCGGTCGATGAGAAAGCCGACCTCCATGTGCATGCCATCGCTGACGAGCCAGGTGTAAACCGGCGCGTCGTAGGTCGGCACGCCGTCCCAGTAGATCTGCTTCAGGACATACACCGACAGCGCGCAGGAGATCGCCACCGCCAGACACGTAACCGTGTGCGCGCCGGCACGCCCAACCACGCGGCCGCCGAGGCCGGCGATGAGAGCCGCCACGAGCGGCAGCAGCGGAATGGCGAGGAGCAGGTGCGGGTTCATGGATTGCGCGATCAGCCCTTGAGCGTATTCAGGTCTTCGACGTTGATGCTGCGCCGTTCGCGGAACAGCACCACCAGGATCGCCAGCCCGATCGCCGACTCAGCCGCCGCTACCGTGAGAATGAAAAACACGAACACCTGTCCATGCAGGTCGCTGAGGTAACGCGAGAACGCGATGAAGTTGAAGTTGGCGGCCAGCAGGATGAGCTCGACGCACATTAGAAGCAGAATGACGTTCTTGCGGTTGAGAAAAATCCCCGCGACCGCCACTGAAAACAGGATCCCGGAAAGCGTCAGCAGCTGCGCCAGCGTGATCATGGACGCTTCTCCGAGGCCATCTTGATGAGGCGCACGCGATCCTCAGCGCGGACCGCCACCTGGGCGCTGATGTCCTGCTGCTTCAGCCCCGCGCGGCGGCGCATGGTGAGGGAGATGGCGGCCACGATCGCTACCAGCAGCAGCATCGCCGCGAGCTCCAGCGGGTACGCGTAGCGTGTATACAGGAGCGTTCCGAGCGCCAGCGTATTGCTGTAGTCGGCGGCGGACGCGGTGCCGCCAGCACTGGCATCGATACCCAGCCCGCCGCGCGCCCAGACTACTCCCGCGATCTCCACGATCACCGCCAGTGCCGTGAGCCAGCCGAGCCAGGCGAAGCGCGTAAACCCCTGCCGCAGCTCGGCGAGATTGATGTCGAGCATCATCACCACGAACAGGAACAGCACCATCACGGCGCCGACGTACACCAGCACCAGCACCACCGCGAGAAACTCCGCCTCGAGCAAGAGCCAGATCGCCGCCGAGGTGACGAAGCACATCACCAGCGCCAGCGCCGAATACACCGGGTTGCGCGCGCTGATCACGCCGAGGGCGGCCAGCACCAGGATCGCGCTGAAGAGGTAGAACAGACCCTGGATCAGCATGAACGGCGCTCCGGCGCGGCAGTGTTGACGGGCGGGCTCATCGGTAGGGCGCATCCGCGGCCCTGTCGGCCGCGATCATGGATTCATAGCGTTCGCCCACCGCCAGCAGCTTGTCCTTGCTCATGATGTTCTCGCCGCGCTTTTCCATGTGGTACTCGTGGATGCGCGTGAGCACGATGGCATCCACCGGGCACGCTTCTTCGCAGAAGCCGCAGTAGATGCACTTGAAAAGATCAATGTCGTAGCGGGTCGTGCGCCGTGTGCCGTCGGGTCCGACTTCCGAATCGATGGTGATGCACACCGCCGGGCACACCGCCTCGCACAGCTTGCAGGCGATGCAGCGTTCCTGGCCGTTGGCGTAGCGCCGCAGTGCATGCAGGCCGCGGAAGCGCGGCGACTGCGGGGTCTTCTCTTCCGGGTAATTGAGCGTGGTCTTGTTGCTGACGAACGTGCGGGCCGTGACCATGAGCCCCTGGAGGAGCTCCGGCAGCAGGAAAGTCTTGAATGGATTCATTGCCATCGATTCATCCCGTCAATGAAACCAGGGGCGCGACCACGGCCCGATGTGATAGACGGAAAGGAGCATTTCCACTCCGATCCACACCAGCGTGACCGGGATCAGCGCCTTCCACCCCAGGCGCATGATCTGGTCGTAGCGGTAGCGCGGAAAGGTCGCGCGGAACCACAGGAACAGGAACACCAGGCAAAACACCTTGAGGAACAGCCACAGGAAACTCGGCGCGCCGAGCCACGCGAGCCACCACGGCGCCGCGGCGACACCCTGGTAGCCTTCCAGCGGGCCCTGCCAACCGCCGAAGAAGAACACGGCGGTGAGGGTCGAGATCAGGATCATGTTGGCGTACTCGGCCAGGAAGAACAGCGCGAACGCGATCCCTGAGTACTCGACGTGAAAGCCGGCGACGATTTCCGACTCCCCTTCCGCCACGTCAAACGGCGCGCGGTTGGTTTCCGCGACGCCCGAAATGAAATACACCATCAGGAGCGGGAACAGCCAGAACCAGTTCCACGAGAGCGCACCCCCCGCCTGGGTGAGCACGATGGTGCCGAGGTTCATGCTGCCGGTGGCCATGAGGACCCCGACCAGGGCAAACCCCATGGCGATTTCGTAGGCAACCATCTGCGCCGCCGAGCGCATGGCACCCAGGAACGCGTACTTCGAATTCGCGGCCCAGCCGGCGATGATGACGCCGTACACGCCCATCGAGGTCAGCGACAGGAGATAGAGAAGCCCCGCATCCGCCCTGGACACCACGACTGTCGGGGACAGGGGAATCACCGCCCAGGCGGCGAACGCCGGCACCAGCGTAATAATGGGCGCAAGGCGGAACAGGAACTTGTTGGAGTTCGTCGGAACGATGACTTCTTTCATCAGCAGCTTGAAGACGTCGGCGAACGGCTGCCCCAGCCCCGGGACGAGACCAAAGATCCGCACCCGGTTGGGACCGCGGCGCAGCTGCATCCAGCCGATGACCTTGCGCTCCCACAAGGTGAGGAGCGCGACGCTGATGATCAGCACCACGGTAATGACCACCGACCAGACGGTGGAGCGGCCGTAGTCCGGGAGCGCGAGCCAGATGTCGGTCAGCTTGTGCATCGTAAGGATGGGTAAGCGTCAGTAGCTCGCGGCCGGCGTGCGGCCCTCGCGCGTCTTCTGCAGGGAGGGTGAGCGGCGCACCAAAGCATCCACCTGGTACATGGGGACATCGATGAGTGGCGCGCCGGCGGCAGCATCCCCGGGACGCGAGCCCTCCCCGGTTCGCGTCAACACCGTTACGGCGTGCGTGCCCTGGTAGGGCGCGGGCATTACCGCCTCGCAGGCGGCGCGCACATCCTTCAGGACCTCTTCCGAGGACTGGTAATCGAAGCCCTCCAGATTGAGCAGATTTCCAAGCACCCGCAGGATCTTCCAGCCCGGACGCGTCTCACCGACCGGCAGCGCGGCCCCGCCTTGCGACTGCCACACGCCTTCGCAGTTCACGTAGGTGCCGGAAGTTTCGGCAAAAGTGCCCATGGGCAGCATCACGTGTGCGACCCGCCGCAGCTCCTCGCTCGCGAACGGCGTAATGGCGACGACGAGCTCCGCCCGTTCGAGCATGGCGAGGCTGTGTGCGTCCAGGGCATCGATCGTGGGCTCGACACCGCCGATCAGGATGTAGGCGCGCAGCGGCTTGTTCAGCATGTCGCGCGCGGTCAGACCGGGCTGCGACACGGCCTTCGCTCCTGCCTCGCGGTGCGGGATTGCGCCGGCCAGATAGGCACCCGCGGCGTTACCACCCTCGGTGATGCGCCCCAGTGAGGCGCCGGTGATCTGGGCGAGCGCGGCGGCGAGCGAGCGCAGATCGGCGAATTGCGCATGGCGCGCAGCGAGCGCCCCCAGCCACACGGCACGTTTGCCGGCGGCGCTCAGCAGCTGCGCCACCGCGCGGTGGTCATCCGTGACGACCGCGGCCTGCACCGCGCCGGCCAGGTGCGCCGGCACCGCCTTGCCGGTGACGGTGGCGGCCGCCGCGAGCACCGCGGCAAGACCCGCAACCAGATCCGCAGGAGCTGCGGTCAGGTAGGTTTTGACCGGGAAAAGATACGGGAAGCGCGCGGGGTTCAGCATCGCCACCTGCGCTCCACGCCCGCTCGCCTTGCGTACCCGGTGGGCCAGAATCGGCGCCTCGCGGCGCAGGTTCGAGCCGATCACGAAGAGCGCGTTGAGCCCATCCACGTCCGCGATGGGCATCCCAAGGCCCGGCAGCACCGGGTCCGCTGCCTGGTCACGAAAATCCCGCTGCCGCAGCCGATGATCGATGTTGTTCGACTTCAGCCCGCGCGTGATGCGCGCGGCAAGATACATCTCCTCAATGGTGGCGCTGCTGCTCACCAGGACTCCCAGGTCCCCGGCTCGCGCCTTCAGGCCTTCCGCGACCCGCATGAGTGCGCTTTCCCACCCCGCCTGCGTAAGTGTATTGCCATCGCGCACCAGCGGGTGCTCGAGGCGGTCGGGGCTGTAGACGCCCTCGTAGCTGAAGCGATCGCGATCTGAAATCCAGGTCTCATTGATGGACTCGTTCTCGCGCGGCACGACGCGCATCAGACGCCCCCGCAGCACATGACCGAAGAGGTTGCTGCCAACACCGTCGTGCGGCGCAATGAGCGGGGTTGAGGTCATTTCCCAGGCGCGCGCACTGAAGCGGTAGGGCTTGGAGACCAGGGCGCCCACCGGGCACAGGTCAATCACGTTGCCCGACAGCTCGTGATTGACTGTGTTCTCTATGT
The DNA here is from genome assembly GCA_025451375.1 of Steroidobacteraceae bacterium. Lineage (GTDB taxonomy): Bacteria > Pseudomonadota > Gammaproteobacteria > Steroidobacterales > Steroidobacteraceae > 13-2-20CM-66-19. The sequence continues at coordinate 4,944 of JANWKL010000046.1, forward strand.
AAGTGCGCACCTTCATGTGCTCACCGCGCCCGATCATGCCGAGTTCCTGGATGCCGGCGATCTCCTGGGTGAAGCGGATGCAGCGTGTGCAGTGGATGCAGCGCGTCATGTCGGTGGCGATGAGGGGACCCAGATTCTCGTCCTCGACCGAGCGCTTGCCCTCGTTATAACGGGAAATATCCCGGCCAAATCCCACCGCCAGATCCTGCAGCTCGCACTCGCCGCCCTGGTCGCAGATCGGGCAGTCGAGCGGGTGATTGATGAGCAGGAACTCCATGGTCGCGCGCTGCGCGCCGATGGCACGCGGGGACTTGGTGAAGATCTTCATCCCTTCCGCCACCGGGGTTGCGCAGGCCGGCAGGGGCTTCGGCGCCTTCTCGACCTCCACCAGACACATGCGGCAGTTGGCCGCGATCGACAGCTTCTCGTGATAGCAGAAGCGTGGCACATACGCGCCGTGCGCATCGGTGGCGCGGATGATCATGTCACCCTTGCGCGCCTTCACCGCCACGCCGTCGATTTCAATATTGACCTGGTCGTCCGCCATGACTTAAGCCGCCTGCGCTCCCATCGTGTCGCTGACGAGGCTGCGCCCGCCGTGATCGATCATGTATTCGAATTCGTGTCGGTAGTGTTTCAGGAAGCTCTGCACCGGCCAGGCGGAAGCATCCCCGAAGGCACAGATGGTGTGTCCCTCGATGCGGTTGGCTACGTCGAGGAGCAGATTCAGCTCCTCGCGCCGCGACTGCCCGGCGAGCACGCGCTTCAACAGGCGGTTCATCCAGCCGGTGCCCTCGCGGCACGGCGTGCACTGGCCACAGGACTCGGACATGTAAAAGCGCGAGATGCGCTCCAGCACCCGCACCATGCAGGTGGTTTCGTCCATGACTATGGCCGCCCCGGTGCCGAGCGC
>JANWKL010000047.1 GCA_025451375.1 Steroidobacteraceae bacterium
CATGCGGTAAATGAACAGGCCTCCCCCTTGGATTGTGGAGCCTCAAGTCATCGAGAAAAAAGGACTGCACTACTGGAACGGCGGAAAGCCGGCAAGGTTGCTGTCAACAACGAAAACATATTTTTTCATGCTACGGTGCGGTGGTGCTGCCGGATTTCAGTGCGACCTGGCCCCAAGTTGCGATCGTCTAGGCAATGGGGATCAGTTCTTTCAAAGACGCCCCCCGATCAGGAGGGAGGTGTCCCTGCGCTCCTGCGCTTTACGGAACGTGCGCTGGAGACGCTACTTCCGTGCTTGCACCCTCTAAATCGCTTCCTGGTTTGAGACGCGGCGTCAACCAGTGCGTTCGGTGGGGTACCGTTTGCGGTACCCCTGCATACGGTGTTTGAACAGAGCCTAAAAAATAGCGGCAAAGATTGTTAATTCGATCCCCTTCCGCGCCATGAGATCTGAAAAGTCTCCCCCTACGCGCCGCTATCGGCCGCGAAGGTGTCGCAGTTGCTGATCGCGCCGCCCTCAAAGCCGCGCTTGAACCAGCTCATGCGCGCAGCTGCGCTGCCGTGGGTGAACGACTCCGGCACTACGTAACCCTGGGCACGCTTTTGCAGCGTGTCATCCCCCACCGCGGCGGCGGCGCGCATCGCCGAATCCACATCCCCCTGTTCCAGGAAATGTTTGTTGGCATCGCCGTTCTTGGCCCACACGCCGGCGAAACAGTCGGCCTGCAGTTCCAGGCGCACGGACAATTGGTTCGCCTGCGCTTCGGAGGCGTGCTCCTGCGCGGCGCGCACCTTGGGTCCGATGCCGAGCAGATTCTGCACGTGGTGCCCGACCTCATGCGCCAGCACGTAGGCCTGCGCGAATTGCCCCGGCGCCTGGAATTCGTCGGCGAGCTGCTGGAAGAACCCGAGGTCCAGGTACACCTTGCGGTCGCTGGGGCAGTAAAACGGTCCCACGGCCGAGTTGGCCGAGCCGCAGGCGGAAGGCAGCGAATCGCGGTACAGCACCAGGGTGGGCGGGGTGTAGGTCGCGCCCTGAGCCTGGAAGATCGCGCCCCAGACATCCTCGGTTTCCCCGAGCACCGCGGCTATGAAGCGGCCCTGGTCATCCTGGGGAGTGCCGCTCTGCGCTGCCGGGGCCGTCTGCGAGGAAGGCACGGCGCTCATGAGGCCCATGATGAGGCGCGGATCGACGCCGAAGAAGTATGAAGCGGCGAGGGCGAGCAGCGTCCCGCCCACTCCAAAGCGCAGCCCCGGTCCACCGCTGCTGGCGCGCGCGTCCTCGATGTTGGTGCTTTCGCGAAGGTCGTCCCAGCGCACAGTGATCTCCTGAAAACTAAATGGCGTCAGGTGAAAACCTATACCGCATCCTCACCGGCCGCGCCAGTCCACGACCTCCAGGCGCCTCCGGCGGCGAACCCGAGTAGGATGCAGCGACTCCAGCGTGCAACTTAGGGGACCGACGTGAGTCTGGCAGGCAAAACACTCTTCATTACGGGCGCCAGCCGCGGTATCGGCCACGCCATCGCGCTGCGCGCGGCGCGCGACGGGGCTAACATCGCCGTGGCCGCCAAGACCACCGAGCCGCACCCCAAGCTCCCCGGCACCATCTACACGGCCGCGGCGGACATCGAGCGCGCCGGCGGCAAGGCGTTGCCGCTGGTAGTGGACGTACGCGACGAAGCGAGCGTCATCGCCGCGGTTCGCCAGTGCGCGGAAAAGTTCGGCGGCATCGACATCTGCATCAACAACGCCTCGGCCATCAACCTCAGCGCTACTGAGGATATTGATATGCGCCGCTACGACCTGATCCACCAGATCAACACCCGCGGCACCTTCGTGACCTCGCGTGCCTGCCTGCCTTACCTGAAGAAGGCCGCGAATCCGCACATCCTGACGCTGTCCCCGCCGCTTGACCTCAAGCCGCAATGGTTCGCGGATCACCTCGCGTACACCCTGTCCAAGTACGGCATGTCGCTTTGCATGCTCGGGCTTGCGCAGGAATATCGCGCCGCCGGCATCGCCTGCAATTCCCTGTGGCCGCGCACCACCATCGCCACCGCGGCGGTGGAGTTCGCGCTCGGCGGAGCGACGATGCTCGCGCGCTCGCGCAAGCCGGACATCATGGCGGACGCTGCGCACGTCATTCTCAACAAGCCTGCCCGCGAATGCAGCGGTAACTTCTTCATCGATGACGCGGTGCTGTTCGCGTCCGGGGTGCGCGAGTTCGGGCCTTACAGCGTCGATCCCACGGCAACTTTGATCGGGGATCTGTTCGTTGCACCCGATGCACCGCTGCCGCCCGGCGTGAAAGTGGAGTTTATGCGCGGTGGCTGAGCCTAAGCGCGCGTCATGGGTGTTCGATGTCATCTCACCGTTCGCGTATCTCGCATTCGGGCAACTCGCGCGCCTGCCGCCCGATATTGAGGTTGAGTTCGTGCCCGTGCTGTTGGCAGGGATGCTCGCTCACTTCGGCCAGCTGGGGCCGGCCGAGATTCCTTCCAAGCGGCGCGCCACCTACCGTTTCGTGCTGTGGCGCGCGCGGCGCCTGGGACTACCCCTGCGCATGCCGCCCGCGCATCCATTCAATCCGCTCGCCGCGCTGCGATTGATCATTGCCGCCGGCAGCAACGCACGCGCAGTCGGGGCGGTACTGGATGCGGTGTTCAAGGATGGGCGCGACGTGGCTGATCCTGCCGTCATCGCCGTTCTCGCCGCGACTCTCGGCGTCAGTGATCCGCAGCGCGCGCTCAGTGACCCAAAGGTCAAGGAACGCCTGCGCGACAATACCAACTGGGCGATTGACCGCGGGGTGTTTGGCGTGCCCACGCTGGTCATCGGCGAGGAGTTTTTCTGGGGCCATGACGCGGTGGACATGGCGTGCGACTACGCTGCCGACGCCCAGGGCTTCGAGACTCCCGACATGCGTGCGCTCGACACGCTGCCGATTGGCGTAGCGCGAGCCCTGCCGGCACGCCCGAAATAAGACTACGACTGCTCGATCACCAGCAGGGTTGAGGTTGCCGAGGCATACAGTCGCCCGCTGGCGTCGGTGAGCTTCGCTTCCGCGAAGGCGACCCGCCGCCCGCTCGACAGCACGATGCCTTCCGCCCGCACCAGCCCCGTCTCGCTCGTCAGCGGCTTGTGGTACGCGACCTTCAACTCCAGTGTGGTGTAAGTCTGGTTGGGACGCAGCTGCGCATGCACGGCACAGCCACAGGCGGAATCCAGCAGCGTCGCGGCATAGCCGCCATGCACCATGCCGAGGGGGTTGTAGGTGTTCACGCCGGGTGTGCCGGTGAACACCGCGCGTCCCGCCTCGATCTCGACCAGGTCGAAGCCGAGGGTGACCGCCATCGGCGGGCGCTTGCCGGCGGCGATGAAGCTGCGCAATACCTCAAGACCGGAGGGGCCCGCGGCCGGCCGCGGCAGGGAATCATCGGAGGGTTTGTTCATGGTCAACCGCCGCTTGGTACCAGGCGCCCACCATGATAGCGGCTTAGCTTGCGTTCAGAGTCGAAACAATCCCGTAGTGATTGCCCGTCGAGGAGATGCCGATGACCGCCATGGTCAGCTGCGCCGGCGCCGAGTTGGTATTGCGGGTCGCAAGTCCGGTGAACTGCACGCCATTCAGCGCCGTCGACGTGCCGGTACAGCTGGCGAAGCTGTAGGACACTTCGTACAGGTCGTGGCTCGTATCGTTGGTGGTGACCGAGCCGTTCAGCACGCAGTTGTTCTGGGCATTCTGGCTGGTCATGGCGCCTGCGCTCGTGATCGAGAGCACCGCCCCGGTGACGACGTCGGTGTAGTTACCGCTGATAGTGCTCGTCGATGAGGCGTTGTTCGAGAGCGACTGGAAATTCAGTGACCATGTGCCAGTCTCCGCAGTGCCGCCATTGCTGTTGAAGGTCAGGGTAGCGTTAAGCGAGTCGCCGGTCGTGACGGTGCCGTTCAGCGTGCCGATGCCATAGGTGGAACCGTCGCTAAACGTCGAGCTGAAATCCGTGTAGCCGGCGACCGCAGCGACCAGGTTGCCGGCGGACACCTGAACTGCGCCCGTGAACTGCACGCCGTCACCGCGTATGAACGTCGCCTGGCCAGCGGCATTGATCAGTGCGATGACCGTCTTGCTGGTCACGGAGTCGGTACCGGTCCACACACCGGTGGCCGACGCGGCAGTGTTCGTGCCGGTGCCGGTGCCGTCGTCCAGCGTGTTTTTACAGCCGCTGAGGATGAGCGTGCCGCCGATGGCGAGCACGGCGAGATTGCGGGTCAGGGTGGTGTACATCGGTTGCATTAGAGCATCCCCGAGAGTCTCCGGGTGTGACTTCAAGTAACCAATGCTCAAGGACCGCACGCCGGTGTGCCGCAGTCGCCTTCCTCTTCGACCTGGATGGTCGAGTGCTCCACCTGCAGGCTTTCATGCAGGCGTGCGTGAATGGCGGCGATCGCCTCGCCGTGGCGGGTGCCTGGCAGGAGAGTGCAGTGTAACGTCACCGTCGGTCGCTCGCCCGTCATGGACCACACGTGCACGTGGTGGACCCCGGCGAGTCCGGGCACGTGACCCAGGAGTTCCGCTTCTACCCGCTGGACGTCGAATCCCGGCGGCACGCCCTCGAGGAGGACATCGGCGGACTCGCGGGTGATGGCCCAGGCTGAGCGCAGGATGAGCGCCGACACTACCAGCGACAGCAGCGGGTCCGCGGCCGTCCAGCCGGTGGCGAGAATCACCAGCGCCGCGAGGCTCGCGGCCGCCGAGCCCAGGAGGTCACTCAGCACGTGGGCACGGGCGCCGCGCTCGTTCAGCGAGCGCGCACCGGAGAGGGCGAGGAATGCTGCCAGGTTGGCAACGCCGCCGGCGAGGGCAATGCCGAGCATCAATCCCGCGTTGACCTGCGGCAGACGCGTCAGCCGCAGCAGCGCTTCATAGACGACCCACACTGTCAGGAGCAGCAACACCTGGCCGTTCACAAATGCCGCCAGTGGCTGATAGCGGCGATGACCGTAGGTGCGCTGGGTGTTCGCCGGCCGCCGACCGACGCGCAGCGCGAACACCGCCAGCAGCAGCGAGGCGGAATCGGCGAGCATGTGCGCCGCCTCCGCGAGCAGCGCAATCGAGTTCGCAAAGTAGCCGCCCAGCGCCTCGATCACCGTGAAGCTGCCCAGAATAACTAGCGCCAGCAGCAGCCGGCGCTCGCCGCCGCCACCGTGGTGCGCATGCGCACCGTGCCGGTGATCGTGGTGATGCCCGTGGTGGTGCTGCGTTGAGTCGTCGTGGGCGTGCGGCATAGGGTAGGGGGTATGGTATCTAAAGCTTTACTTCCGCGCCATGCCGGCCTATTCTCGCGCCCCATTTTGGCAGGTTGCGGCCAGCGAATTTATGCGACCAGGTTCAATTTCTGACGACTGACGCTCTTGCGACGAAGGCTTGAGCACCACGGCTTTTGCCTCGAGGAGAGTGCCATGACAGCCCTGCGGGATTTTCGAATTTCGGACGTACACGCCCTGCGTGGAACGCGGCGCGCGGCGCCGTCATGGCGGCGCGAGCGGGCTTTCCGACGCCAGCCGGCGGCGAGCGGCGCTTCGTCGCGGCGTGCCGGCCGCCCGTGGGCCCCGGCGCGGTTCCTGGCGGTTGCCGGGGAGATGCTCTTCGGTATGTGGGCGGTCGCGGTCCTGGGGCTCTTTGTGTGCGTGGCGCTCGCCCTGGTCCGGTAGGGTGCGGTGCGGGCGCGGATGTGAACGGGTTTCCCGGTTCTTAGGTAGCGGCGAGAACTGCGTCACGCCGGGGCGTTTTTCGCTGGCTCAAGCGGCGATTTGCCTGCAAATTTGCGCTTCGACGCCCAGCCAGCGAAGCGCATGTCCGGAGCCACACCAAGCAGCAGGATTGACAGGCTCTTTGCCGGGCTCATGGTCTATGTGAGCGTGTGCGCGGCGTGGATGCTTACCGGCTTTGGCGGTCCGCGCATCACCCACTACGTCGGCCTCCTGTCCGATGCACCGGCGGCGCTCGCGGGCGTGATCATTGCCACGGCGACCGCCCGGCATATGGCCCGGGGTCCGCTGCGCACCGCCTGGACCCTGCTGGCGGGCGGACTCGCCATGTATTTCGTCGGCGTCGTCATCGGCAGCGTCTCGTGGCTGCTGGAGCGCGACCCGTTTCCGGGACCAGCGGATGTTTTCTATTTCACGTTCTATCCGACCGTAGCCGCGGCCGCGCTGTTTCTCATCCGGGCCGCGGCGGTGCGCGTACCGTGGATGCTCCTGTCACTGGATGCGGCGATCTTCAGCGTCGGCTTTGGCGCTTTTTTCTGGTTCCTGGTAATTCGTCCCGAGACCTCCCACACCCACGTCGTCTTCCTCAAGGAAGCGCTGAGCCAGGCGTACGTGATTCTCGACTGCGGCGTGCTGCTGATATTTGGCGTGTTGCTGCTCGCCGGCGCCGGCAACCCGGGCGGGCGACGCGTTCCGCTGCTGATTCTGAGCGGCTTCGCGGCGATGTTTCTGGCCGACATACTCTGGTCGCTCGCCAAGCTGCGCGGCTATTACCTGCCCGGACAATTCCAGGACGTGCTGTACCTGTGCTGCTGGGCGCCGCTCGCCGCTGCCGCGCGCGAGCAGATGCGCAGCCTCGCGATCGCACCGCGCGAGGCCTCCGATACCTCCGACACACTGGCGCGTGCCTTGCCGCACGCGGCGATGCTGGCCGCGTTCCTGCTGCTCCTGTATTTCAGCCACGGTGACTTTGGCGGGCCGGCGCCCGTCATGACCATGGTGGTGTTCGCTCTCACCCTCATGCTCATGGTGCGGCAGGGCGTAATGCTGCGCAGCGAGGCGCTGGTGCGCGAACGCAAGGCCGCGCGCTTCGTCGAGGAGCGTTACGCATCGCTGATCGCCAATGCCTCGGATGTCATCATGATTGTCGCCGCCGACGGCATCCTGCGGTTCGTCTCGCCCGCTTCCGAGCGCATGCTGGGCCTGAAACCCGAAGAGATCACCGGTAAGAGCCTGACGGACATCTGGGTCGGGGAAGACGCCGACAAGCTGCGGGAATTTCTGGCGGCGGTCGCGGCCGCGCCCTCCGGGACCGTGGGGCCTGTGGAACTGCGGATCGAGCGCCCGACGACGCGTCATGTAATCGAGGGTGTTGGCAGCAACCTGACACTGGATCCGGCGGTACAGGGACTGGCGCTGAACTTCCGTGACATCAGCGAGCGCAAGGCGCTCGAAGAGCAGCTGCGGCAGCTCGCCTTCCACGATCCGCTGACGCTCCTGGCCAACCGCAACCTGTTCCGGGATCGGGTGCACCATGCGCTCACCCTCGCGCAGCGCGAGCGCAGCTCCATCGCCGTCATGTTCCTCGACCTCGACAACTTCAAGAACATCAACGACTCGCTCGGCCACGATGCCGGCGACCGGCTGCTGCAGGCCGTGGCGCACCGGATCGTCAAGACCACACGCTCATCGGACACCGTGGCCCGGCTCGGCGGAGATGAGTTCGCCATCCTGCTCGAGGGCATTGCGACCCACACGGAAGCCCAGCGTCTGGCGGATGCGCTCATCGAGACCCTGGACGCGCCGTTTCCGTTCGATGGCATGCAGGTGCGGGTTGGAGCCAGCATCGGCGTCGCTTTCTCGACTCCCGAAGCCGCCGCGGAGACGCTGCTCAGCAACGCCGACAACGCGATGTACCACGCCAAGGCCGCGGGCAAGAACCGCCACATCACCTTTCAGCCGCAGATGCAGGACATGCTGCACGAGCGGCTGCGGCTCGAAGCCGACATCGGCCGCGCCCTCGCGCAGGAAGAGTTCTTTCTCGAATACCAGCCGATCGTTGACCTCGGAACCCGGTGTCTGGTCGGTGTTGAAGCGCTGGTGCGCTGGAGGCACCCCGAGGCTGGGGTGCTGATGCCGGCGCGCTTCATCCAGGTGGTGGAGGAGTGCGGTCAGATCGACAAGCTCGGACGCTGGGTGCTGCGGCAGGCGAGCCGTGACCTGTGCGCCTGGCGCAGCGCCATCCCTGGTGGCAGCGGCCTGCGGCTCGCGGTCAACATCTCCGGCCGGCACCTGCAGCACGGCGAGCTGGTGCAAGACGTGGCGCAGGCCCTCCTCGAATCCGGCTTCGAGCCCGGCAGTCTCGTCATTGAGCTGACCGAGAGCACCATCATGTCCAACACCGATGCGAACCTCGAGCGCTTTCATCGCCTGAAAGCGCTCGGCGTATTGCTCGCGATCGACGACTTCGGCACCGGCTACTCGTCCTTGTCGTACCTGCACCGCTTTCCGATCGACATTCTCAAGATCGATCGCTCGTTCGTGAGCCGTCTGACCAATTCCGATAACGGGCCGGAACTGGCGAGCGCGGTCATCACGCTCGGCGAGACACTTGGTCTGGACACGGTGGCGGAAGGTATCGAGCTTGAGGCTGAGGTTGCGGCGTTGCTGGCGCTCGGCTGTGTGGCAGGGCAGGGCTTTCTGTTCGCCAAGGCCGCGCCGCTCGCTGAGCTGACCAATAGCTCGTACGTGACCCGCCGCACTGCGCTGTGGAACGCACAGGCCGGGCGTGAAGGACTCACGGCGACCGGTCGCTTCCGGGCGCTGGAAGCCGTCAGTCGGCGCCGCGCGGGGGCGGCGTAGTTCCGCTCGCCGCGGGCGTTGCCAGAACTGCCCATCGAGCGGCTGCAGGTGGCCATCGGCTCCGTCGCAGCGGCGCAGACCGCGTTTGATATCACGCTGGAGTTTGTGAAGCAGCGCCGTGCGTTTGGCAAGCCGATCGGCGCGCTGCAGCCGGGATGCTCAGAGCTGCGTGAGCAGAGCGGGGGGCAGATGGGAGTAGGTATTGAAGCTGCGCAGTGAAATCCCTTCGGGGGTATGGACGATCTCGGTGATGGAGGCGTTACGGATCACGGACGCGAAGCTGATCATCTGCTCAGTCGGAAGATCCAGAACCTCGCACAGGAGCACACCGATCGTACCGGCGGAAGTAAACGCCAGGGACTGCTGGCCCGGGGACGCGGCGCGCCGATGTTCGTTCAGCCACTCGCGGACTGCCATCCGGAATGCTTCCGCGCTGCGGCAGTTGTCGATCTCCGCCTTGCCTTGCGCCCAGGCCGTGAGCATCGACACGTAAAGGGTCTTGCGGTCGTGAGCATCGCCGCTCGCTGCCGGCACCGCGAAGTGCCGTTCTGCGGAGGTGAGAATCTGCTCGCCTTCGGC
>JANWKL010000048.1 GCA_025451375.1 Steroidobacteraceae bacterium
CCTCGGCCCCGAACGCGCCGTTCTTAGTGGCGCCGAAGGACAATACGTCGACGCCGGCACGCCAGGTGATGTCCCCGGGAGAGCAGTCGAGGAAGGCGACCGCGTTGGCGAAGCGCGCGCCGTCCATGTGCACCTTCAGCCCGTTACTGTGGGCCGATTCGCACAGCGCCGTCAGGTCTGGGGCCCGGTAGACCGTGCCAAGCTCAGTTGCCTGGGTAAGCGACAGCGCTGCCGGCTGCACTGAGTGCAGGTGCCGCGGGTGTGCGGCGAGGGCGGCCGCCACGGTGGCCGGGTCGAGCCTGCCGTGCTCCCCTTCGAGCAGCGCGAGCTGCGCGCCGCCGGAGAAAAATCCCGGCGCACCGCACTCATCGCAGGCGATGTGCGCCTCGGTGTGGGCGAAGATCGCGCCATAGGGCGGGCTCAAGGTCGCGAGGCTAAGGGCGTTGGCGGCTGTGCCGGTGGGGACCGCGAAGGCCCGCACCGGCGTGCCGAAGAAGGCGCTGAAGGCGCTGTCCAGGCGGATGGTCCATTCGTCATCGCCATAGGCACGCGCCAGACCATGGTTGGCGGCGGCGAGTGCCGCCAGGATCTCGGGGCAGGCGCTGGCGGTGTTGTCGCTGAAGAAACGCATCAGTCAATGCGCCAGCGGAATGACCAGGCGCCAAAAGCGAGGAAGGCCAGTGTGGTGGCGGCGAGATACAGGAGGTGCGGCGCGACCTGGGCAAATCCCGCCCCGTCCAGCATGACGGCGCGGGCGCCATCGAGGATGTGGGTGAGCGGAAAAATATGCGCCACCCATTGCACCCAGCGCGGTGAGTCTTCGAGCGAAAACCACACCCCCGACAACAGCATCATGGGCCAGGTGAGCACGTTGAGTACGCCGCCGACGAGCTCCTCGCTGGAAAAGCGCGCCGCGACCGTGAGACCCAGCGCAATCATCGACAGCGCACCGACGACGCCGAGCAGTGCCACAAGCGCCACATTGCCGGCGCTGTGAAAGCCGATGATGGTGCCAATGCCGACGTAGAGGATGGTTGTGACCGTGGCGATGATGGCGAAGCGCGATAACACCTGAGCGCCGAGGAATTCGAAGGCACTGAGCGGGGTTGCGTGCAGGCGTTTGAGGAAGCCACTCTTGCGGTAGCGCACCACGACGTAGCCGACGCCAAACAGGCAGCTGAACATCATGTTCATGCCGAGGATGCCGGGGAATAACCAATCCACATAGCGAACCGCAACGCCGGTGACCGGCTGACGCTGGGCTGCGGGCAAGGCGGCGAGCAGGAGCTTCTCGACAATGTATCCCTTGGGGGAATCGGTGTTGACCCAGTAGCGCCCGCTGCCGCGCAGATCGACCAGAAGGTCCAGCGTCTGGTGGGTGAGCTTGTGCAGCGCCGTCGGTTCATCGGGAGTCGCGACGAACTCCACGTATCGCTCCTGCAGAAATGGGTTCGACGCCTTGTCGATCTGCTCGGCGAGCACGCCGACCTTGAACAGCGGCCGCGGCGGGCCGCCGAACACAAAGCCCATGCCGACCACAAGCATGATCGGCAACAGTAAGGTGAATATCAGCGTGCCGCGATCGCGCAGGAATTCAAGATTGCGCGCGTGCCAGACCGATGCCAGCCGGCGGATCATGGGCGCAGCTCCTTGCCGGTGAGGGCGAGGAACAGGTCCTCGAGGTTTGCGGGGCGGATGCGCAGGTTGTGCAGCGGCACGTGTGCTGCCAGCAGCGTGCGCAGGGTGCCCTCGAGATCCTCAGTCGTGATCTCGATGCGGTCACTCGCCTCGAGAAACTTCAGCGACAGCGTGCGGGCGGCATCCGGAAAATCCGCCCGCGGCAATTCCAGCAGGACTTCCGCAAAGTGCTCGCGCAGCAGTCGTTGCGGCGGTCCCTGCGCGACGATGCGGCCGCGGTCCATGATCGCGATCTCGTCACACAGCAGCTCCGCTTCCTCCATGTAGTGGGTGGTGAGAATGATGGTCTTGTGGCGCGCCTTGATGGACTGCACCAGATCCCAGAAATTGCGGCGCGCCTGCGGATCAAGGCCGGTGGTGGGTTCATCCAGGAACAGCACCGCGGGATCGTTGACGAGCGCAATGGCGAGCAACAGGCGTTGCTGCTGGCCACCGGAGAGCTTGCGGCTGTCGCGACCGGCGAGTGCTTCCAGGGCACACAACTTCAGCACCTCGTCGACCTCGAGGCCGGAACTGTAGAGGCCGCGGAACAGCGCGATGCTCTGCCGTACCGTCAGAAAATCCTGCAGCGCGGTCTTCTGGAACAGGATGCCGGCTTCTTCCCGGAAGCGCTGACCCTGCGGCTCGCCGCGGTAGCGCACCTCACCTGCGGTCGCCGGCAGGATGCCCTCCATGATCTCAATGGTGGTCGTCTTACCGGCGCCGTTCGGCCCGAGGAGGCCGAAGCACATGCCCTGCGGAACACTGAACGAGACGCCTCCCACGGCGGTGGTGGCGGCGTACTGTTTGACCAGATCGCGGACTTCGAGGATGGGGGTTTCCAAGCGCGCGATGCTAACCGGTTTGGCGTGCCGGCGTCTGCCTTCGGTCAATGGGGCGAAATCGCCGGCGGCGATTTCACCGGGTAAGCGTGTAACATCACGGCCCATGAGCACCCGGCAATACGACAAGTCCGAGCGCGTGGAACTTGGCGACGAAGCGGTCCACTGGGACCTCGGCTCCTCGCTCTCCTACGGCGAATACCTGCACCTGGAGAAGCTGCTCACCGCGCAGCAGCCGTTGTCGACCGAACACAACGAGATGCTGTTCATTATCGTGCACCAGGTGTCGGAGCTGTGGATGCGGCTGATGCTGCACGAGCTGACGGCCGCGCTGGAGTGCATCCGGCGTGACGATCTGGGGCCGGCGCTGAAAATGCTGGCGCGCATCTCGCGCACCCAGACGCAGCTCTTGTCAGTGTGGGACGTGCTTTCCACCATGACGCCGTTCGAATATTCCGCGTTCCGCAACGCCCTCGGACGCTCCTCCGGCTTCCAGTCGGCGCAATACCGGTTGCTCGAGTTCCTGTTCGGCAACAAGAACGCGCAGATGCTCGCGGTGCATGAGCGCGACCCGGCGGATCACGCGACGCTTGCCCGGGCACTGTCCGCGCCGTCGCTGTATGACGAGGTGCTGAGCCTCCTCAGCCGCCGCGGCTACGAAATCCCGCAAGACTATCTGACGCGCGACTTCAGTGAGCCGTACCAGGCGAGCAAGCAGGTGGCCGGCGCGTGGCTCGGCGTGTATCACAACGCGGAAAAAGGCTGGGATCTGTACGAGCTTGCCGAACGGCTCGTTGATCTCGACCACAACTTCCAGCTATGGCGCTTCCATCACCTGAAGACGGTCGAACGCATCATCGGCTACAAGCCCGGCACGGGCGGTACCGGCGGGGTGTCCTACCTCGCGAAGGCGCTGGAGCTCAGATTTTTTCCGGAACTGTGGCAGGTGCGCACGTCGATGTGAGCGACTACCGGATACCCGTGGTTACCGGGCGGTCAAGATAGTATTGCGGGAACAGCGTCTGCAGATTCCTGATCTTGGGCAGGTCATTCACCACGATGTAGGGATAGTCGGGATTCTTCAGGTAAAAGTCCTGGTGATACCCCTCGGCGGGATAGAAACCCTTGAGCGCATCGACCCGGGTCACAACCGGCTCTGCGAACGATTTACCCTGGTTCAGCTGCGCGATATAGCTCTCGGCAATGCGCCGCTGGGTCGCATCGGCGTAAAAGACCGCCGAGCGGTACTGCGGGCCGCTGTCCGGCCCCTGGCGGTTGAGCTGCGTAGGATCGTGCGCTACTGAGAAATAGATCCGCAGCAGCTCACCGTAGCTCACCTGGCGCGGATCGAAAGTAATCTGTACCGACTCGGCGTGGCCGGTGCGGCCGGTGCTCACCTCTTCGTACTGCGCAGTGGGTCCTGCGCCGCCGGAGTAGCCGGCCAATACCTTATGCACCCCGCGTACGTGTTCGAAAACCCCCTGAATTCCCCAGAAGCAGCCGCCGGCAACCACCGCGGTTTGCAGGCTACCGTCCGCTTTGGGGTTGTCGAGCGTCGGTGCGGGCACCACGACCGGAGGCTCGGCTCCCCGGCAGGCGGCGATCCCGCCGCCCGCGACAACCACGGCCAGCGCGGTGACAGATGCGTTGAGCAGTTTCCTGACTGACATGTTGGTTCTCATTTGTGTGACTGGGTCGCCGCCCGCGCGGCGAAAGTAAGGGCCACCGAGTTCATGCAGTAGCGCAGACCGGTCGGCCGCGGACCATCGTCAAAGACGTGTCCGAGGTGCGCGTCACAGCGTCGGCACGACACCGCGACGCGCCGCATTCCAAGGGTGCTATCGGAGCGTTCCACGACGTTGAGTCGCGAGATCGGGCTCCAGAAGCTGGGCCAGCCGGTGCCGGACTCGAATTTGGTTCGCGAATCGAACAGCGTCGTGCCGCAGCAGATGCAGCCATACAGGCCATCGGCATGGTTGGTGTTGTAGGGACCGCTAAAGGCGAGTTCAGTTCCTTCGTGACGGGTGACGGTATACGCCAGGGGCGACAGTTGCTGGCGCCACTGCGCATCCGTCTTGACGACGCGCGGCACGCTTACGGTGCCGCCGCTCTTGCCGTCCGCGCCGAAGGCCTCGAGGGTGACGTTGGTATCGGCACCGGGGCTCGGCGGCGACCCCGCCCGGGCGATCCGGTAGCCGGTCGCGGCGATGCCGCAGGACAGCGCGTACCTGAGGAGGAGTCTGCGTGATAAGGCGTGGTTCATGGGTTCGTCGCGCCGCCTGGAGCTTAAGTTCTTTCCGGAGTGATCTGCGATGGGGTAATGCGTGGAACACGCGTCGACATGGCTTTTAGCCTCCGTAACCAGTAGACCGGCGCGGGAGGCCAAACGTTGCACGAGCGCCCTAGCGCCAGGTAACGCAGGAAACGCGAGGTGCGGCCGCCTGCCGGGCAGCACGGCTGCCGTTCACCAAGACGCCGCGCTCGGCGAGCCGTAAATGGGGCAGATCACTCGCCGCGTTGCCGTAGGCGATCACCGACAGGCCCGGATGTCGCGCGCACAGCGCCTCAAGACAGCGCACCTTTTCCTCGCCGCGGCGGTTCGCGGTCGTGAGCGTGCCAATGAGTCGCGTGCCGTTCCAGGCCACCCCGGTACACACGGTTGCGTCGAACCCGAGTGCCCGGCCGATGGCGGGGACGTAAAGATCGGTGCTGGCGCTCAAGAGCGTGAGGGTGTCGCCGTGGGCGCGATGGCGCTCGAGCGCATCGCGGGCGTCCGCGAACAGACCGTTGGCGATCAAGCGGGGCACGAATTGCGCGGTCCAGGCGTCTACTTCGTTGCGCTCAAGTCCGCCGAACGTGTGGTGGATGAAGGCGGCCTTGAGTTCGCCGTGATCGCACTGGCCGAGCAGGAAGCGCCCCAGTGCCGGCAACGCGAACAGTAGCCGCGGCAGACGCGCCGGGTGACGCAGCAGCAACCCAAGCGAGTAGGGCGCGAGCGTGTTGTGACGCGTGATGGTGCCGTCGAGGTCAAACAACGCGAGCACCGGCGCAGGCGCGCCGGACGCGCCGTGGGCCGGGAAGTCCGCGCCGGCGTCGGTCAGGCGGCGTTGCCTTGGGTGGCGAGCTGCCGCAACACGTACTGCAGAATGCCGCCGTGCCGGTAGTACTCGCGCTCCTTCGGCGTATCAATGCGCAGGCG
>JANWKL010000049.1 GCA_025451375.1 Steroidobacteraceae bacterium
AGGCGCTGACGGCTGCGGCTGAAGAACACGACGCGGCCGCGTTCGAAGGTTGACGCCAGTGCCTCGCGGTTCATGTAGCCGAGCATGAGGACCGCACCACTGTCGGCGTGTTGCACGATCGCGGGCACGAGTCCTGCTCCCTTGGCGAAGTCGAGCGTATCGAGGTCGGTGGGCGCCAAGACCCGCGCATTGCTGCTCATGCTGTTGTCTCCGTCAGCCGCATGGGAATGCCGGCCGCCTTGAGTTGCCGCTTCAGATCCGCAATGGC
Source organism: Steroidobacteraceae bacterium (assembly GCA_025451375.1). Taxonomy (GTDB): domain Bacteria; phylum Pseudomonadota; class Gammaproteobacteria; order Steroidobacterales; family Steroidobacteraceae; genus 13-2-20CM-66-19. The sequence goes on from JANWKL010000049.1 coordinate 269, forward strand.
AATAGCGCCCGAGTGAAATACGCTCGCGGCCAGCGCACCGTCGACGCCTGCCTGGGTGAACACTGCCGCGAAGTGCCGGATCGCCCCGGCGCCACCCGAGGCGATGAGCGGTACCTGGCACACGGCACGCACCGCGGCGAGATGCTCCACGTCGTAGCCTTCCCGCACGCCATCCGCCGCCATGCAGTTGACGACAATCTCGCCGGCACCGCGATCCTGCACTTCCCGCGCCCACGCGAGCGACTCGCGCCCGGCATCCCCGGCGCGACGCGTGTCACCGGTGAATTGCCAGACGCGGTAGCCATCAGCGGTGCGCTGGCTGTCGATGCCGACGACCACGCATTGCGAACCGAAGCGGCGGCTGAGGTCGTTGATCAACTGCGGCTTGGCGAGGGCAGGGGTGTTGATGGAGATCTTTTCCGCGCCCGCATTCAGCACCTCCTCAGCATCCGCGACGCTGCGGATGCCGCCGGCAACGCAGAACGGGATGTCGAGTACCCGTGCGACGCGCCGCACCCATTCACACGCGACCGTACGCCCCTCGGGACTTGCCGTGATGTCGTAGAACACGAGTTCATCTGCGCCCGCGTCGCGATAGCGGGTCGCAAGGGCGAGGATGTCCCCCGCGACCTCGTGGTCGTGGAAGCGCACGCCCTTTACGACCTGGCCGTCGCGGACGTCGAGGCAGGGGATGATGCGTCGGGCAAGAATGGTCTGAGCTCCGCAAGGTTAATCCGCTCTTCCAACAGTGCCTTGCCGCTCACCGCGGCCGCGACGCCCACAGCGGCGAGCGCCTGCAGATCTTGCGCTGCGCTGATACCCCCCGAAGCCTGCCATTGCAGCTTCGGGAAGCGCGCGAGGCATTCGCGATAGAGCGCGAGGTTGGGTCCGGTGAGCGCGCCGTCGCGGGCGATGTCCGTGCACAGCAGGTGGCGAACGAGACCCGTGGGATAGGCCAGCAGGGCGTCCCAGAGCGTTACACCTGCGGCCGTAGTCCAGCCGTGAACCTGAACCCACGGCGCGCGCGCCGAATCCAGACGCACATCGAAGGCGAGGCAGATGCGCTCCGGTCCGAAGCGCTCGAGCCACGAGCTGACCTCAGCGGGTTGCCGCACGGCAAGGCTGCCGACCACGACGCGGGCCACCCCGGCGTCGAAGAGCTCGGTGAGGGCTTGCAGTGAGCGCACACCACCTCCTACCTGCAGGTTGAGGGTGCTCAAGGCGGCGAGGGCCTTGATGACCGCGCGGTTTGCGCCCGTGCCATCCCGCGCGCCGTCGAGATCGACCACGTGCAGCCAGCTCGCACCCAGCTGCCGGTAGCGTCGTACGAGCTCCTCCGGTGTCGGTAAGTAGCGCGTCTCAGCGGCGAAGTCTCCCTGGTACAGGCGCACACAGTGCCCGCCGCGCAGGTCGATGGCCGGAATGAGCAGCACGTCTACAGCCTCAGGAAGTTGCCGAGCAGGCGGGCGCCCGTGCCTGCCGAGCGTTCGGGATGAAATTGCGTGCCCCAGAAGTTTCCGCGGCGCACGGCGGCTGACAGCGCCCCGCCGTACTCGACACTGGCGAGCGTCGCGGGGCCGACCGGCGCTGCGTAGCTGTGCACGTAGTACGCGTAGTCGCCGGCCATGATGCCTTCGAGCAGCGGATCCGCGCGCAATGGCGTGAGCTGATTCCAGCCCATGTGCGGGACCGGGCGGCCCGGGGCATTGGCGATGCGCTGCACGTCACCCGACAGGACCCCCAGGCAGTCGGCAGGGCCTTCCTCGGAAGCGTCGAACAGGAGCTGCATTCCAAGACAGATTCCGAGCACCGGCTGCGTGAGCGTGGGCAGGAGCTCGGTGAGCCCATGCCTGGTGAGCCGCTGCATGGCGTCCGCCGCTGCGCCGACGCCCGGCAGGATCACGCGTGGCGCGCTCGCGAGCGTTGCGGGATCGTGACTGACATGGGCGCGGGCGCCCAGACGTTCCAGCGCGTACTGCAGGGATGCGAGATTCGCGCCACCGCTGTCGACGATGACAGCCTCACTCACCGCCGGCCGCTCACAACACGCCCTTGGTGCTCGGCAGCTGGGTGCCTTCGCGCCGGATCGCCTGGCGCAAGGCGCGGCCGACGCTCTTGAAACACGCCTCAACCATGTGGTGGGTGTTCTCACCCGTGACCCGCACGTGAATGGCCGCTCCCAGGCCCTCGCTCAGGGAGCGGAAGAAATGCGGCACGAGCTCGGTCGGCAGACCACCGACCGCTTCGCGCGTGAAGTGGCCGGCGAACTGCGCGAAGGGACGACCGGACAGATCGAGCGCCACTTGCGCCTCGGCTTCGTCCATGGGCAACAGGAAGCCGTAACGGGCGATGCCCACCTTGCCGCCGAGCGCGCGCCGCAGTGCCTCCCCGAGCGTCAGTGCGCAGTCCTCCACCGTGTGGTGCTCATCAACCGCAAGATCGCCGCGACAGTTGAGGGTCAGAGCAAATCCCCCGTGACGCGCGAGTTGCTCGAGCATGTGATCGAAGAAGCCGATGCCGGTTACCATTTCCAGCGGCCCTTCGGCATCGAGGTTCACCCGTACCTCGATGCGTGTTTCCCTGGTCTCGCGCACCACGCGGGCTTCGCGGGCGATGAGCGCCTGCACCAGCGCCGGCCAGGTCTCGGCAGCGGAGCCGGTGCGGCGCACGGGCAATCCGCGCACCCCGAGGTTCGCCGCGAGTTTGAGGTCCGTCTCCCGATCGCCGATCACGGCGCTCGCCTGCCGGTCGATCGCGTGCTCGCGCAGGTACTGATCGAGGAGGCCGGTCTTGGGCTTGCGGCAGCTGCAGCCGTCCGAGGGGCGGTGCGGACAGACAAACACGGCGTCAAAGCGAATGCCCTGGGACTGGAACGCTTCGAGCATGAACTGCTGCGGCTCTTCAAACGCCATGCGAGGAAAGCTGCCGGTTCCCAGCCCGTCCTGGTTGGTCACCATCACCAGCCGGTAGCCGCGGCGTGTGAGTTCGGCCAGGGCTGCGAACACCCCGGGCATGAACCGCACCTTGGCAATGGAATCAACCTGCTCATCAAAGGGTTCCTCGATCAGCGTGCCATCGCGATCGATGAAGAGCGTCGCGGCGCTCACGCCCAGGCCTCCAGCAGCCGGTCGTTGTCAGCGGCGCTGCCGATGCTGGTGCGCAGGGCACTGCCAAGGCCCGGGAAGCCGCGCACATCGCGCACCAGGAGCCGTGCCGCACGGGCGCGGGCCATTGCCGCGTCGGGATCGGCGAACTGCGCCAGCAGGAAGTTCGCGGCGCTCGGCCAAACGCGCGTAATGCCAGACAGGCTGCCGAGCGCCTTCGAGAGACGCGCGCGCTCCTGACGCACCTGGGTAATGCGCTCAGCAGCGGCGCGAAGTTCGCTTTGGCCGAGCGCCTTCAACACCGCCTCGAGCGTCAGCTGCGAAATGGCGTACGGGGTGATCACCTTGCGCAGCAGCGCGATGACTTCCGGATCCGCGATCAGGCTGCCGCAGCGCGCGCCGGCGTGTCCATGTGCCTTGGAGAGGGTGCGCAGCACCGCAAGCCCAGGGAACTTGCGGACGCGTGGTGCGCAGCTCTCCGCTTCGGCAAATTCGATATAAGCCTCATCCACGACCACCAGGGCGCGACCCTCGAGTTGCCGGACGATGGCGGTGATGTCAGCCGCGTTCAGGAGATTGCCGGTGGGATTGTTGGGTGAGCACAGGAAAACGATCCTGACATCCGGGGTGCACGCCTTGAATACCGCAGGCACGTCCAGCGTGAACCCCTCCGCCGCCTTCAGGGGCACGCTCACGACTCGCGCACCCTGGATGCGTGCCGAGACGGCGTACATGCCGAAGGTGGGCGGACAGATGAGCACCGCATCGCGGCCGGCGCGGCAGAACGCGCGCACCAGCACATCGATCGCGTCATCGCTGCCGCGTGCCACCAGTAACGAATCGGCCGCGACGCCATAGAGCCGGGCGAGCCCGGCAACCAGTGCCTGCGGCTGCGGTTCGGGGTAGCGGTTCAGGCCCGCGATGGTGTCGTCGCAGTCACTGCGCCACGGCAGCTCATTGGCGTGCAGCCGCGTGAGCCCCGGCTCCCAGACCGCATGCTCATAGGCCTGCAGCGCGAGAATGTCTGGCCGCACGAGCTGCGACAGCCAGCTCACAGGGGCACTCCGGCCAGCGCGGCGAGGCGGCGCGTCACCGCCTGCGCATGCGCATCGAGTCCTTCGAGCATCGCGAGTGTCACGGCCGTGGGGCCCAGCGCGACAAGCCCCGCGGCTGAGATTTCCTGCACCGTGATGGTCTTGACGAAGTCACGGACCGACAGTCCACTCAGCGCGCGTGCGTGACCGTAAGTGGGCAGCACGTGGTTGGCGCCCGAGCAATAGTCCCCGATGGGCTCCGGTGACCAGGCGCCCAGAAACACGGCGCCCGCATTGCGGATCGTCGGCAGCCAGCGCCGCGGCTCCTCCACCTCGAGCAAGAGGTGCTCGGAGGCATATTGATTCGCCACCGCAATCGCGGTGTCGATGTCCGGTACGATAATGCAGCGGCAGGCGAGCAGTGACCGGTCGAGAATCGCGCGGCGCTTCAACCCCGGCAGCGCGCTCGCGATGGCGGCATTCACCTGCGTCGCAAGCTCGCGGCTCGAGGTCACGAGAATCGCCTGCGCCAGCGGATCGTGCTCCGCCTGCGCGAGGAGGTCAGCTGCCACGAAGTCCGCCCGCGCGGTGCTGTCTGCGACCACCATCACTTCGGAAGGGCCCGCGGGCAGGTCACAGGCGGCGCCCTCCGGATCGTTCGCCACCAGCTGCTTGGCCGCCGTGACCCACACGTTCCCCGGTCCGAAGATCTTGTCTACCTTCGGGATGCTCTGGGTGCCGTAGGCGAGGGCGGCGATGGCCTGTGCGCCGCCGGCCTTGAAGACCTGTTCGATGCCGCACAGCTGCGCTGCGACCAGCACCGCCGCATCGGCGTTGCCGTCGCGCATGGGAGGCGTGCACAGCACACGCGTCGGGCAGCCCGCGATGCGGGCTGGCACGCCCATCATGATCACTGCGGAGGGCAGCGGCGCACTGCCCGCCGGCACGTAGAGGCCAACGGCCGCCAGCGGGCGGATGATCTGCTCACAGTGCACGCCTGGTTCGACCTGCAATGCCAGCGGCTGCGGCATTTGCGCGGCGTGGAACGCCTGCACGTTGCGCGCCGCCCGCTCAAGAGCTGCGATCTGCGCGGCGGTGAGCTTGCGGCGTGCCTGGGCGAACTCATTGGCCGTGACGCTAAGCGCCTCGAGGCTGACGCCGTCAAAGCGCTGGGTCAGGGTGCGTACCACCGAGTCGCCGCCCTGGCGCACGGCGCTCACCACCTCCTGCGCCACGCGGGTAACTTCCGCGCGCGCCTGGGGCTCGGGGCGCGCCAGCGCGGCGCGGCGCTGCGTGTCATCCAGGGTTTGCCAGTCGAATATGCGCATGCGCGTCAGGTGAGCATTTTTTCGACGGGCAGCACGAGCAAGGCGCTCGCGCCGGCTTTCTTCAGACTCTCGAGCGTCTCCCAGAACACGTTCTCGCGGCACACCGCATGCACGGCGACCCGGTCGGCAGCCCCATCCAGGGGAATAATCGTGGGCGACTCGGTGCCGGGCAGGAGCCTGCGGATCTCAGCCAGGGCGCTGCGCGGGGCGTGCAGCATGATGTATTTGCTCTCGCGCACCGCCTGCACACCATCGATGCGCATCAGCAGCCGCTCCACCCACGCATCTTTTTCGGGCGCGAGTTTCAGCGGCGTGCGGATCAGCACCGCGTGGCTCTCCATCACCGTCTCCACTTCGCGCAGGTGATTTGCCGAGAGCGTTGATCCGGTCGACACGAGGTCACACACGAAGTCGGCGCGCCCGAGGCGAGGTGCGATTTCCACCGCTCCGGAGAGCGTGACGACCTGCGCCTTGATGTTGCGTTCGCCGAGATAGCGCTCGAGCAGAAACGGGTAGGTGGTCGCGATACGGCGGCCCGATAGCGATGCCGCTCCCTCCCAGCTGGCGCCCTGCGGTACCGCAATGGACAGGCGGCAGCGGCCGAAGTCGAGGTTGCGCACGGTCTGAAAGCGGGCGGCGTGACCGCGCGAGGCGAGCTCGAGACGCTTTTCCTCCAGAACATTTAATCCCACAAGCCCCAGGTCGCAGACGTCTTCCTGCACCAGGTCCGGAATGTCATCGTCGCGGACGAACAGCACATCGAGCGGCATGTTCTCCCCGTAGCCCACGAGTTGATCCTTGCCGCGGGAAAGTTTCAGGCCGCAGCGCACCAGGACATCCAGCGATGGGTCAGTGAGGCGTCCGGACTTCTGCACTGCGAGCTTCAGGCGCAGCTCATCCATTCTCGCGGGACTCCTCAAGATGGCGCACGGCGGTTGCGTAGCCGCCGTTGCCGGCGGCGAGAAAACGGGCCACGCGACCGATGGTGGTGACGCTGACTCCGGTGAGGCGATGAATCTCACGGTAGGGCAGGCCGCGACGCAGGCATTCGACCACCGCCCAGCGATCCGCCATGGCCTGCAGTTCCGCCGGGGTGCACAGGTCACGCAGGAACGCGCGGCATTCCTCGGGGGTACGCAGCGCCGCGAGCGCGGTGGCGAGGGAGCGTTCGGCCAGCAGTTCCTGGCGAGGGGTGACGTTCTGGTGGGTTTTCATGGCTTCCAATGTAATAGCACGTTAATACATTAGCACAGACCCGGACGGCGCGGTCACCGTCCGCCGGGAAACGTGGATTCCCCGGCAATTTCCCCTTGCACCAGCCACCGCCCGCAACATAGACTCGTCCCACTCATCGAGACCGGCTGAGGGATAAGGCCCTTAGACGCCGGGGCAACCGCCAGGATTAACCACCCTGGAAAGGTGCCAACTCCTGCAACCCTTCGGGGTAGACAGATGAGCAGTTGACGTGGCCGGCCCCGGTGTCTCCGAACACCCGGGGCGGATGGACGCAACAAACCTGCCCGTTCGGGCGGGTGCGCTCCGCAGGAGGCCGGTGAGAGACCGTGCCATCACCTATAGGCGGAGCGATCTCATGAGCAAATCGTTGGCGAAAGACAGCGCCAGTCAGGTCACGCAGACGGTGCGTGCCGGCATTGAATGCGGCGATCCAACCGGATGCGTCGTACCCCCCCTGCATCTGTCGGCGACCTTCGCGTTTCGCGGCTTCGCGGACAAGCGCGCCTACGACTACACGCGCTCGGGTAACCCGACACGTGATCTTCTGGCCGAAGCGCTGAGTGAGCTCGAGCGGGGTGAAGGCGGGGTCGTCACCGCGAGCGGCATGGCCGCGATCACGGTTGTGGGTTACCTCGTGCCCGTCGGCGGGCGCATCGTCGCGCCCCACGACTGCTACGGTGGCACCTACCGCCTCTTCGAGGCCTGGCGGCAGCGCGGCGAACGCCAGGTCGAGTTCATCGATTTTGGGGACGAGTCTGCAGTACGGGCGGCGCTCGCGCGCCCGGCCGCGATGGTGTGGATCGAAACCCCGAGCAATCCGCTGTTGCGTATCACGGATATCGCCGCCGTTGCCGCCCAGGCCCGCGCGGGCGGCGCGCTCGTGGTCGTCGACAACACCTTCCTGTCGCCCGGGTGGCAGCAACCCCTCACCCTGGGCGCCGACATCGTCGTGCACTCCACCACCAAGTACCTGAATGGTCACAGCGATGTCGTGGGTGGTGCGGTGGTGGCGCGGGATCGCGCTGTGCACGAGCAGGTTGCCTGGTGGGCGAACTGCCTGGGGCTGACCGGCGCGCCCTTCGACAGTTATCTGACTCTGCGCGGCTTACGCACCCTGCACGCGCGCCTCGATCATCACGGCCGCAATGCCCAGTCGCTGGCGGAGTGGCTTGAGGTCCAGAGCAATGTACGACAGGTGTGGTACCCGGGCCTGAGCTCACACACAGGTCATGACATCGCCCGCAGGCAGCAGCGCGGATACGGTGCCATCGTCACGCTCGAACTCGACGGCGGACACGAGGCGGTGCGCGCGTTCGTATCGGGTCTTACCTGTTTCTCGCTCGCGGAATCCTTGGGCGGCGTCGAGAGCCTGGTTGCCCATCCGGCCACCATGACTCACTCCTCCATGGATCCGCAGGCGCGCACGCGCGCGGGACTGACCGACGGGCTGATCCGTCTCTCGGTCGGTATCGAGGCGCTCGAGGATCTGCGGGCGGATCTGGCGCGGGCACTGGCGCGCGCCGCGAGTGTGCTGCCGCGGACGGCGCTCAGCGCCTGATAACACTGTCGAACCCAAGGAAGTGGCACCCCTCACAGCCGGCAAAAGTCACGTCTTTTGCCGGCGGAAACGCAGCCGGTGTCCGCCAAATTCGCCGCAGGCGATTTGGCCAATTGTCTAGGTCGGTGGCCGCAGCCTGCTGAGCACCGCGTCGCCCGCCTCGGTGGTGCTGAGCGCCCGCTGACCTTGCGGCGCGAGGTCAGTGGTGAGCGCGCCCGCGGCGAAGGCGTCGGACACGGCGCGCTCGAGCGTCGCGGCTTCGGTTTCAAGGCCGAGGGAGTGCCGTAGCAACAGCGCGGCACTCAGAATCGCGCCGTAGGGATTGGCAACGTGCCGTCCGGCGATGTCCGGGGCAGAGCCGTGGATGGGTTCGTAGACGCCGCGCCGGCCCTCGCCGAGGGAGGCTGAGGGCAGGAGCCCGAGCGAGCCGGCCAGCATCGAAGCCTCATCGGTCAGGATGTCGCCGAACATGTTCTCGGTGACGAGCACGTCGAAGTCGCGTGGCCGGTGGATGAGATGCATGGCCGCCGCATCCACCAGCATGTGCTCAAGGTGCACACCAGGGAACTCTCGCGCCATCAGGCGCTGGGTCACCTCGCGCCACAGGCGCGAGGTCTCGAGTACGTTGGCCTTGTCGATGGAGGTCAGCCGTCCGCGCCGCGCCTGGGCGAGGCGCGCGGCCACGCGTACCACACGCTCGATCTCCCCGACCTCGTAAACACACACATCGCGGGCGCTGTGTGCATCACGATGCTTGTCGCCGAAATAGATCCCGCCGGTCAGCTCGCGCACGAAAATCAGATCCACATCCTGCACGACCTCCGGCTTCAAGGTCGACGCGTCGACGAGGGCCGGATGCACCTTCACCGGGCGCAGGTTGGCGTAGACGCCGAGTTCCTTGCGCAGGCGCAGCAAGCCGGTCTCCGGGCGCAAGGGCGCATCCGGCGCCGACCACTTAGGTCCCCCGATCGCACCCATGAGCACCGCGTCCGCAGCGCGGCACGCGCTGAGCGTGGCATCCGGCAACGGATTCGCGTGGGCGTCGATCGCGGCGCCGCCAAAGGGCCATGCGGTGAGCTCAAACTCGTGCCCGAACAGGCGCCCAACCGCTTCCAGGCAGCGGCGGCTCTCGGCCGTGACCTCAGGGCCGATGCCATCACCGGCAAGGACCGCAATAGCGGCCTTCACCGGCGCCGCTCGTAGGCGGTGATCTCCTCACCACGGGCGAGGAGATAGCCGAGCTCGTCCACGCCGTGCAGCAGGCAATGCCGCGCGAACGCTTCCAGCGGGAACTCCACCGCGGCCCCGGAGGGGAGGGTAAGCGTGCCGGCCGCAACGTCGAGCGCGATGTCCGCGCCCGGATGGGCGATCAGCCACGCACTCGTGGGCTCGTCCACCACCACCGGCAGGAAACCATTCTTCAACGCATTGCTGCGGAAGATATCGGCGATCTGCGTGCTCACGACCGCACGCAGGCCGTAATCGTAAAGCGCCCAGGGTGCGTGCTCGCGCGATGAGCCGCAGCCGAAGTTTCGTCCCGCCACGAGGATGCTGCACCCCTGGGCTTCGGGGCGGTTCAGCGCAAAGTCCGCGCGCGGCGCACCCTGCGCGTCATAGCGCCAGTCCGCAAACAGGTTGCCGCCCAGGCCGGTGCGCGTCGTGGTTGTGAGGTAGCGCGCCGGAATGATCTGGTCGGTGTCGATGTTGGCCGCCGGCAGCACCACGGTGCGCGAGCGTAGCGTCGTAAAGGGTTCCATCAGGTGAGTTCGCGCGGATCGGTGACCCGTCCGCGCACGGCGCTTGCGGCAGCGGTGACAGGACTGGCGAGCAGGGTGCGCGCACCCTTTCCCTGTCGGCCCTCGAAATTTCTATTGCTGGTGCTGATGGCGTACTGACCGGCGCCGACCAGATCACCGTTCATCCCTAAACACATGGAGCATCCGGACTCGCGCCACTGCGCGCCTGCGTCCAGGAACACCTGGTGGAGGCCTTCCGCTTCCGCCTGACGCTTCACATCCTGGGAGCCGGGAACGACCAGCATGGTAATGCCGGGCGCGACGTGCCGGCCGCGCAGCACTGCCGCCGCGCTGCGCAGATCAGACAGGCGCGCATTGGTGCAACTGCCGATGAACACCACATTGACGGGCTGGTCCTTGATGGCAGCACCGGGCGTCAGTCCCATGTATGCGAGCGCCTGCGCGAAGGCCGGATCGTCGCCGTGCGCCGGTACCGAGCCACCGATTGGGATCACCATCCCGGGATTCGTGCCGTAGGTGATCATGGGTTCGATGGCCGCGGCGTCGAAGTCCACCTCCCGATCAAAGCGGGCACCGGTGTCGGTCGGGAGCCTGCGCCACTCATCGAGCGCGCGCTCGAACGCGGCGCCTTGCGGGGCGCGCGGACGCCTCGCGAGATAGTCGAACGTAGTTTCATCCGGGGCGATCATGCCGGCTCGTGCGCCAGCCTCGATGGACATGTTGCACACGGTGAGGCGCTCTTCCATGTCGAGCCCGCGGACGGTCTCGCCGCGATACTCGATCACGTGTCCGGTGCCGCCGGCGATGCCGAGGCGGCCGATGATGGCGAGGATCAGGTCCTTGGCGGTGACGCCGGGCCGCAGGCGCCCGTGCACGTTGACTCCCAGGGTGCGGGGTTTGCTTTGCAGCAGGCACTGGGTTGCCAGCACGTGCGCAACCTCGGTGGTGCCAATGCCGAAGGCGAGGGCACCGAGTGCGCCGTGGGTGCTGGTGTGGCTGTCGCCACAGACTATGGTCTTGCCGGGCTGCGTGAGTCCGAGCTCAGGTCCAATGACGTGCACGATGCCGCGTTGCGCGTGCTGGAGTCCCAGCAGCTCGACGCCGAACTCGGCGCAGTTCGCTTCGAGCTCCCGCACCTGGCGCGCTGCGGAATCAATCGCGATCGGCGCGCCGCCGAACACCTGTGCAGTGAGGGTCGGGATCGAATGATCCATGGTGGCGAGCGCGCGCTCGGGCCGCCGCACGCTGATCCCGCGCTCGCGCAGCAGCGCGAAGGCCTGCGGGGAGGTCACTTCGTGAAGCAGATGCAGGTCGATATAGAGCACCGCGGGCGTCGCGGCGCTCTCCGGGCTCACTTCATGTGCGCGCCAGACCTTCTCGAACAGTGTCTGCGGTGTGCTCGCCATTCAGCCCGAGGCTGCCGCGCGCGGCGCCGCCATATCCACGTAGTCGAGCCAGCCCCACTTGTCGGCGGTCTTGCCTGAGAAGAGCCCAAAGAAGGCGCCTTGCAGCGCTTCGGTGATCGGGCCGCGCTTGCCGCTGCCAACCGGCAGGCGATCCACCGAGCGGATGGGCGTGACTTCAACCGCAGTCCCGGTGAAGAAGGCCTCGTCACACAGGTACAGCATCTCGCGCGGCAGCGCGCATTCCTTCACCTCGATGCCGCGCTCGCGCGCCAGGCGCATGATGGTGTCGCGGGTGAGGCCGGCGAGCGCCGAGTGCGCAAGTGCCGGCGTGAGCAGCACCCCGTCCTTGACCAGGAACAGGTTCTCGCCGGAGCCCTCGCTCAAGGTGCCGTCGGTTGAGAGCCCAATGCCTTCCGCAAACCCGAGCCGGCGCGCCTCGGCGCCGATGAGCTGGCTCGAGAGGTAGTTACCCCCGGCCTTGGCCAGGGCGGGCAGGGTGTTCGGGGCCATGCGCTGCCAGGAGGACACGCAGGCGTCGACGCCGGCTTCCTCGGCTTCAGCGCCCAGGTACTTGGCCCATTCCCAGGCGGCGATCGCGACGTCTGTCGGCGGCTCGATCTTCGGCGTCACGCCGATCTCACCATAACCGCGGAACACGATCGGCCGCAGGTACGCCCCGCGCGTGAGTGCGTTGGAGGAGATCACCTGCCGGCAGGCATCGTTGACCTGCCCGGGGGTGAACGGGATGTTGATACGGTAGATTTTTGCCGAATCGAACAGGCGTTTGGTGTGATCCTGCAGGCGGAAAATCGCCACTCCGCGCGGTGTCTCGTAAGCGCGCACGCCTTCGAACACCGACGAGCCGTAGTGCAGGGCGTGCGACAGCACATGCACCGTGGCTTTCTCCCAGGGCACCAGCTTGCCGTTGAACCAGATGTATTTCGTGGCGGGAATGGGCATGCAGACTCCTTAAGCGGGCGTGGCGGCGGCGCGTTCCTTGCGGGACCGTACGCGCTCGTGCGATTGCTCGATGCGATTGATCACCTCGAGGAACGCGCGGGTGCCGGACTCGACAATATTGGTGCTCACGCTCGCGCCCCGATAGCTTTGTCGATTGTACTCCACGTAAACACGCGCCTCGCCCTGTGCGTCCTCACCCTCCGAAACGGCGTGCACCTCGAACTTGCGCAGCGCCACGCTGATACCGGTCGCAGCCTCAATCGCCTTGAAGGCCGCATCGACCGGTCCGTCGCCGCCGGCGGTCTGTTCGACGGCGCGGCCGTCGGCGTGCGTGAGACGCACCACGGCACGTGCCGGTCCGTTGCTGTGCGCTTCGGTCGTGAGATCAACCAGGGTCCACGGTCCCGGGGCCGAACCTTCAGCGCGCAGCACCAGGGCTTCGATGTCGCCGTCGAAAAGTTCCTTCTTCTTGTCCGCGAGCGCCTTGAACTCCTCGAACACCCGGTTGAACTCGGCTTCGTCGAGCTCGAACCCCAGGGCCTGGACGCGCTCGCGGAAGGCGTGCCTGCCGCTGTGCTTGCCCAGCACCAGGTGGGTGCGTGCGAGCCCCACTTCCTGCGGACGCATGATCTCGTAGGTGGAGTGGTGCTTGAGCATGCCGTGCTGATGGATGCCGCTCTCATGCGCGAAAGCGTTTTCGCCCACGACCGCCTTGTTGCGTGGAATCGGCATGCCGGTAATGCTCGAGACCAGCCGCGAGGTCGGGTAGAGACGGGTGGTCTGAACGCCGGTGCTGACGTTAAAAAACGCGGCGCGCGTCTTCAACGCCATCACCACTTCCTCGAGCGAGCAGTTGCCGGCGCGCTCGCCGATGCCGTTGATGGTGCACTCGATCTGACGGGCGCCGGCGACCACGGCGGTCAGGCTGTTGGCGACCGCCATCCCTAAATCGTCGTGGCAGTGCACCGAGAGCCGCACTTTCTCAATGCCGCGCACGTTCTTGCGCAGGTAACGAAAAAGTTCCGCGAACTCATCCGGCACCGTGTAGCCCACCGTGTCGGGAATGTTCAGCGTGGTCGCGCCCGCGCCGATCGCCGCCTCCAGCACCTGGGCGAGGAACTCGAGCTCGGTACGCGAGGCGTCCTCGGCCGAAAACTCGACGTCATCGCATAGCGCGCGGGCGCGCGAAACACCGGCCGCAGCCAGCCGCAGGATTTCCTCCTGCGCCATGTTGAGCTTGTACTGACGGTGGATGGCGCTGGTGGCGAGGAACACGTGGATGCGGTGGCGCGGCGCCTCGGACAGCGCGCGCGCCGCGGCTTCGATGTCCTCGAAGGTGCAGCGTGCGAGCCCGCAGATGATCGGGCCGCGCACTTCGCGGGCGACGGTCGCGACGCTGTCGAAGTCCCCGCGTGAGGCGGCGGGGAAGCCCGCCTCGATGACGTCCACACCAAGTTCGCCGAGCGCCCGGGCGACGCGCAGTTTCTCGGGCGCCGTCATGCTGCAACCCGGGGACTGTTCCCCATCGCGCAGCGTGGTGTCGAAGATCAGGACCCGATCCGGCTGAGTACTCATGCGCGGCCTGCCTTGCGCGGACTTTCCGTGAGCCACGGCATGCGCGCGCGCAAGGTGGCGCCGACTTTCTCGATCTGTCGGTTCGTGTCCTCCTTGAGGAGCTTATGGTAGGTGCCGCGTCCCGCGGCGTTTTCGCGGATCCATTGCCGCGCGAAGCGCCCGCTCTGCACTTCCTTCAACACCTTGCGCATCTCGTTCTTGACGCGCTCGTTCACGATCCGTGGACCGCGGGTAAGGTCCCCGTACTTGGCGGTTTCGCTGATGAACTGGTGCATCTTGGCGAGCCCGCCTTCGTGCAGGAGGTCCACGATGAGTTTCAGCTCGTGCAGGCACTCGTAGTACGCGACCTCGGGTTGATAACCCGCTTCCACCAGGGTTTCGAAGCCCTTGACCACGAGCTCCGTCGTCCCGCCGCACAGCACCGCCTGCTCACCAAAGAGGTCGGTCTCCGTCTCTTCCGCGAAGGTGGTTTCGAGCACCCCGCCGCGGGTGCCGCCGATGCCGTGCGCATAGGCCAGCGCCCGCGCGTGCGCCTTGCCGCTCGCGTCCTGGTGCACCGCCAGCAGGCACGGCACGCCGCGCCCCTGCTCGTACTGGCGTCGCACCAGATCCCCCGGGCCCTTCGGGGCGATGAGCACCACATCCAGGTCCTTGGCGGGCTTGATCTGGCGGAAATGGATGTTGAAGCCATGCGCGAAGAGCAGGGCGGCACCGGGTTTCAGGCTCTTCCTGATTTGCTTGTAGAACTCTTTCTGCGCCGTGTCGGGCACGAGGATGGCAACCAGGTCCGCGCCCTTGGCGGCTTCGCCCGGTTCTGCGACCTTGAGGCCGTCCTGCTTCGCTTTCTTCCAGCTCGCGCCGCCCTTGCGTACGCCGACGACGACGTCGTGGCCGCTGTCCCTGAGGTTCAGGGCGTGGGCGCGGCCCTGGCTGCCGTAGCCGAGGATGGCGACGCGTGCGCCCTTCAATGCCTTGCGGTCGACGTGTTTCTGCGAATAAAGCTTCATCTCAAGTGCTCCTCAAAGCCTGCGCCAACGGCTTAGTTGGCATGCATAAAAAACCCCGCAGCGGCGACAAGCCGGTGCGGGGTTTTTTGGTGTCTTCTGTCGCTCGTCTGTTTTCTGGATCAGGCGTTCGCGAATGCCCCGCACCTTGCTTCTGTAATAAGAAGCAGCAGGGCGGGTAGACCCGCAAGCGACGACGGCCGCCCGGCGCTGGCAAGCGCGGCGAGTTCAAGGGCCGTGGAAGCGTTGGGCGTCATGAATGCGAACCAAACCTGATGCAGCCGATGTCAGCACACCCCCGCCCGTATTGTCAAACGAGCTAAAGTCGAGGCCTTGGGGACGGGGAGTGAACATGCTGCGCGAGACCGTGGGTGTGGGGCTGATCGCACCGGAGAAGCACTTCAGGTGGCGCGGAGGGCGGATTACCCGCCTCGAGGGCTTCACTGATGCCGTGTTCGCCTTTGCCGTGACGCTGCTCGTGGTGTCCCTGGAGGTGCCGCGCACCTTTGCCGATCTGATGACGGTGATGAAGGGGTTCGTCGCCTTCGGAATCTGCTTCGCCATGTTGACCTGGGTCTGGTATCACCACTACCTGTTCTCGCGCCGCTACGGGCTGCAGACCCCGTACGTCATTGGCCTCAACCTGTTACTGATCTTCGTGGTGCTCTTCTACGTCTATCCGCTGAAATTTCTGTACACGTTGGTCATCGGCGGTGCGAGCGGCGGCCGCATCATGCCGCGGGAGGCTGTGGAGATGATGATCCAGCCATCGCAGAACGCGACGCTGATGGTTATCTTCTGCGCAGGCTACACGGCTGTATTTGTGATTTTCGGTCTGCTGTATCAGCACGCGTGGCAGGTGCGCGGGGCCCTGCAGCTGAATGCGTACGAGACGCTGCGCACCGCGCAAAGTCGCACCCAGCACTTCGGCTTCGCCTCGGTCGGGGTGCTGGTGGCGCTCGCGGCGGTGTTGCTGCCAACGCGTCTCGCGGGCGCCTCGGGAGTTCTGTTCTTCCTGAACGCCGTCGTAGGCACGCTCGTGGGCCGGATTTATGGCCGGCGTGCCGAGGTGCTGCTGGCGCAGGCCCACACCCCGCCGACGACAACCGACCACACTGCAGGACCGTCATGAAGAAGCCTGTTGACCCGCGCGGCCACTCCCGCCTGGTGTTCGATGGCGCCCAACAGGCTCCGGCACGCGCCATGCTGCGTGCGACCGGTTTTACGGACGCCGACTTCGGGCGGCCGCAGATCGGTGTGGCCTCTACCTGGGCGAACGTCACGCCGTGCAACATGCACATCGGGGAACTCGCGCGCGAGGCCTGCGCCGGAGTGGACGGCGCCGGCGGCAAGAGCGTGCTGTTCAACACCATCACCGTGTCCGACGGCATTTCCATGGGGACGGCGGGGATGCGCTACTCGCTCGTGTCGCGGGAAATCATCGCCGACTCCATCGAGGCGGTGGCGGGGGCGGCTGGCTTTGACGGCCTGGTCGCGGTCGGCGGCTGTGACAAGAACATGCCCGGCTGCGCCATGGCCATCGCGCGCCTGAACCGTCCCGCGGTTTTCGTCTACGGCGGCACCATCCGCCCCGGGGTCGCGCGGCGCGACATCATTTCAGTGTTCGAAGCGGTCGGCGCACATGCCGCCGGCAAGCTCTCGGACTCGGGTCTCCTTGAGATCGAACGCACGGCCATCCCGGGCCCGGGAAGCTGCGGCGGCATGTACACGGCCAATACCATGGCGTCGGCTATCGAAGCCTTGGGCTTGTCGTTACCGGGCAGCTCGGCGCAGGAAGCCGTGGGGCAGGACAAGCGCGCGGACTGCCGTAGCGCCGGTGAGGCGGTAGTGCGGATGGTGGGCGAAGGGCTGCGGCCGCGGGACATCCTTACGCGCCGTTCCTTTGAAAATGCCATCACGGTCGTCATCGCTCTCGGCGGCTCGACCAACGCGGTGCTGCACCTGCTGGCGATCGCGCACGAGGCGGGGGTCAAGCTCACGCTCGATGACTTCACCCGTATCGGCAAGCGCGTTCCCGTACTCGCGGACTTAAAGCCGAGCGGGCGCTATCTCATGTCTGAGCTGGTGGCCATCGGTGGCATTCAGCCGCTCATGAAGACGCTGCTCACGGGCGGGCTGCTTCACGGTGACTGTCACACGGTCACCGGTCATACATTGCGGGAGAATCTTGAAAACGTCCCCATGTATATGAGTGGACAGGACATTGTGCGTCCGCTGTCGAACCCTCTGAAGAAGAACAGCCACCTGGTGGTCCTGTACGGGAACCTCGCTCCGGAAGGCGCGGTCGCTAAAATCACCGGCAATGAAGGGGTCCGTTTCGAGGGGCGGGCGCGCGTATTCGAAGGAGAGGAGCGGGCAACGCAGGCGATTCTCGCCGGCCGCGTGAAGCGCGGCGATGTCGTTGTGATCCGCGGCGAGGGTCCGCGCGGCGGCCCGGGAATGCGGGAAATGCTCAGTCCTACAAGCGCCATTGCCGGCATGGGTCTCGCGGGACAGGTGGCGCTCATCACCGACGGGCGTTTTTCCGGCGGCAGCCACGGGTTTGTGGTCGGACATATTTCTCCGGAAGCCGCAGTCGGCGGACCGATCGGGCTGGTGCGCAACCGTGATCGCATCAGCATCGACGCAGCGGCGCGCACCATGCATCTGGATGTTCCGGCAAAGCAATTACGCGCTCGCCGCGCCGCTGCCAGGCCTGCCAGGCCCTACGCGCTAACCGGCGTACTGGCGAAGTACGCGCAGCTCGTCGGCAGCGCCTCACGCGGGGCGGTGACCGAGCCGATACAATCACGTCGGCGAGCTTCTTGAGACCGCGCCGGAGTTGTCAGCCCCAAGTACAGCGGTTACAGTTCGTCGCGGCATGCTCACTGCGAAGGCCGGTGGCACTCCGGGGGATTCTTACAACTCAATCGCCCGCTGGGGGGCGCATGCTGGAAACGGGTGTGCTGTACAGTGTGGCGGTAAAGGGTCCGGCGGCATTGGCCGCCGGCAGTTGGGGTCCGGTCCCTTTAGGCTGAGGGCAACGAATAAGACTGTTGGTTTGCTGCCGCCTCGCGCTGGAGCCGGTGTGTAAAGACAAGCTCATTGCTAAGAACTCATGACTGCCTACGTACAAGATTCAAGCTTCCTCACACGCCGCGGCGCGGTCCTGGCCGCCATTGTCGCCCTGCATGTGTTTCTGATCTGGGCGCTGGCCTCGGGACTGGCGCGCCGGGCCATGGAGCTCGTGGCGCCGCCGATCTCAGCCGACATTGTCGAAGAGATCAAGAAGCAGGACCTGCCGCCGCCGCCGCCGCCGCCGGAGCTGGAACGCCCGCCGGTGGAAGTGCCGCCACCGGACGTGCAAATCGATATGCCCGTGGAGACCAACACCACGGCCATCCAGGATGTAACGGATAAACCAGTAGTGCGCCCGCCACCGAAGCCGGCGGCGTCGGTCGCGCCGACTACCATCGGCCCAGGCCGAGGCATGCCAAGCCCGGATGATTATTATCCCGGCAGCGCCCGGCGCCTGGGGCAGGAAGGCACCGCGATGGTGAGCCTCTGCGTGGGACCGGACGGCAAGCTCTCCGCGGCGCCGACCGTGTCCAAGTCCTCCGGTACCGCGAGTCTTGATGAGGCCGCGGTCAAGTACGCGCAGGCCACATCCGGGCACTGGAAGCCGGCCACCGAGGACGGCAAGCCGATTAACAAGTGCAACCAGCTGCCGGTCAAATTCAAGCTGAATTAACGCAGACGCCGCACAGCGTGCGGTTTATTTTTTCTGATTCGAGGAAAACATGGATACCCAACCCACCGCTTCCACCGATAACCCTTATGGCCTGGGCGCACTCTGGGCAGGCGGCGACCTCATCGCCCGCTCCGTGCTCATCCTGCTGGCGATCATGTCGCTGGCATCCTGGTACGTGATGCTCACCAAGCTCTGGGACCAGAGCAAGCTGAAGAAATCCGCCAAGGTGGTCGAGAAGCAGTTCTGGACTGCACCTTCGATCAAGGACGGCGCCGAGCGACTGAAGAAGGGTGATGACTTCCGCAACATCGCCGAGGATGGCCTGCGCGCCGCCTCGCATCACGACGGGCGGCTGACGGATCGCATCGATCTGCATGAGTGGATCACCATGTCGCTGCAACGCGCGACCGAGCAGGTGAACAGCAAGCTGCACAACGGGTTGGGCTTGCTGGCCACCGTAGGCTCGGTGGCGCCCTTCGTCGGCCTGTTCGGCACGGTGTGGGGTATTCTGAATGCGCTGGTGAATATCGGCGTCGCCGGCCAGGCGAGCATCGACAAGGTCGCAGGTCCCGTCGGCGAGGCGCTCATCATGACGGCCCTTGGCCTTGCGGTCGCGGTGCCGGCGGTCATGGGATACAACTGGCTGCTCGGCCGCAACAAGCTCCTGCAGGACGCACTGCGGAACTTCGCCAGTGACCTGCATGCCTACCTGGTAGGTGGCGTGCGCGTGGATGCCGGCAGCGCAGCAGGCGGCGCGCGCCCGGCGGCGGCCAAGGCCCGCGCTCTGTAATCAGCCGCGGCGACCCAGGTACGGGTCGTCCTTGAGGAGTAGGCGATCATGTCAATGAGCATGCCTTCGGGTGGTGGTGGCGGCGGCATCCCGGTGATGTCCAACATCAACACGACGCCCCTCGTGGACGTCATGCTGGTGATGCTCATCATCTTCCTGATCACCATTCCGGTGATCAACAAGACCGTGAAGGTCGAGCTGCCGAAGGCGGTCAACATCCCGACCACGACCAAGCCGGAGAACATCACCATCGCGGTGGACAAGAACGGCCAGGTGTATTGGAACGACAAGGCCGTTCCGGACTCGCAGGCGCTGCTCGATCAGATCAAGGGGGCGGCGGTGAGAAAGCCGCAGCCCGAGATCCACATCCGTGGCGATAAGGACACGCGCTTTGAGGCCATCGGCCGGGTCATGTACATGATCCAGCGCGGCGGCATTGTGAAGGTGGGCTTTCTCACCGAGCCCGACCACGGCGTGCGCGGCTACCGCGCGCGCTAGGAGCTTTAAGCCATGGCAATGAGTATTGGCGATACCGGCGAGTCCATGTGCGACATCAATACGACGCCGCTCATCGACGTCATGCTGGTGCTGCTGGTGACACTGATCGTGTCGCTTCCGATCATGACCCACGCGGTGAAGCTGGACATGCCGCAGCTGAATCATCCCCCGCCACCGGATCAACGCCCCGAGGTCATCGACCTCGAGATCGATTTCGATGGCGCGGTGGTATGGAACGGCACGCCGATCCAGAATCTGGATACGCTCGAGGGTTACTTCCACACCGAGTCGGTAAAGGACCCGCAGCCGGAGATCCACCTGCGGCCCGACCGGCGCGCGAAGTACGACGTCGTGGCGAAGGTGCTGGCGGCCGCGCAGCGCAACCGCATGAAGAAAATCGGCTTCGTCAACGTATCGGAATTCAAGGACTAGTTGGGATCTTCAGTGATGGGAACCCTGGACAAGCTCAGTTTCAAGAGCGGCGTGAGCGCCACTCTCCTCGCGACGCTGCTGACAGCAGCGGGCGTGGCAGCAGGCGCAGACAAGAACAAAGATCAGCCCAAGGCGCCGACGGTGAGCGCGCCGTTGCAGAAGCCAATCGCCGAGATCGACGCGTTGATCAAGGCCAACAAGTTCCCGGAAGCGCTGGAGAAGCTGCACGCCGCAGACGCGCTGGCCGACAAGGCCCCGTACGATAAGCATGTGATTGATCAACAGACCGCGTTCGTCTGCTCCAGGACCAACGACGCGCCATGCGTCAACAAGGCCCTGCAGGGGGAGATCGACGACGGGTTCACTACGCCCGATGACAACCAGAAATTCACCCGTCTGGTGTCGCAGCTGAGCTACCAGGCCAAGGACTACGACAAGTCGATCGACTACGGCAACCGCGCCATCAAGGGTGGCTTCGCGACCGATGAAACGTACGGGGTTGTCGGCGCGGCTTACTACATCAAGGACGACTTCAAGAACGCGATACAAATCGAAGGCGGCCACATCGCCGATCTTGTGAAGCAGGGAAAGACCCCTAAACCAGAGGACGTGAGCATCTATGTGAGCTCCTGTGCCAAGGCCAAGGACAACGCCTGCATTGCGAAGGGGCTCGAATACCAGGTGACCTACTACCCCAAGCCCGAGGTCTGGGCGGACATCATTTCAACGGTGCAGCCCAAAGGGGATGTCGAGACGCTGCAAACCTACCGTCTGATGGCCGACGTGGGCGCGATGAACAATGCCGACGAGTTTCTGGACATGGCCAGCGTGGCCCTGACTCGCGGTTCCCCGGGCGATGCGCAGCACGCGCTGCAGTTGGGTGCCGAAGCCGGTGCGTTGCCGGGCAGTAAGGGCGCAGACACGCAGAAGCTCACCGCCGAGGCCCGCAAAGCGGCAGCGAGCGATCAGACGTCACTGCCGAAGACCGAGGCGGAGGCGAACGCTTCCGCCAGCGGCACCAAGAATGCGGGCGCTGGGTTCGCTTACCTCGGCTACCAGCAGTACGACAAGGCGATCGACCAGCTCACGAAGGCAGTCAGCAAAGGCGGCCTGAAGAACGAGGCCGACGCGCGGCTGAATCTGGGCGTTGCGCAACTCAAGGCTGGTCACAAGGACGACGCGGTGAAGACGTTCCAGAGCGTGCACGGTTCTGCAGTCATGGAGCGCCTGGCTTCGCTGTGGGTGATTCACGCGAAGTAGAGTCAGGCAGTCGCGCCGGTTGAGGCCGTGAGCGGCAGATCCGCGCGGCACAAGTCACAACAGTTTCGAAGGAGCATGGCCATGGCAATCAAGGCAGGGGACAAGATGCCTGCGGGCAAGTTCAAGCGCATGACCAAGGACGGCCCGAAGGACGTCACCACTGAGGAGCTCTTCAGCGGCAAGCGCGTGGTGCTGTTCTCCGTACCCGGGGCATTCACCCCGACCTGCGATGCCAGGCATCTGCCCGGTTTTGTGCAGCTTGCCGACCAGATCCTCGCCAAAGGCGTGAACACCATCGCCTGCATGGCGGTGAACGATGTCTTCGTGATGAACGCCTGGGGCAAGGCCTCCGGTGTCGGCGACAAGATCCTCATGCTCGCCGACGGCAACGGCGACTATGCCAAAGCGCTCGGCCTGGAGCTCGACGGCAAGGGCTTCGGCATGGGCCAACGCGGTCAGCGCTTTGCGGTGGTCGTGAAGGACGGCGTCGCAACTGCCGTTGAGATCGAGGCTCCCGGGCAGTTCAAGGTTTCCTCGGCCGAACACATACTGGCGCTTCTCTAGGAGCGGGCGACCCGCGCCAGCCGCACAAAGTGAGTACCCAATGAATTTGAAAGCATTGTTCGCGCACCCGCTGGTGGTGAGCGCCGCCGTAGCAGGCTTACTGGCCCTGGCTTCCGGGGATGTTCTCGCGCAGGCCAAGAACAGCAAAGCACTGGCCAAACCGCTGAAGGCGGCCGAGGAGAGCTTCAAGGCGAAGAAGTACCCGGATGCGATCGCGAAGCTACGCGCGGCGGACGCCACGCCGGGCAAAACGCCGACCGACCAGCACCTCATCAATGAGATGCTCGGTTACTCCTGTCTGCGCACCAACGACCTTGCCTGCGCCAGCAAATCCTATGACGCGCTGGCCAGCGACGGCATCAGTACTCCGGCGCAGGTGCATGCGGACACGCTCGCGCTGGTCAACATCAACTACCAGCTGAAGGCCTACGATAGGGCGCTCGACTACGGCCAGCGCGCCATAAAGGAAGGGTATGCCGATGAGGCCACGCGGGTGCTGGTCGGGCAGTCCTACTACCAGAAGGGCGATTACAAGAGCGCGGCGAAGTTCGGCGACACGCATATCGAGCAACTGGTCAGAGCGGGCCAGGTACCAAAGGCCGACTTGCTGAATTTGACGCTTAGCGCGTGCTCCAAACTGGGTGACAAGGCGTGTGAGACACGCCAGACCGAGCGTCTGGTGACCTACTACCCGAAGCCCGAGTACTGGCAGGGTCTGCTGATTTCGCTCGAGCGGCAGGCGACCGGCGACGCCAACAAGATGCAGGCCTACCGGCTCATGAATGACGTCGGCGTGCTCACGCACGCTGACGACTACGGTGAGATGGGCTCGATTGCGATGGACCAGGGCGCACCGGCTGAGGCACAGCACGCCCTTGAGAACGGTATGCAGAAGGGCGTGTTCGCGAGCGATCCGCACGCACTGGCCCGCGCGCAGCGCGCGCTCGAAAGCGCGAAGAAGCAGGCGGCCGCGGACCAGGCAGGTCTCGTCAAGGCGGAAAGCGCTGCGGATGCGGCAACCACCGGTCAGGCGGCGGCAAGTGTCGGACAGGCGTACTTCGGTTACCAGCAGTACGACAAGGCCATCGCGCAGTTAACGAAGGCGCTCGCCAAGGGCGGGCTCAAGAACGCGGCCGACACGCGCCTGCTGCTTGGCATTGCCCAGCTCAAGGGGGGGCACAAGGATGATGCCCAGAAGACTTTCAAGCAGGTCAAAGGCGATCCGACGCTGGAGCGCCTTGCGAACCTGTGGGTCATTCACGCACGGCAGGCGTAACGCGGGCAAATCGGCTAAATCAGCTTCTCGATCTCCGGGATGATCTGGAACAGATCCCCCACGAGCCCGATATCAGCAACCTCGAAAATCGGCGCCTCGCCGTCCTTGTTGATGGCGACGATGGTGCGAGCGTCCTTGATGCCGGTGAGGTGCTGAATCGCGCCCGAGATGCCGATCGCAACATACAGCTCCGGCGCAATGATCTTGCCGGTCTGTCCCACCTGCATTTCGTTCGGCGCGTAACCCGCATCCACCGCGGCGCGCGAGGCGCCGACCGCGGCTCCGAGCTTGTCAGCCAGTGCGTACAGGATCTTGAATCCTTCCGCGCTGCCGAGCGCCCGGCCACCGGAGATCACGCGCGCGGCGCTCTGCAGGTCCGGACGGTCGCTGCGC
This sequence comes from Steroidobacteraceae bacterium, assembly GCA_025451375.1. Taxonomy (GTDB): domain Bacteria; phylum Pseudomonadota; class Gammaproteobacteria; order Steroidobacterales; family Steroidobacteraceae; genus 13-2-20CM-66-19. The sequence goes on from JANWKL010000049.1 coordinate 24,195, forward strand.
GCGGCCGAGATGGAAACAAAGCGCGTGTGCTGCGGCAGCTCAACGTTCACTGCGGCCTTCTCGATGGGCGCCGCACCACCCGTGGCAGCCGCCGCGAATGAGGCGGTGCGCACCGTGCCGACTACCTTTGATCCTGCCGCGACTTCGACGGTGAGAATCGCATTGCCCGCGTAGATCGGGCGTTGGAAGCGCGTGGGGCTGTCCACGGCCATGATATCGCTCACCTGCGGCGCATCGAGGAGGCCGGAGACGCGCGCCATGAGGTCCTTGCCGAACGTGGTCGACGGGCCGAGCACGTGGGAGTAGGGGCCGGCGAGCGCGGCAATCTGCGGCGCCAGCACCGCGGCGAGCGCGTGCTCGTTAGCCGGATTCTCGACCGTGAGCACCCGGTTTACGCCCACGAGCTGCGCGGCCTGGGCCGCCACCGCGGCCGCGTTCACGGCGCACACCACGAGTGTGATCTCCGCGCCGTCGATGGCCCGGGCGCAGGTGACGCACTTCGCGGTGCTGGGGTTGAGCATCGTGCCGTCGTGTTCGGCGACGATGAGTATCCTGGTGCTCACAGGAGTCCCTTCTGCTTCAGCGCCGCAACCAGCTCCGCGGCATCCTTCACCAGGACGCCTTTTTGCCTTTGCGCAGGCGGTGAGAAGCTCACGGCCTTGAGTTGCACCCGCGGCTCCACGCCCAGGGAACTCAAGGAAAGGGTGTCGAGCGGCTTTTTCTTGGCCTTCATGATGTCCGGAAGCTTCACGTAGCGCGGCTCGTTCAACCGCAGGTCGGTCGTGATCACTGCCGGCAGGTCGATCTCGAGCGTTTCCAGTCCGGCGTCGACTTCACGGGTCACCCGCGCCGAGCCCTCCTGCAGTTCGACCTTGGACGCGTAGGTGGCCTGCGGCCGGTTCCACAGCGCCGCCAGGAGCTGGCCCGTCTGGCCGTTGTCATCATCGATCGCCTGCTTGCCGAGAATCACCAGCAACGGTTGTTCGCGCTCGACGAGTTTCAGCAGCACGCGCGCGGTGACGAGCGGCTCGATGACGCCGTCCGCCTGCACCAGCAGCGCCCGGTCGGCACCCATGGCGAGGGCCGTCCGCAGCTGCTGCTGGCAGTCCGCGGGACCGACAGTGACGACCACCACTTCCTCAGCGCCGCCACGCTCCTTGATCCGCAACGCCTCTTCGAGCGCGATCTCATCGAAGGGGTTGATACTCATTTTCACCCCGTCGGTGATCACACCGCTGCCATCGGGTTTCACCCGAATGCGCACGTTGTAATCCACGACCCGCTTGATACCGACCAGAATGCGTTTCATAGACTTTGCAGTATAGCGGGAGGCTCGCTAAAGTCGCGCATGCTGCGCTACGCGCTCCGCCGCATCGGCGGACTCATCCCGACATTGTTTGTCATTGTCACGCTTTCCTTTTGTGTCGTGCGGCTCGCTCCCGGCGGACCCTTCGACCAGGAGCAGACTCTCACCCCCCTGGTGCGCGCCAACCTCGACCGGCTCTATGGGCTCGACCAGCCGCTCAGCGTTCAGTACGGGCACTACTTGCGCGGCCTGCTGCATGGGGATTTCGGCCCGTCCTTGAGCCAACGCGACTTCACCGTGAGCGAGCTCATCGCCCAGGGGCTGCCGGTCAGTGTCGTGATCGGGTTGTGCGCGATCCTGCTGGCGCTCCTCATCGGCATCCCGGCGGGCATCGCGGCGGCGACCTGGCGCAACCAGGGCGCCGATCACGGTCTCACGGTCTTCGCCGCCCTGGCGGTGGCACTGCCGAGTTTCGTCACCGGACCGCTGTTCGCGCTGGTGTTTGCGCTCACGCTGCACTGGCTGCCGGTGGCCGGCTGGGAGCCGGGTGCGCCGCGCTACCTTGTACTGCCGGTGCTGACGCTCGCATTGCCGGTAGCTGCCCACCTTGCGCGCCTGACGCGAGTGAGTCTGCTCGAGGTCCTGCGCAGCCCCTGGATCCGCAGCGCCCGCGCGCGCGGACTGGGCGGTGCCCGCGTGCTGTGGCGCCATGCGTTGCGCCCGGCGTTGTTGCCCGCCGTGAGCTACCTGGGTCCGGCACTCGCGTACGTGGTCACGGGGTCCCTGGTGGTGGAGACTGTCTTTGGCCTGCCCGGCACCGGCCGCTACCTCGTGCAGGGCGCCATCGATCGGGACTACCCGCTCGTCATGGGCATGATCATCGTGTACGGGGCGCTGCTACTCATTTTCAACCTCGTCGCCGACCTGCTCTATGGCTGGCTCGACCCGCGCGTGCGGCATGAGTGAAGCAGCAGTCCCGGGCGGCCTGTGGCGCAGGGCAGGCCGCCAGCTCGCTGGCAATACCGCGACTCGCCTCGCGCTCACGGTGCTGATCCTGATTGCCCTCGTGGCGCTGCTCGGGCCGCTGTGGAGCCCCTGGAGGTTCGATCAACTCGACTGGCAACACCTGGCGGTGCCGCCGGGGCGTCTCGCGGCGCATTGGCTTGGAACCGACCGCCTGGGGCGCGATCTGTACGTGCGCACCCTCTACGGGGTGCGAGTGTCGCTCCTCATCAGCGTTCTCGCCAGCCTCGTCAGTCTCGTGATCGGCGTCACCTGGGGCGCGGTGGCGGGCTTTGCCGGCGGGCGCACGGATGAGTGGATGATGCGCTTTGTCGATGTGTTGTATTCACTGCCGTACCTTTTCATCGTCATCATTCTCACCACGCTGTTCCAGCGCGGCAGCATCGTGGTGCTGCTGCTCGCAATCGGCGCGGTGGGCTGGCTCACCACCGCGCGCATCGTGCGCGGCGAGACCCTGGCGCTGAAGCGGCGCGAGTTCATCGAGGCGGCACGCGCCCTGGGGCTCTCCAACAGCTCCATCGTGGTGCGCCACATCGTGCCGAACCTCTTAGGTCCGGTGGCCGTATACGCAACACTCACCATTCCGCAGATGATCATTTTCGAGGGCTTCCTGAGTTTCCTGGGCCTCGGCGTGCAGGAGCCCCACGCGAGTCTTGGCAATCTCATCAACGTTGGCGCGCAGGAGATGCAGTCTGCGCCGTGGATGCTGCTGACGCCTGCGACCTTTCTCGTGGTCCTGCTCATTTGCCTCAATGTTCTTGGCGATGCCTTGCGCGATGCGCTCGACCCCCATGAGCGCTGAACACTTACCGGAGCGCGCGGAGGTCCTGCGGCTCGCGCAGCTGTCCGTCTCGTTCAGGACCGCAACGGGTTTGGTGTCGGCTGCGCAGGAAGTGACTCTCAGCGTTGCGCGGGGAGAGTGCCTGGGCGTGGTCGGTGCCTCGGGCGCCGGCAAGAGCGTGTCGTTCCTGGCGCTCCTCGGACTTCTGCCCCCAAACGCGTACGTTCAGGGCAGCGCGCAGTTTTGCGGCGCCGAACTCCTCGGGGCCGCAGCCCGCGCGCTGGACCGTCTGCGCGGAGCCTCCATCGGCATGGTGTTCCAGGATCCCATGACCTCTCTGACGCCGCATCTTACGATCGGTAAACAGATCGCCGAGGTTGTCGTACGCCATCGCGGTGTGTCCTGGGCCGCGGGGCGCGCGCGTGGCGAGGCGTTGCTCACGCGCGTACACGTGACGGATCCCGGGCGGCGCATGGGTCAGTATCCGCACGAACTCTCCGGCGGGATGCGCCAGCGCGCCATGATCGCCATTGCGCTCGCCTGCGAGCCACAGCTGCTGATCGCCGATGAGCCCACGACCTCGCTGGACGTCACCATCCAGGCGCAGATTCTCGCACTGCTGGCGGAGTTGAAGCGCGAGCAGGGCATGGCAATGGTGCTCATCACCCATGATCTCGGCGCGGTCGCCGGCGTTGCCGATCGGGTCGCGGTCATGCGCGGCGGTCGCGTGATTGAAACCGGGCCGGTGGGCGTGGTCCTGAAGCGGCCTCGCGACCCTTACACGCGCGCGCTCGTCGACTGCGCGCCGCAACTCGCCCCCGAGCGGGCGCCAATGCCAGACACTGCACTCGCAGGCAGCGAGCCGCCGCTCCGGGCGGTTGCATTATCGCTGACCGACGTGAGTGTGGAATTTCCAGTTGGCGCGCGCTGGTTCGGCCGGGCGGCCAGGCTGTCCGCTCTGCGGCAGGTCAGCCTCGAACTTGCCGCCGGTGAATCCTTAGGGGTGGTGGGCGAGTCCGGCAGCGGCAAATCAACCCTGGTGCGCGCCACCTTGCAGCTGCTCCGGCCAACCACCGGACGGGTGGTGTGGATGGGCGCGGCGCTCGGCGAGCTGCCGGCCGGGGAGTTGCGCGCGCTGCGCAAGGATCTGCAGATCATTTTCCAGGATCCGCTCGGCAGCCTCGACCCGCGCCTCACCGTCGGGGAGATTGTCGCGGAGCCACTGCTGGTGCAGGCGCCGCAGCTCACCGCGACGGCCCGCGCCGCCGAGACCGCCGCGGTGCTCGAGCGAGTTGGTCTGCCGGCGCGCCTGACGGGTCGCTATCCCCATGAGCTCTCAGGTGGGGAATGCCAGCGCGTCGGCATCGCGCGCGCGATGATACTGAAGCCGCGCCTGCTGGTGTGCGACGAGCCGGTGAGCGCGCTCGATACGCCCACGCAGCAACAGATCGTGTCACTGCTCGCGGATCTGAAACGCGAGTCGGGCCTGTCGCTCCTGTTCGTCAGCCACAATCTGGCGCTGGTGCAGCGTCTGTGCGAGCGCGTGCTGGTGTTGTACCTCGGCCGCATGATGGAACTCGGGCCCGCATCGCAGCTCTACGCGCAGCCCCTGCATCCCTACACCCGCGAGCTCCTGGGCGCCGTGCCCATCCCGGATCCGGAACTGCAACCGGCGCGCCTCAGCCGGGTGCTTGCCGGCGAACCACCGTCGCCCCTGAATCCGCCGAGCGGCTGCGCCTACCGGACGCGATGTCCCCACGCCATCCCCGTGTGCCGGGAAAAGGTGCCCGCGTGGGAAGCGGTGGACGGTGCCCGTCGCGTCGCGTGTCACCGCTGGCGCGAGCTTTAGGGCCGGCTGCTATCCTTCACTGCATGAAAACTGCGGAAAGCATTCGCCCCAGCGAGGGCCTGAAACACGTGCGTTACGAGATTCGCGGGCGCCTGGCACGGCGCGCCCATGAGCTCGAGCGCCAGGGCTACGAGATCGTGTCGCTGAACATCGGCAACCCGCGCGCCTTTGGCCTGCGCACGCCCGAGACCATGCGGCTTGCCATGATCGAGAATCTCGCCGAGGCGGAAGGCTACTGCCATCAAAAGGGTATCTTTCCGGCCCGCGAGGCGGTGGTCATGCAGCAGCAGGCGCGCGGCGTCACTGGCGTCACAGCCGAGGAAGTCTTCATCGGCAACGGCGTGAGCGAGCTCATCGACCTTACGCTGCGGGCGTTGCTCAACGACGGCGATGAAGTGCTGGTGCCGAGCCCGGACTACCCGCTGTGGACCGCCGCCGTCACCCTCAATCGCGGCCGGGCGGTTCATTATCCGTGCCGTCCCGAGAACGGCTTTGTGCCGGATCCGGAAGAGGTGGCGCGCCTCGTGACACCGCGGACACGCGCCATCGTCATCATCAATCCCAACAACCCGACCGGCGCTGTGTATCCACGGCGGGTGCTCGAGGCGCTGGCACGGCTCGCGGAACGGCACGGTCTCATCGTATTCAGCGACGAGATCTACGACCAGATGACCTATGACGGCGCCGAGTTCGTACCCATGGCGACGCTGGTGCATGACACGCTGTGTGCGACGCTGTCCGGACTCTCCAAGGTCTACCGGGCCTGCGGCTATCGTGTGGGCTGGGCGGCATTTTCCGGCCGCACGCACGCGGCCACCGAATACCTGGGCGCGCTGGAGCTCTTGTCCTCGTTGCGACTGTGCAGCAACGTCATGGCGCAGTGGGCGGTGCAGACCGCGCTCGGCGGTCACCAAAGCATTCTGGAATTAGTGTCACCAGGCGGGCGACTGCATGACTCGCGCGCGGCGATCCTGCAGGCGACCGCGCATAGCAAGTACCTGTCTCTTGCACCACCCGGCGGGGCGATGTACGCCTTCGTTGGTGTTGATCCGAAAGTGCTGCCGGACTTTGACGACCAGCAGTTCGCGCTGGATCTGCTCGAGCAGAAACACGTCCTGGTCGCGCCGGGCGTGAGTTTCAATGTCCCGTACCGCAATCACTTCCGCATCACGAACCTGCCGGATTCAGCGATGCTCAAGGACGTGTTCAACCGGGTCGAGGAATTGCTCGGGGTTTACGCCTCTCGTCCGCGTGCGCCAGGCAATGTCGTGAACGTCGCAAATAGATTAAAGTGATTTCGCTAAATGATCTGTAACAGACTGTTTTGTTTAGGCTTAACTTCGACGTAGCCGATCTGCTGGGCCGCGGCGGCACGCTCATCGTGCCCACTCGTCAACGCGCGCACGCCGTGAAGCTGGCGCAGTCCGCGGCAAAACTCGCCGCGGGCGAGCGCGTGTGGGCGAGCGCGGACGTGCTTGGCGCCGGCAGCTGGATGCGCCGTGAAGCACAGCGCAGGGCCGCAGAGGACTCCCCTGCGACCGGCGCCCGGGTGCTCAGCGGCGCCGAGGAGTGGTTCCTGTGGCGTGAGTGTGCCGCGGACATCACCGTGAATCTGCCGCTCCTGAACGGCGCGACGCTGGGGGACGCCCTGCAACGCGCCAGCACGCTCGCTTACGAGTACCGGATCGAGCTGCGCGCCGCTCCGTCCGGGAGCGAGGCGCACATGCTGTTCAAGGCCCGTCAGGCGTTTGATGAGCGCTGCCGGGCGCTCGGCGTGGTGAGTGTCGACGCCTTGCTCGCGCAGGCGCAAACGCATATGGCGGGTGTGCCACCGCCGTCCGCCATCGAGCTGCGGGGGTTTGATGCGCTGTCGCCGCGAATGGCGACCCTCATCGGGACGCACGCGACGCGGGATGCGCACCTCCAGACTCCGGCGTCGCTTCTGATATGCGCCGATCAAGGCGAAGAGCTGGAGCGCATCGCTCAGTGGTGCCGAGCGCGGGTGCTGCTGCAACCCGATGCGAGGCTCCTCATCATGTTGCCCGGGGCACCGGGCGCCCGCGAGCGCCTCGCGGCACTCATTCGCCAGGCGCTCGACCCGCGCAGCATTTTCGCATCGACGCCGGAGTCACAGGCGCTGGTCGGCATCGAGGGCGGCCAGCCGCTGCGTGAAGTGCCCGTCATCGCGCACGCGCTCACCACCCTTGACCTCTTGGCCGGCGGCGAGCTTGAGAGCGCGGATCTGAGCGCCTGGCTGCGTGCTCCGTACTGGAGCTCACCCACCGCGCCGGCGCGGGCGCGGCTCGATGTGAAATTGCGTGACGGCAAACTCGTAACGGTGCGCCTGCGGGAGCTCCTGGGCCAACTCGGCCTGATGAAGGCAGATCTGCAACCGGCAGCGCGCGAGTGCGATGCACGCCTCACGCGCGCCGCTGCGACCCTGGGTGAAGGCGCCGGCGGCTTGCGCGTTGCGCCGCGCGTCTGGTCGGAGCGTTTCCGCGCGGCGCTGGAGGCCATGGGCTGGCCCGGGCCGCCGGCCGCGGATACTGCGGGGCAACAGACCTTGATGCGCTGGCATGAGTTGCTCGAGGAATTCGGGGTGTTGTCCGGGAGCACCGGCACTGTGGGTCGCGCGCAGGCGCTGCAGCTGCTGGAAGCGCGTGCGGTACGCAGCGCCTTCCGGCCGGCGGATGAGGATGTCACCGTGACCATCTCACCCATGCTGGCGGACCCGATCGTGCGTTACGACGGCATCTGGGTTGCGCAGCTGCGTGCGGATGTTCTGCCGCAGGCCATAGCGCCGGATCCCTTCCTGCCGATTGCCGCGCAGCGTGCGGCAGGCGCACCCGCCGCCAGCGCGAGCGGGCGTCTTGGGCAGGCACGCACGCTCCTGCAGGCCTGGCACGCCGGCACGGATGAACTGGTGCTGTCGGCGCCGAGACACGCCGCCGATATGGAGTTGTCTCCAAGCCCGCTGCTCAAGGCGGTACCGGCGCCCCTGAACTCGCACGCAGTGCACTGGCTGCCTGCGGCCCTGCACCGCGAGGGCGTCATTGAGGCGCTCGAGGACGGCACGGGCATTCCCTGGAACGCGGCCGTGCCCCTGCCGCGCGGTACCCGGGCGCTCGACCTGCAGAACACCTGCCCGTTCCGCGCCTACGCGGAACTGCGGCTCGGGAGCTTGCGTCCGGAGATACCGGAGCCGGGAGTGGCCGCCCTCGATCGCGGTACGCTGTTGCACGCGGCGCTCGAGAAGCTGTGGGGACAGCTGCGCGATTCGGATACGCTCACGGCGCTCAGTGAGGCTGCCCTCGAGAGCTTGATCACGCAGAGCGTGGACGCAGCCGCATTGGCGCTGCTCGCGCAGGCGACGAGCAAGCGCCGCCGCCGCCAGGCACAGCAAGGTCAGCTGGACATGTTCGCCGCCATGCCGAAGGCGCTGGCGAGAGAGTGCCGGCGCGCGGCGCGCCTGATCCGCGGCCTGTGCGAGCTCGACCGCCAGCGATCGCCCTTCCGGGTTGAAAGCACCGAGCATCCGGCGCAGCTCGTGCTCGCCGGTGCGCGGGTGGTCATGCGCATCGATCGCGTCGACTTGCTCGCCGCCGGCGGTCGCGCCGTTCTCGACTACAAGACCGGCGGTCACGTGAGCGGGCGCTGGTACGACGAGCGGCCCACGTATCCGCAATTGCTCGCCTATCTCACCGCACTCGGAGAAGACGTCGCGGCGCTCGCCACCGTCTGGGTCAACTCACGCACCCTGCGGTTCGACGGCGTGGCGCGCGACTCCGGGCTCCTGCCCGGGGTAAAGGCCGCGCACGGCGCGGCAGGTGCCGAGCCTGTGCAGGCCTGGCAGGCACAGCAGCACGCCTGGCGTACCGTTCTTGAGCGGCTGATCGCAGGCTTTCTCGGGGCTGACGCGACCGTGGACCCGAAGCCGGGCGCGTGCCGGAACTGTCACGTCATCAACATCTGCCGGATCGGCGAACGCGAGGAGGCGGATGAGAGCGACGAGGGTGCCGATGAGTGAGGCGCTGCTGCGGGCGGATCTGGCGGCGCGCGCCGGGGCGATCGACCCCGCGCGCTCGATCCTGCTGCAAGCGCCCGCCGGCTCCGGCAAGACCGCCGTGCTGACGCAGCGCTTTCTGCGCCTGCTGTGCACGGTGGATGAGCCGCAGGCGATTCTCGCCATCAGCTTCACGCGCAAGGCCGCAGCCCAGATGCGTGAGCGGGTGCTGCGCGCGTTGCGGGGGGAAGTCCGGGACGATGACCCGTGCGCCGCACAGCTGCGGGAACTGGCCACGAACGCGCTGCGGCATGCGGCCACCCGCGACTGGAAGCTGCTGCAGGATCCGGGCGCGCTGCGCATCCAGACCATTGATTCGTTCGATTACTGGCTCGCCAGCCAGCTGCCGGTGGCGGCGCGCGCCGGCGGCTCGCTGACGGTGTTGGAAGCGGCCGGGGAACTGTATCGGCGGGCGGCGCGCCGCACACTGGTGGATGGCGAGGCCGATGCACAACTCGGCGACGACATCGAATTGTTGTTCGAACGCTTCGACAACAGCTGGAGTCTCCTCGAGCGCCTGCTCGCCCAGATGCTGAAGCAGCGCAGTCACTGGCTGCGATACGTGGTCGAGGACGATCCGCAGGTGCTGTGCGAGCGCATCAATTCCAGCCTGGAAGCGCTCATCGCCACCCGCATCGAGGCGGCGCACCGTCTCGTGCCGCAGGCGCTCGCCAGGCAGGCCGCGGCGCTGTCCGGTGTCGGGGTTCTGGGCAGTGAGCCGCAGCAGCTCCCCGCCTGGCAGCGTCTCGGCAGCCTCGCGCTCACGGACCGCGGCTGGCGCAAGGTACTGAGTGCGCGGCATCTCGGCCCCGGCTACGAGCAACCGGCGGCGCGCGCGACGCTGCGCGGTTGCATTGATCTTCTGGCCGGGATCGAAGGACTCGAGGTGGCGCTGCGGGAGGTGGTGCCCCTGCCGCCACCGAGGCTGAGTGCGACCGAGTCAGATGCGATTGCCGCACTGTCGCGTGTGCTCGCGCGCGCCGCTGCGGAGCTGCACCTGGAATTCACGACCAGCGGCCGGGTCGACTACACCTACATCGCTGGCGCCGCCCGCGAAGCGCTGAGCGTCGCATCCGAACCCACGGATCTGGCGCTGCGCGCGGGCCTGTCGCTGCGCCACATCCTGGTGGATGAATACCAGGACACCTCGCTCGCGCAGTTCCAGCTGCTCGAAAAGCTCACGGCCGGATGGGAGGCCGGTGACGGCCGCACGTTGTTCGTGGTTGGCGATCCGATGCAGTCGATCTACCGGTTTCGTGATGCCGAAGTCGGGTTGTTCATGGCCGCGCGTGAGCACGGCATCGGCCAGGTGCGCATGACGCCGTTGCGGCTGACGCGCAATTTTCGCGCCACGCCGGCGCTCGTTGGCTGGACCAACGAGGTGTTCGATCGGGTACTCGCGCCGGCCGATGACCTGCGCGCCGGAGCGGTGAGATTCGCTGCCAGCGTTGCGGGGCGCGCGCCGCGAGTAGCAGGCGGCGCGGCTGCCGATATGGCGGCGGGCGCGCGGCTGCTGCTTTTTCCGGGTGATCGTCGTGCGGAGGCGCAGAGCGTGGCGAGCGAGATCGTGCGCCTCAAGCGCGCCAGTCCCGACGCCGAGGTGGCGGTGCTGGTGGCCGTACGGGCGCACGCCCGGGCGATTGTGAGTGCCTTGCGGACCCGGGGACTCGAGCCACTCGGAGTGGACCTGGTGCCGCTCGCGGAACGGCCGATCGTCCGCGACCTGGTGCAGCTCGCGAGCGCCCTTCACGACCTGGGTGATCGCACCGCCTGGCTTGCCGTGCTGCGTGCGCCCTGGTGCGGGGCGCGGCTCGCCACGCTGACCGCGCTGTCCGGACCCAGGGAGCCGCAGCTGATCTGGGAAGCGCTCAACGACTCCGCAAAGATCGCGCAGTGTCTGGCAGATGACCGGCCGCGACTGCTGCGCGTGCGGGAGGGGTTGGCGGAGGCGCTCGCGCGGCGCGACCGCGAAACGCCGGCCGACTGGCTGGAGGCGACCTGGACGCGACTCGGTGCAGCGGATGCGTACGGGCGGCAGGATCTTGATGACGCCCGCGCGTTTTTCAGCGCACTCGCCGCACGCTCCGCGGCCCTGGAGTGGCGGGGACCTGCGGATTTTCCGGCGCTGCTGGCGGATCTCTACAGCACCGCGCGCGCGGTGGACAAGAACCCCGTGCAGATCATGACCATCCACCGCGCCAAGGGGCTCGAGTTCGATCACGTGTTTGTGCCGGCGCTCGAGCGCGTACCTGACGCGGGGGACGCAGCGTTGCTCGAGTGGATTGATCTGCCGCGCAACGGCAAGGAGAGCGATCTTCTGATGGTGGTGGCGCCCGCGACCGACGACAAACGCGCCCGGCGCGAGCCCCTCAGTGCCCTGATCCGCGCGCTGCAAAAAACCCGCGCGGCGCACGAGCACGCCCGCCTCATGTACGTGGCGGCGACGCGTGCGAAAGAGACGCTGTACCTCTCCGCCGCGCCACAACCCCGGCAAGACGGCAGCATCTTGCCGGATCGGCGCAGCCTCCTCGCCTGCGTGTGGCCGGCGTTGAGTGATGCGTTTGAGGTGAACGCCGTGCCTGCGGAGGCGCCCCCCAGGGCGGCGGCCTTGCTGCTGCGGCGCTTAGGCCGCGACTGGACTCCGCCGGAACTTCCCGCCGCACCGGTATTGACGCACCTGCCGATCGCGCGTGCCTCGCTCGAGGCGCAGGAGTTCAGCTGGGTCGGTGAAACCCAGCGTCACATCGGCACCATCGTCCACGCGTGGCTGGCGCGCGCCGCGGACTCGCAGGTGTTCCTGAACCCGAGCGAGATCACCGCCCAGCGCGCGGCGCTTGAGGGTGAACTGCGGCGCCAGGGCGTCCCGCACGAGGAGCGTGCGGCTGCCGCCGGTGTCATCGCAACCGCGCTGCAGCGCACGTTCGCAGACGAACGCGGCCGCTGGATTCTCGCGCCACACAGCCAGGCACGCAGCGAGCTGCCGCTGACCGGCTTGAGCGAGGGTCGGCTGCGCAGCGTCGTGATCGATCGTTCGTTCGTGGATGAGAGCGGCACGCGCTGGGTGATCGACTACAAGACCAGCCGCCACGAGGGCGGTGGACTCGAGGAATTTCTCGGGCAGGAGATGCAGCGTTACGCACCGCAGCTGCGCACCTACGCAGCATTGGCCCGCTCCCTGGGGCCTGAGCCAGTGCGCGCGGCGCTGTACTTCCCGCTGCTCGGCGCGCTGCGCGAACTCACAGCGTCCCGCTGATCCCGAACGGCCGGCGGCCGAGCGCATCCGGAGTGCCGAGGAAGCGGATGTTGTTGATGAGGGCGGGCGGGGCGCCGGGGCGCGCCGTGACCTCGCCTTGCAGATCGAATCCCGGCTGGCCTGTCAGGCGCATCGTGCCTACGACCGCCAGCGGCCCATCCAGGTCATGCAGCTTGCCGACCGGTTCCCCGGGCGGCGCCGCCGGAAAATCGATCACGTAGCTGCCGAGCGCGGTTGCCTCGCCGCCGCTGCGATCCACGAGGTCATGCACTTCGATGCGACCCTGGAGCTGGGTGATGATGCCGTGCTCCAGGTGCGCGAGCGGCAGGTCAAAGTGCGCGTGGCCCTTCAGGGTCGCAGGCAGCCCGGGAATGACGCCCGGTTCAAGCGGCAGGTCACCGACGAGGTTGCGCGCGGTAATGCGCTCGCCGAAGGCCAGCGCCACATCGGCGCTGGCCTGCGCTCCGCCGTGAACGGCACTGGCGTGGCCGGCGAGCTGACCGAGAAACAGGCGCAGCGGATGCAGCTCCCAGCTGACATCGCCGACGGGAAAGTGCGCGATGCTCATGCCGTTGCACACGCCGCTCCACAACGAGCCGTCGACGCTCGCACACAGAGGGTCAGCACCGCTCGTCGGGAGCACCCAGCTTGCCGGCAGGCGTGCCACGAGCACGGCCGCAAACACCGCCGCCGCCGCGACCGCCAGCCACGCGCCGCGCTTCACTTCAGCCCGAACGCAGTACGACCGCCGCGTTGACGAGACCGGGCGCCCCGGCTCCATCAATGGTGGCGGATTCCACCACGACGCCGTTTTGCTGCGCGAGCCGCGCGAGCCACGCCACCAGGTTGTCAAACGGCGCCTTCTGCAGCCGCACCGCGAGCGTCCCGCCGGTCGCACCCGGCTCGCTCCCCGTCAGTGCGCTCGACAGTCCCGATTCGCGGGCAGAACGATCGATGATGACCAGCAGCGACTCGCCACTGTCGGATGGGGGCGCCGGTGCGGTCGCCAGTTCCGGAGCCACGCCTTGCATCCAGGTGAGATCGGCGCGCTTTTTCGCCAGCCGTTGCTGCGCACCGCTCACGCTGTGATCAAGCGGCACGAGCACCGCGACGATGAACAGCACCACCGCGACGGCGGCGGCGCCAACGATCAGCCGCTGCTGGCGCTGCGGCAGCGCCGAGAACGATTCGAATGACAGGGAATCGAGGGTGGTTTTCATAGGCCCGTTAGCTCCCGCCCGCCCGCACCTGGATGCGGCCCTCGTAACCAGAGCCGGCATTGTTGCCGCCGGTCAGATCCGCCTTCCAGCCGTTATCGCGCAAGGTCTGGCTGACGCGGTCGAGGCTCGCGGCGTCATGCACTGAAACTTTCAGATCCAGTGTCCCGTCACGAAAGGTGAGTGCCTGCACGCTCGTGCCGGGCGCCGCGTCGCGCGCCTGGGCGAGGGCTTGCAACGCTGCCAGCAGACCCTGGCCGGCGCCGCGGGCGCTCAGCAGGCGTTGTTCCATCTTATGGCGTGCATCAGTCGTGTTCTGCGCGCCGGGCATGGCGGTGTGAAAGGTATCGCGAATGGAGGCGTCGACCTGGTGCTCGCGGTCGTGCAGCACGTGCAGCTGCCAGACCTTGCCAATGATATGCAGGCCGACGAGCGCTGCCAGCAGCATCGCCGCGACGCGCCAGGCGCGCAGTCCCGCCGCCTGTGTTCCAGTGGGCTCATAGTTGCCCTGCAGGAGGTTGATCGGGGTGACGGTGGCCAGCTGCTGCGCGAACAGCGCCAGCGGTCCACCGGTCAGGAGTTGCACCTTGATGCCGTCGAACCTGGCCCGCGCGGCTTCCACCTGGGCTGAGTGCTGCTGCCACTCAGCCGCTCCGGTATAGAGGATGAGCCCACGGCCGCCGCCATCCGCGCCGGTGAGGGCGATGTCCAGCGCCTCGCCCAGCGCATCGGCAGGCAGTGTCACGGGCGTGCCGCCCGGCGGCCGCACGACCACGGCGTCCGCCTCGAGCAGCGCCACCGCCTGCCCGGGATTTTGCGGCAACAGGTCGCTGTCGGCGTAGATCGCGGCGGGCTCGATCCCCGCCGCGCGCAGCGTGGTGAGCCACTCCTGCAGCAGCGCGCGTGCAACCACGGCAACCGGCGCGCGCGGGGAGTCGGTGCTGCGCTTGCCGATGGCAAAGTGCAACTCCTCGATGTCGTCGGCGAGATGTTCTTCGAGCGCGTAGGGCACGAGCTGCGCGAGTCGCGCCCCGGCCTTCACCGGTACCTCAGGCTCGGTCAGCAGCACATCCGCGCCGGGGACCAGCAGGCACACGCGCCGCCCGGCCGCGCGCGGCGCGGCGAGGGACAAGGGACCCTCCTGCGGCGGCCCGACCTGCGATCCGCGGCTGTCCGCAATCAGCCACGAGGCGTTCTCGCCCGCGACGCGCGGCAGACGAATGAGCAACCAATCAGCCATGGGCGAGACTCATGTGTTAATCCGCAGTGAAGCTGCGCAGGATCGGCCGCACAGTGCCGCCGTTCTGCCCATCCTGGTACAGAAGACTGTACAAGTTGAATTCGGTGCTGCCAATAGAAATGAAACTCGTCAGGCGGAAGTAGTGCGAGTTCACCTGGATTTCCTTTTGTACGTTCGTCCAGGCCTTCGGATCGGTACCGGTGAATGCCGCCTGGTAGTCGCTGATCTTCGGAAAACATCCGGGCGCCGCCTCACGGTTGCGCGCCAGCTGGTCGGAATCGAATTCACTATGCCCGAGGAACGCATCGAGCACCTTACCGGAGGCTGTGCAGATGTTGAGCTGCGCAGGCCAGGGAAGGGCGGTGACATAGGGAGCGAGTTGCGCATACCGGTCAGGGCCGAATTGCGGCAGCGCGAGCAGTTCGCTCGCGCTCGTGATGTAACGCATCGGCGCGCGGTAAGGCGGGTTCTGGCCCATGTACACGCTGTCCTTGGCGCCATCGGGAATGGAGGGCGTTTGGTTGTGGCTGATCCAGTCGACCGCGTAGCCGGCCCACTTCGGCTCCAGTCCCAGCCTGGCCAGCAGTTGCTGGAACGCCTGCACCTGGGTGGGATTCGCGCTGCCGTCCTGGTTGACAAGCCGGTTGAGGTTGAAGCGTCCCTGCATGTCCTCGAGCGACGCCTCGAGCATCACGCCCGGCACGACCTCGATGGGCCCGACCGGCCTGGCCCAGCCCTGGGCGGCGTAGGTATGTGTCTGATCCGCGCGATACACTTCGCGCAGCCCATAGGCTGCCAGCGCCTCGGCGGCCTCTTGCGCGAGCAGCGACTCATCAAACGCGTAGGTCCCCGCGCCGCGGCGCGCGGTCATGGTGTTCTCGTAGGCGATGGTCGCCGCGAGCATGGTGCCGAGCGCCACCAGGAGGATCGCCACCAGCAGCGCAATGCCACGTTGTTTGCCACGTGCCTTGGGGTTCATCCGGCGATCTCGATGAGGCGCACGATCGTGCCCCAGTCCTCGGTGTCGAGCGTGATCTCCACCGCGATCGGACGCAGACGCAGGCTGGTTTCCTGGGCGATGGCACCGGCGACCGTTGGCGGCGGCCACTGCTCCTGCCATTGCCGGTTCGCGTCCATGTAACGCAAAGTCAGGGACTTCACGTGGGTGAGGAGTTCGAGCTTCACGGTGGTACTCGCGAGTGTCGGATCCAGCACCGTCCAGTGCTCGCGCTTGAGCGAGCCGTCTTCCACCAGGTACGCGACCCGCTGCAGACCCGGCCGCTGCACACCGCGCGGATTTGCCCAGCCATCGCGCGTGAGCATCACCACCGGCTGTGTACCGGGGGTGCCGGACTGCAGTGCTGGTTGCGCGGGCTCATCCCCGATCGCCTGGCGCACCGGCCGGGGCGTCAGCTGCACGAAGTCCTGCTCGAGGAGGCGTACCGCGGTCTGCAATTTCCCGAGGCGCTCCTGCTCCGCCTTGAGGGTCTCGTGATTTTTCAGTCCCTGGCTCAAAGCGCCGTAGCCCATCGCGAACATGACTGCGGCGATGAATATCGCCACCAGCAACTCGATCAGCGTAAAACCGCGACGACGCATGTTCATTGTTTTGGGTTCCCCGGGATGGGCGTCGTCCCGCCGTTGGGACCATTCGCAGGCGGCCCCATCAGCTGCGAGCCCCAGTCGGGGCTGTCGCCACGCGGCGCCGCGACCGCATCGCCCCACACTCCGCTCACGGTGGTGTACCAGCCGCTGTCCGCGTCACCCTTCACCTCCGCAGGACGCACCCTGACATCGATGCGCTCCGCTCCCGGTATATCGAGCGCCGTGACTTCCTGGCGCCAGTGCCACTTGCGCCCGGCGTAGTCGGTGTCGCCCTCGGTGTTGCCAACTCCGGGGGTCTGCCCGGTGACGCGCAGGTTGGCGATCCGATTCAGCGCCACCCACTGCGCGAAGGTCTTGTCGCGCAGATAAAAGACGGTGTCGGCCGAGGAGGTGACGGTGCGCATGACGGCCGCCATGCCGATCGCCACGATGGCCAGCGCCACCAGCACTTCGATCAGCGTGAAGCCGCGCGCGCGTCTCATTGCCTCGATTGCTCGACCAGGGGCTGCAGGATCACCGCACCCTTGTCATCCTGCGTCATGGTGTAGCTGCGAACACCGCCGTCGCGCTCAAGCGTCACGGCGAAACCGTCCAGGTCACCATTGGAGAAAATCATGATCTGCGGCGTCTTGTCCTTGGCGCCGGCCGGTCGGGTCAGGACTGCCGGCCGCCCGTCGACGGTGAGCTTGAAGTCGAGGCCGTCGGGGAGCTTGCGCGGCCCGAGCACGTCATCCTCGAGGATGCTGCCCCACGCGGCCTTGCGTATGTCGTAGGCGAGAAACTCGTAGCCGTCGTCCTTGAACATGATGCCGTACTCGCGGCTCTGCAGCTCCGCCTGCTCGCGCGCGTACTTGAAGAGTTCAAACAGCCGCGTGCTCTCCTTGTCCAGCTCGCGATCACGTCCGGTGAGGCTGACCGCCAGCACCGTGCCGGCGGCGAGGATGCCGATAATGACCACGACGACCAGGATCTCGATAAGAGTGAAACCGCAGGCGTGTCGGCGTCGCGTGGGGCCTGCGATTTCGGCCAATGGATTAGTCAACATTCCAGTTGCCGATGTCGGCATCGAGCCCTTCACCGCCCGGCTGACCATCGGCGCCCATGCTGAAGAGGTCGTAGTCCTTGCCGTGGGTGCCGGGATACGCGTATTGGTAGTCGTTGCCCCACGGATCCTTGCTGACGCCATCCAGGTAGCCGCCCGGTTTCCAGTTCTTGATCGCCGGATCATTTGGCTTCTGTACCAGCGCCTGCAGTCCCTGCTCGCTGGTGGGAAAACGCGAGTTGTCGATCCGGTACAGGGTGAGCGCCGCCTTCAGCGCCCCGATGTCGGACTTGGCCTTGGCGATCTTGGCCTGGTCCACCTGACCGATGACCTTGGGCACGATGAGAGCGGCCAGGAGACCGATGATGATCACGACCACCATGATCTCAATGAGGGTAAAGCCGCGCGCGTCGTGTGCACCCCGGCGTCTGCTAACCTCGGAAAGTGTGTAGCTCATTCGATGTATTCCGCGGGCGGGGCTGCCGCCGTTTGAAGCCCTAGAATCGGGTCGGGATCATAACAAATGGAGTCCGCTTCCCCTGTGACCCACGCACACAGGGTGCTCAAGTCTCTCAATTGCGACGGCGCCTGGGGGGTTGCCCTCATCGCGACCTGTGCTGCGCTTCTTCTGCTTGCCCTCACCGGGGAGCACGGACGCATGCTCATGCGCTATGACCGCGTCGCGCTTGCCGGCGGGGAAGCCTGGCGGCTGTTGACGGCGCACCTGGTTCACCTGGATCTGCGGCACGCGCTTTTGAACTGTTGTGGTCTTGCGCTCATGTGGGCGCTGTTCGCTCGCGACTACACGGGGCGTCAGTGGCTGTGGGTGCTGCTCGGCGCCATGCTGGCGATCGATGCGGGCCTGTGGCTGTTCGATTCGACTGTGGAGTGGTACGTGGGTTCCTCAGGCGTACTGCATGGGGTCATGGCGGCGGGCGCCCTGGCGCATTTGCGGCGGCGCGAGCCGGACGGATGGGTGCTGGCGGCGTTCCTCGTGGCAAAACTCACCTGGGAGCACTGGGTGGGCCCGCTGCCCCTCGCCACGGGAGTCGTGGTGGTGGATGCGCACCTGTACGGGGTCATCGGGGGTGCGGCGGTAGCCGCTTTCCTTAGGCCTGCGGCCTGAGCCGCTATACTGCCCGCGCTTTTCGAAGGGGTAGGCATGTCGTTTGCGTTCGTGTTCCCGGGCCAGGGCTCGCAGTCGGTTGGAATGCTCAGCGCGCTCGCGAGCGCCTCGCAGGCCGTGCGTGCGACGTTCGAGGAAGCCTCGGGCGTTCTGGGCTTTAACCTGTGGAAGCTCGTGAGCGAAGGCCCGGAGGATGCGCTGAACGCCACCGAGCGCACCCAGCCGGCAATGCTCGCGGCGGGAGTTGCAACCTGGCGCGCCTGGCGTGCTGAGGGAGGTGCGCCTCCGGCGGTAGTTGCCGGGCACAGCCTCGGCGAATTCACCGCCCTGGTGTGTGCGCAGTCCCTGGATTTCCAGGCGGCGGTGGAGCTGGTGCGGTTTCGCGGCCAGGCCATGCAGGAAGCCGTCCCGGCCGGAACCGGCGCCATGGCTGCGATTCTGGGTCTCGATGATGAAGCGATCGAAGCGGCTTGCCGCGAAGCGGCACAGGGCGGGGTGGTCGAGCCTGCGAACTTCAATTCCCCCGGCCAGGTGGTTATCGCTGGTGAGCGGGCCGCGGTCGAGCGGGCGATGGAGGCGGCGAAGGCCCGTGGTGCCAAGCGCGCCGTGGTGCTCCCTGTCAGCGTGCCGTCCCACACGAGCCTCATGCGCGGGGCCGGCGAGCGCCTGGCCGAGCGGCTGGGTGCCCTCGAGGTGCGCACACCGCACATCCCCTACGTGAGTGCCGTGGACGCCGCCGCGCACAGCGAGCCGGATGATATCCGCGCGATACTGGTGCGGCAGATCTCAAGCCCGGTGCGCTGGCCGCAGACCCTGCGCGCCGTGAGCGCGGGCGCTACCGCGCAGGTGATCGAGTGTGGTCCGGGCAGGGTGCTGACGGGCCTGAACCGGCGCATTGAGAAGCGTGCGGACCTGAGCTTCCTCGCGCTCGAGGATCCGGCGTCGATCGCGAGCGCGCTGACGCAGACCCAAGGGGATGTCCATGCTTGAAAACGACGTCGCACTCGTCACCGGCGGCTCGCGCGGCATCGGGCATGCGATCGCACTGGCTTTAGGCGCCGCAGGCGCGCGCGTCATCGGCACCTCGACCAGTGCTGGCGGGGCGGAGCGATTTACGGCTGACCTTAAGGCGCACGGCGCCAGAGGACACGGGGCGGTGCTGGACGTCAGTAGCCCCGCCTCAATTGATGCTCTGCTGAATGAGCTCGAGGCCGCCGATGAGCTGCCGACGATCCTGATCAACAACGCCGCCATCACGCGCGACGTGTTGCTGCTGCGCATGAAGCCGGAGGACTGGGACGCCGTGATCGCCACCAACCTCACCGCGGTGTTTCGCCTCACCAAGGCGTGTCTGCGGCGCATGATGAAGGAGCGCCACGGGCGGATCGTCAACCTGACGTCCATCGTGGGTGTGACCGGAAACCCCGGCCAGGCCAACTACGCCGCCGCCAAGGCCGGACTCATCGGCTTCACCAAGTCGGTGGCCATCGAGCTGGCCTCGCGCGGCATCACTGTGAATGCGGTGGCGCCTGGTTTCATCGATACCGACATGACCCGCGCGTTGAATGAAGAGCAGCGGGCGACGCTGCTAGGGCAGATTCCGATGGCGCGCCTGGGGACTCCGGCTGATATCGCGGCGGCGGTGATGTTCCTGGTTTCCCCCCAGGCCTCCTACATCACCGGGGAGACCCTGCACGTCAACGGCGGGATGTATATGCCGTGATCGCGCCATGCATATGCTGCGACCACGGCATGCATATGGCGCCGGAACGAGACCATCGCGTGCGGCAGCCTTCAGGACGCCCCGGGCAGTTTCATCAGCAAAAACAATAACTCGCAGGAATGTTGTGCGAGTAGCACCCCGGGGGGCTGTTCCCCTACAATACCGCGCCCGCTGTCGCCCTACGTGGGGTACGCGACGTCGGAAACCTATTTTTTCAAGCACAAGGACCAACCGCTAATGAGCACTGTTGAGCAGCAGGTCAAAGCCATCGTTGCCGAACAGCTGGGCGTCAAACAGGAGCAGGTCACGAACGACGCTTCGTTCGTTGACGACCTGGGAGCCGATTCACTCGACACAGTCGAGCTGGTCATGGCCCTCGAAGAGGAGTTCGAAATCGAAATCCCGGACGAGGACGCCGAGAAGATCACGACCGTTCACCAGGCGATCGACTACATCAACGAGCGCCGCAGTAAGTCCTGAGCAGGACAGTCAAGGCGCCTACAGGTATGTCGTGAGCAAGCGCCGCGTCGTCGTAACGGGGCTCGGGCTGGTGTCGCCGGTCGGCAGCACCGTTCAGTCCGGATGGGATGCCGTCCTCAAGGGCGAGAGCGGCATTGCGCCGATCACGCGCTTTGACGTGTCAGCGTTTCCGGTGCGCTTCGGCGGCGCGGTCAAAGACTTTGACGTCAGCCAGTACATCCCGCCCAAGGAAGCGCGCCGCATGGACGAGTTCATGCACTACGGCGTGGCCGCCGGCGTGCAGGCTGTCACCGATTCGGGGCTGGACTTCTCCAAGGCCGACGCCACGCGCTGCGGCGCGGTGTGCGGGGCGGGCATCGGCGGACTCGGGACCATCGAGGCGGAGTACGGCGATTATCTGAAGGCGAACAATCCGCGCAAGATCTCGCCGTTCTTCGTGCCCGCAACCATCATCAACATGATTGCCGGGCATCTGTCGATCCGCTACGGCCTCAAGGGCCCGAACCTCGGGATCGTCACGGCCTGCACCACTTCGACCCATGCCATCGGGCTCGGGATGCGCACCATTCAGTACGGGGATGCGGACGTGATTGTCGCCGGTGGCGGCGAGATGGCCACCACCCGCTGCGGCCTCGGCAGCTTTGGTCAGGCGAAGGCGCTGTCGACGCGCAATGATGCGCCGAGCGAGGCGAGTCGCCCCTGGGACAAGGACCGTGACGGCTTCGTGTTGAGCGACGGTGGCGGCGCCATGGTGCTCGAGGAACTGGAGCACGCACGCGCACGCGGCGCGCATATTCACGCCGAACTCGTCGGCTTTGGGATGAGCGGGGATGCCTATCACATAACCGCACCGCCCGAGGACGGGGAGGGCGCGCGGCTCGCCATGGCGAACGCGTTGAGGGATGCGACGCTCAATCCCAGCGACGTGCACTACATCAACGCGCACGCCACCTCGACGCCGCTCGGCGACAAGGCCGAGACCGTCGCCATGAAGCGCGCCTTCGGGGATCACGCCAAGCGCGTTGCCGTGAGTTCCACCAAGTCGATGACCGGGCACCTGTTGGGCGCTGCCGGCGTGGTGGAGGCCATTTTCTCGGTGCTTGCCATCCGCGACGGCGTGGCGCCGCCGACCATCAATTACCGCACGCCCGACCCTGACTGCGACCTCGACTACGTGCCCAACACCGCGCGGCGCATGAAGATTGATGTCAGTCTTTCAAACTCCTTCGGCTTCGGCGGCACCAACGGCTCGCTGATCTTCCGCCGTTTCAGCGCCTAGCCCTTTCTCGCAAAGCAGGCCGATCGCCACGCGCGCACCTCTCGTTCGCGAGCTCGACATCCCGCCGCGACTGCTGCGGCAGATCGCGGCGCGGGCGCCCGAGCGCTATCCGTTGCTCCTCGAAAGCGTTGCCACCGGCGCTCTGGGTACGATGAGCGTGCTGTTTGCCGCGCCCCGTGCGGCGCTCATCCTGCACCGCGACGGGCGTCTTCAGGCGCAGGGGTTCACGGCCCACGGCGCAACTTTTCTTGAGGCGCTGGATGAGTGGTGGCGCCGCGAAGCGGCATCTGACGCGAGCGCGTCAAAAGCAGACGCATCCGGACCGCTGCGCTTTGCCGGGGCCTGGGCGCTGTACCTCGGGTATGAGCTCGCCGGCGAGATTGAGCCGCATCTTACCCTGCCGCAGACACCGCTCCCCTGGGCGGCCTTTGCGGTGCGTACCCGCGCTGCGCTGATCTACGATTTCACGCGCGCGCGGGCGCTGGCGGTCGCCGAGCATGACGCTGCGGATGCGCTCGAGGAGCTGCTGGCAGACGTGGCCGCCGCGCTTTCCACCGCGGTCAATCCCGCGCTGGTGCTTCACGGAGCTGCGCGCGAAGAAGACCCGCAGGCCTTCCTCACCCGCGTGCACCGCGCCAAGGAATACATCCGCGCCGGGGACATCTACCAGGCCAACCTGTCGCGGCCGTGGGAGATCCGCATCAACGCTGATGCGGCCAGTGCCGTCTATGAGCGTCTGTGCGCGGCCAACCCGGCACCCTTCGCCGCCCTCGCGCAACGACAGGGAATTTCGATTTTGAGTTCCTCTCCGGAGCGGCTGGTGCGGGTCAGCGGGCGCAATGTCGACACGCGTCCCATCGCCGGAACGCGGCCCCGCAGCCGCACGCCCGGTGGAGATCCCGGCGAGATGAGCGCGCTCGCGGCCCACCCCAAGGAGCGCGCCGAGCACATCATGCTCATCGACCTTGAGCGCAATGACCTCGGCCGGGTATGCGAGGCGGGCACGGTGCGCGTGGATGAACTCATGACCATTGAGTCCTACACACACGTGCACCACATCACCTCCAACGTCAGCGGCCGGTTGCGCGCGGACGTAACGCCCATCGGGGCGTTACGCGCGGTGTTTCCAGGCGGAACCATTACCGGGTGTCCGAAGTTTCGTTGCATGCAGATCATCGCGGAACTGGAAGGGGTGGGGCGCGGCGCCTACACCGGCTCCCTCGGTTACCTCACTCGCGGCGGCGACCTTGATCTCAACATCCTCATCCGCACCATGACCTTGAATGGCGGGGAACTCACGTTTCGCGCTGGCGCGGGCATCGTTGCCGACTCGGATCCCGAAGCTGAACTCGAGGAAACCCGCGCCAAGGCGCGCGGTCTGCTGGCGGCACTGGGGGGCGGCTAGATGCCGGCGCCGGATGCCATTCTGGTGAATGGCCGCGCGCTCCGCGAAGTGTCGGCGCTGGATCGCGGCCTGCACTACGGCGACGGCCTGTTCGAGACTATCGCTTGCACGGCCGGCCATGCGCGGCTCCTCGAGCTGCATCTGGAGCGACTGGGCGAGGGCTGCCGCCGCCTTGGGATCGCCATTTCCGACACCGCCTTGCTGCGCGGTGAGGTCGCGGCGCTGGCCGCCCAGGCCCCGCGTGCGGTCGTGAAGCTGCTGCTCACCCGGGGAAACGCGCTGGCGCGAGGGTACGCTGTGAGCGGCGCGGAAACGGCGAATCGCATTCTGCTCAGGTTTCCCTGGCCTGCAGAAGATCCACAACTCGCGAGGGAAGGGGTGCGGGTTCGGACTGCGACGACCTGCCTCGCAGAAAATCCCGCGCTCGCGGGAATCAAGCACTGCAATCGCCTGGAGCAGGTGCTGGCGCGGCGCGAATGGACCGATGCCACCATTGCTGACTCGCTCATGTACACCAGCGGCGGGACCCTGGTTTCGGGCACCATGACCAATGTGTTCACCGTGCGAAACTCCCTGCTGCAGACGCCTCGGGTTGATCGCTGCGGTGTCGCAGGCGTCATGCGCCGCGCCGTACTGCAGGTGGCCGCGGCGACGGGCATCGCGGCGCAGGAATGCACGCTGCACGCCGCCGATGTCGAGAGCGCAGAGGAACTTTTTGTGACCAATGCCCTGATTGGCATACAGCCCGTGCGGGAGCTGGATGGCGCGTCGCGGGTGCCGGGACCGGTAACGCGCGCTCTGCAAGCGGGTCTGAGACGTTTATTCCATGAGGATGCGGCTCGTGGCGGTTAGTCCGGCAAGGGTGGCGCGCGGCCGCGTGCTCGGCGTCATGCTCGCGCTCCTGCTGTTGCTCGGCCTCGCGGCAACGGGCGGATATTTCTGGCTGCAGCGTGAATTCCAGGAGCCCGGTCCCGCCACATCACTGGTGCGCATTGAGGTCGTCCCGGGCGCGAGCGTGCGCGCGGTGCTCACCGAGCTTGAGAAGCTCGGCGCCGTGCGCAATTGCCGCGCGGCAATCTGGTATCTGCGGTTGCGCGGCGCTCACCCGCGCATGCAGTCGGGAGTGTACGAGGTTCCCGCCCGCGCCAGCCCTGCACAGATCGTTGCGCTGTTCGAGGAGGGCAAGGTCGTCCTCGACCAGATCACCGTGGTCGAAGGCGCGACGTTCGCGGAGTTCCTCGAAGCACTCGATCAGCACCCCCACGTTACCCACACGTTGAAGGGCAAGACGCCAGCGCAAATCATGAGCGCCCTCGGGCATCCGGATGTGAGCGCGGAAGGGGAGTTCTTTCCGGATACCTATCGTTTCGCCGCCAACACCACCGACGCGGTCATCCTGGAACTGGCTTACCAGGGCATGCAGCGCGTGCTCGGTGCGGCCTGGGCGGCCCGCGCGCCGGAGCTGCCCTTCGATACGCCTTACCAGGGACTGATTCTCGCCTCCATCGTGGAGAAGGAAGCCGCGCTGAAGGTTGAGCGTGCGCTCATCGCCGGTGTTTTCGTCAACCGGCTGCGCAAGGGCATGCGCCTGCAGTCCGACCCAACCGTGATCTATGGACTCGGCGACCGGTACGACGGCTACGTCCATACACGCGATCTCACCACCGACACCCGCTACAACACCTACACGCGCGAGGGATTGCCGCCCACCCCGATTGCGCTGCCCGGCCGCGAGTCGCTCATGGCGGCAATGCATCCGGCGACGACCGACGCCTTGTATTTCGTGGCGACCGGGCTCGGCGACGGCGCCCACCATTTCTCCGCAACACTGGAAGAGCATAATGCTGCGGTGCAGACGTATCTTGCGCGGCTGCGCCACCCGCCGCAGCACAACCCACAGCCGACCGCCGGCCAGCCGTGAACCGCGGCCGATTCATTACCCTCGAGGGCATCGAGGGGGCTGGCAAGACGACCGCTGCGACGTTCGTGCTGCGCTGGTTGCGGGAGCAGGGCGTGGCGGCGCTTGCGACCCGCGAGCCGGGCGGCACGCCGCTCGCCGAGCGCATCCGGCAGATTGCACTCGAGCGTGGCGGGGAGGCGGTATCGCCGGTCACGGAGACGCTGCTGATGTTCGCCGCTCGCGCCCTGCATGTGCAGAACGTGATTCTGCCGGCGCTCGCGCGCGGGGAATGGGTCATATGCGACCGGTTTACGGACGCGACCCGCGCCTACCAGGGCAGTGGACGGGGTGTCGATCCGCGGCTTCTCGATACCCTCGCCACGGCCGTGCACCCTGAACTGGAACCTGACTGCACGCTGCTTTTTGATCTGCCCGCGGCGGCGGGGCTGGCGCGCGCCCGCGGGCGCTCAGGCTCGAACGCCGATCGCTTCGAGGCCGAGACGGTGAGCTTTTTCGAAAAGGCGCGGGCCGGCTATCTCGCGCTGGCGAAGGCAGAACCGAACCGGTTCCGCGTGGTGGATGCTTTGGCGCCGCTCGCCGAGGTCGAACGCGCGGTCAGCGCGGCCTTGAGCGGTCTGGTTCACAAGGAGACGGTTGCGTGAGCCAGCCTGCGGCTTTACCCACGCCGCGCTGGACGGCAACCCTCACGGCGGCGCTGTCGCAGGCCGCCAGCGCCGATCACCTGCCGCATGCACTCCTCATCCACGAAGCCCCGGGCGCAGGCGGGGAGTGGCTCGCAGCGTGGATCGCGCAGCTGGTGCTGTGCCAGGAGCGCGCCCGGGCGCCCTGCGGCCATTGCACCGCGTGCCGGCGGGTGGCCGCGCGGCAGCATCCGGATCTGAACTGGGTGAGCCTCGTCGACGAGTCACGCGAGATCAAGATCGACCAGGTCCGCGAGCTCGCGGCCGATCTTGCCCTCAAGAGCCACGGTGGCGGCTATAAGGTGGGGGTCATCACGCCGGCCGACGCGCTCAATCGATTCGCTGCGAATGCGCTCCTGAAGACCCTTGAGGAACCACCGGGGACTACACTCCTGGTGTTGGTCGCAACGCAGCCGTCGCGTCTTCCAGCCACGATCCGCAGCCGCTGCCAGCGCCTGCGCATACGCGCGCCGCAGCGGGCCGAGAGCTTAAGCTGGCTGGCCGCGGCCAGGGGAGCGGGTGACTGGAATGCGGCGCTCGATGCCCTCGGTGAGGCGCCTATGCTGCTCATCCAGGGCGACGCCGAGGAGCTTGCCGAGATCGGTGCGGACAGCCGCCGCACGCTGGATGCGCTGGTTGCCGGCAGCGCGGATCCGGTGACCACGGCCGAGCGCTGGGCGCGTGCAGCGCCTGCGCTGCGCCTCTTGTGCTTTGAGAACTGGCTCACAGAACGCATTCGGAGGGCACAAGGCGGCGAACGCCAGTTAACAGAAGTGCGGAGCGCCCCCTACTTGTCAGCGGGCAATACGTTCTTGAATATACGCGAGCTCTTCGGGCTCATGGACGGGGTACGGGAAATGCGTGCAGCGATCGACGCACCCTTGAACAAGGGCCTCGCCCTTGAGGTTCTTTTCAGGCGGTTGACGGCCGCTCAGGCGGGCGCCCGCGAGGTTCAAGGATGAATGCACGGCCGGCCAGTGTGGGTGGGGACAGGAATTTGCGAACCGCTGCGAACAAACCGGGTCTTCTGACCCTGACCATCAAGGACAAGAGCGCCTTGTACCTGGCCTATATGCCGTTCGTGAAGAACGGCGGCCTGTTCATTCCCACCAACAGTAACTATCGCCTGGGAGATGAGGTGTTCATGCTCCTGAATCTCATGGGCGAGGACGAGAAGCTGCCGGTCGCGGGACGGGTCATCTGGGTGACGCCGAAAGGTGCGCAGGGCAACCAGGGCAAACGCACCGCCGGCATTGGCGTGCAGTTCAGCGAGCAGGATCGCGGCCAGACCCAGAAAAGAATCGAGACGTACCTGGCTGGCGCACTCTCAGGCGATAAGCCGACTCATACCATGTGAGATGCCGCCGAAGCCGGCGGCGGGGCGGTCAGGGTTTTTCCGCAGCCCCGTTACGCGTGAGCGGCAGACTGCCATTGCTCACCCCACCCTTGAGGACGAAGGCGTCGAAGCCGCGCTCCACCAGGATGTAGGCCGCGGCAGAGCTGCGCCGGCCGGTGTCGCAGTACACGACATAGGGCTTGGTGCGATCGAGCGTCGAGAGCTTGAGGCGGATCAGGTACAGGGGGACATTCAGCGCGCCCTCGATGGCGAGGTTCTGAAACTCACTCGGCAGACGCACGTCGAGCCAGCGCCCGCCGCCGGCCGTGATCTCGGTGGCGCGTTCCGGGGTTACCCACTGCAGCAGCGGCTCATTCATCAATTCGCGGAAATCCTGCTTGTTCAGGCGCATCAGCACCCCGTCGGTCAGCATGGTGACGGTCGCGTTGCGCTTGGCTTCGGCGATCAGCGCCTCTTCGCCGAAGGTGTCGCCGACCCCGAGTTCCGCGAGCTTGATGCCCTCGCGGCTCATGGGAGTCTCGCGGGTCACCGTGCACTTGCCCTGAACAATGATGTAGAAGAAGTCACCTTCTTCACCCTGCTTGATCACCACCTCGCCGGCGCGGCACGGGAAGCGCTGCAGGCGCTGAAAAATCGCCTGGATGTTAGCCGGCGGGATGCGGTGGAAGGCGTTGGTCTGCAGGAGCGTCGTCATCCAGTCTTCGGAGCCGGCGTTCTGCAGTTGCGCCTGCAATTCCTCGACTTCGTAACTGCCGGTCTGATCCCAGGTGATCATGACGTCCAGCAGGTCCGAATCGATTGCGAGGTAGCTGACTTCTTCGATCGCGCGCATGGTGCTGCGGCGCGGACTGTGGGGATCCAGGGCGTTGCGCGCCTCGGGTGTGCCGCCGCGCAGCACCGTGACACTGCGGTCGATGCCGCTGACTTCCAGTGCGCCGCTCACCAGCCACAACGTGCGCTTGTCGGTGTCCCCTTGTGAAAACAGTGCCCGTCCTGCGGACAGGGTGCGCACGCTGACCTTGCGCACCAGCGCCGCCAGGTTTTCGCGTTTCATGCCATCCAGCGGCGCGAACGTCCGCAGCAGCTGCACTGAGGCAGCTTCCTGGCCGTCGGAGGTTTCTTGCGGCTGAGCCATTGAATTCGTCAGGGTTTCTGCTGCACTGCGATATAACTTTGATGGTAGCACAGCGTCCGCGGTGCTCCCTGGACGCAGGTCACGCCGCCTAAGCGTTAAGGAGCATCTGCCAGCCGGCGTCTGGCTGAAAACGTGCGCCATATCGCGCTGCGAGTTCGTTCAGCCGTGCTACGACCACGGCGATCCCGCGGGCGCGGGCGTAGGTGAGGGGGCCGCCGCGAAACGGCGGGAAGCCGGCGCCGAACAGCACCGCCGCGTCGGCCAGATCGGCATCCGCCACTACGCCCTCGCGCAGGCAGGCGACGCATTCATTCGCCAGCACCAGCACCATCCGGTCGGTGAGGTCGGCCGGCGGCACCGCGGCGCCCGCCGGCGGCTTCACCGCTTTGCCATCAGTCCACCGGTAGAACCCTTCGCTGCTCTTGCGGCCGAATTTTTTTGCGGCGAGCAGTTCATTCAGCCGCGTGATCTGGGTCACCGGCCGCGACAACTCGCGCGCAATGATTTCCCCAACGTGCGATGCGACATCCAGCCCCACGACGTCGACCAGTTCAATGGGTCCCATCGGCATGCCGAAATCGGTGGCCGCCTTGTCGATGAGCTCGAGCGGCGTGCCTTCCTGGGCGCACAGCATGGCTTCGTACATGTAGGGCGTGAGCACGCGGTTCACCATGAAGCCGGGCGCACTGCGGCACTCCAGCGGCAGCTTGTCGATGCGGCGTGCGAATCCAGTTGCCGTCTCCACCGCAGACTGCTCGGTAGCGGCGGCACGCACGATCTCGATCAGCGGCATGAGCGCCACCGGATTGAAGAAATGCAGACCGACGAGGCGCTCGGGTCGTGCGAGTTTCGCCGCCAGGGGTTCGAGCATGATGCTCGAGGTGTTGGTCGCGAGCAGCGCGCCGGGCTTCATGCGCGGCTCGAGGCGCGCGTAGAGTTCCTGCTTGGCCTCGAGATTCTCGTAAATCGCCTCGATCACGACGTCCGCCTGCGGGACACCCGCGCCGTCCACATCAGCGGTGAGCCGGGCGCGGGTGGCGGCATTTTTCGCAGGATCCCGCACACGCTTGTCGAACAGTTCAGCCGCGCGCGCAAGTCCGGGCTGAATGAACTCCATGGCGCGATCCTGCAGCGTGACGGTAAAGCCGCGCAGCGCCGACCATGCCGCGATATCCGCTCCCATGACACCGGCACCCACCACGTGCACGTGCTTTACCTGCGCGCCGGCCTTGCTGCCACCGGCCTTCAGGCGGTCCTGCAGCAGGAACACGCGCACCAGGTTGCGCGAAGTCGGCGTAGTGAAAAGATGCGCGATCGAGCGCGCCTCGGCCTCGTATGCGCGCGCGCCGTGCGCGCCGTAGCGTGACCACAGGTCGATCATGGCGTAGGGCGCCGGGTAGTGTGCCCGGGGCGCACGCCGCGCAACCTGCTTGACGAGCGAGCCGCGCACGAAGGGGCGCACCGGCGCGAAACTCAGGAGCCGCTCGGCAAAGGCAGGGCGGTGACGCGGTGGTGGATTCAGTACGAGCGCGCGCGCGGCCGTGCGCAGCTCAGCCTCCGGCACCAGCCGGTCGAGAAAACCCTGCTGCAGGGCCTTCTCGCCGCGCACCGGTTTCCCGGTGAGCATCATCTGCATGGCCGCACGAACCCCGGCGACGCGCACCGAGCGCACCGTGCCGCCGAACCCCGGATGGATCCCCAGCATCACTTCCGGCAGCCCGAGCGAGAGGCGCTCATCGGCAACGCCCACCCGGTAGTGGCAGGCGAGCGCGAGTTCCAGGCCGCCGCCGAGCGCGAAGCCGTGTATGGCGGCGACGCTCGGGCAGCGCAGCGCCTCCAGGCGGTCGAATACCTGCTGTCCTGGCCGGATCAGCTGGTAGCCGCTCTGCTCATCAGCGAGGTTCGTGAACTCTTTGATGTCCGCCCCGGCCACGAAGCCGCTTTTCTTGGCTGAGACTACGATCACCCCGCGCGGCAGGTTCTGCGTAAGCGCAGCGAGCACCGCATTCAGCTCCACGAGTACGGCGGCGGAGAGCACGTTGGCAGAGGTGCCCGGCTTGTCGAAGGTCAGCCAGGCGATGCCGTCGGCGTCGCGCTCGGTTTTCCAGGAGCGGGGAGTGTCGTCAGCCATATGCGCAGCACCCGTAGTCGATGAGACTAATTCATGGGCTGAAATCGCTTAGAAGCGATTTCGGCGGACAGTAGTTCCGTTTCCGCCGGCCAAAGGCGCG
>JANWKL010000050.1 GCA_025451375.1 Steroidobacteraceae bacterium
CCGCGCACCGGAAATTTCGGGAGTGAACCAGCGCCATGAGTGTCATGACTGACAATCGAAAAGCGAATTCGCGCAGCAGGCGCCGCCTGGCGGCGCACCTCGCCCTGGGCGTGCTGCTGTTCGCTGCGTTCGGCAACGCGGCGCTTGCTGGTCCGCCCGAGCAGGTCAAGCGCATTTATGAGCGCATCGCGGGCGTTCCACCCTCGGCGCAGGACATGCAGGCGATGCTCGCCGCCATGCAGAACGCGGGCGGGGGCCAAAACGGACTGCTCGCTGCCGCAGCCTACGTCACGGCCTGCCAGGGCACTGTATGCAACGCCCCGACCTTCTACAACGTGACGCTCAAGAATCTGGTCATTCCCTGGACCAACCGCGATCAGACGGTATTCGCCCCGCTCAATGACTACGCCGCCACCGTGATCGGCATGGTGCGCGAGGACCTGCCATTCAACACGCTGCTGTCGGACGACATCCTCTATACCGTCAACTCGCCGGGCCTGCCGGCGCCTTCCAACTCCAGTAACGCCCATTACGCGACGGCCGAAGCCAACGGCGTGGACCTCAGTGCGACGCTGACGCGCACCACCCAGTCCGGGACCTACGGCACACCAACCGCAGCGACCGCGGGTGTACTCACTACCTACGGCGCCGAGTCCGCCTTCTTCATCAACGGCACCAACCGTGCGATGTTCCGTTTCACGATGATCAATCACTTCTGCAACGACATGCCGACGCTCATGGATCCCACGCGTCCGTCGGACCGGATTCGGCAGGACGTGTCGCGCTCACCGGGTGGCGACGCCCGTATCTTCCTCAACAACTGCGTGGGATGCCACAGCGGTATGGATCCGATGGTGCAGGCGTTCGCGTACTACAACTTCGCCGGCACCGCTGGTGCGGTCACCAACACCGGCACGATGCAGTACACGCCCGGCCAGGTGCAGCCGAAATACCTGATCAATGCGGCCAATTTCCCATTCGGGTTCGTGACCCCGGATGACAGCTGGTCGAACCGCTGGCGCTCAGGTCCCAACACCGTGCTCGGCTGGTCCAATGCGCTGCCGGGCAGCGGCAACGGCGCCAAGTCCCTGGGTATGGAGCTCGAGTCGAGCGCCACCTTCGCCCAATGCCAGGTCACCAAGGTGTTTCAGGCGGTGTGCTTCCGCGCGCCGGTGAGCGCCGCCGACATCGCGACTGTCGGCAACATCACGTCCAGTTTCACCTCCGGCGGTTACCACCTGAAGACTGTGTTCCAGCAGTCCGCTGCCGCCTGCCCGGGCTCTTGAAGGAGCCGCCATGAACAGGGAGCCCCTAATGAGCTTGCAGGTCATGACGCGCAGTTGCCGCGCACTCGTTGCCGGGGTCGCGCTGCTCGCGCTCGCCGCCTGCAGCGGCGGCGCCGCGACGCAGGTCAACCAGGTGTCCTCGGCGCCGACCAATTCGGCGCAGAACTACTCGGGTCCCGCGCCCGCCAACGCCGACGTGCAGGCGTTCAAAGAGGCCCTGTGGCAGAACGTGATTCCGTCGGACCGCTGCGGCGGCTGTCACCACCAGGGTGGACAGTCGCCGATGTTCGCGCGCACCGACGACGTCAACCTCGCCTACCAGGCCGCGGGCCCCTTGGTGAATCTGACCAACGCCAGCCAGTCGGAGCTGGTCATGAAGGTCGGCGGCGGTCACAACTGCTGGGTATCTGACCCGTCAGCCTGCGCGGCCACCATGCTGGTGTGGATCCAGAACTGGATCGGCGCCGGATCCTCGTCGACCTCGACGGTGACTCTGGTTGCCCCGCCGGTGCAGGCTCCCGGTGGCGGCAAGCAATTTCCCCCGCCGGTCCCGACGGGGTATGCCCCGGTATTCAACCTTCTGACACAGTTCTGCTCCGGCTGCCACACGCCCAGTTCCGCGAGCGCGCAGCAGCCGTATTTCGCCGA
The DNA here is from genome assembly GCA_025451375.1 of Steroidobacteraceae bacterium. Taxonomy (GTDB): domain Bacteria; phylum Pseudomonadota; class Gammaproteobacteria; order Steroidobacterales; family Steroidobacteraceae; genus 13-2-20CM-66-19. The sequence continues at coordinate 1,935 of JANWKL010000050.1, forward strand.
CGCTTCCAACCCCTCGGGTTCGTACATCGCGGCCCAGCCGAAGATCAACCTCGCGACGCCGAACCTGTCGCGCTTCTACCAGCGCCTCGCGCAGGACCTGCACCACTGCTGGGCGACGCCGTCCTCCGGTGGCGCTCCGGACTGCCCGGGCAGCGCTGCCGCGATGCTGACGGCCTTGACCAACTTCGCCGGCGGCATCCCGACTACGCAGATCGATCCCACGATGGTGGTCTCGAACGCAGTCACCCTCACCCAGGGCACCATTGCCGCTGGCGGCAACCGCTACGACGCGAACGTCATCGCCAAGTACATGTTCGAGACCGGCCAGGGCAGTACAGCCTTTGACACCAGCGGCGTCACGCCCGAAGCGGACCTGACGCTGTACGGCAATGTCACCTGGGACAGCAGCTGGGGCATCATCATCGGGCCGGGAGGCTCGGCACAGGCCTCCACCGGCGTAAGCCAGAAGCTGGCCTCAATGATCCAGTCCTCGGGCGAGTATTCCGTCGAGGCGTGGGCCGCGCCTGCGAACGTCACCCAGACCAACGCCTGGATCGTGAGTTACTCCGGCAGCAACACCACGCGCAACGTGACGCTCGGCCAGGCCGCCACGCAGTACGAGGGGCTCACCCGCTCGAGCGCTACCAACACCGCCGGCCTGCCGCCGCTCGTAACCACCACTACCAATGGCGCCGCGCAGGCTGCGCTACAGCACATCGTCCTCACCTACGATCCGGTAAACGGCCAGAAGCTCTACGTCAACGGTGTCTTTACCGGGGACATGGACCCTTCAAAGGGCGGCACGTTCGCCAACTGGGACAGCACCTTCGCGCTGGTGCTCGGCAACGAAACCACCGGTCAGCGTCCGTGGCTGGGCGACATCAAGTTCGTCGCTATCCACAACCGTGCACTCACGGCGGCGCAGATTCAGCAGAACTTCGCCGCCGGTGTGGGCCAGCGTTACTACCTGCTGTTCGGCGTGAGCGCGCTCTCGGGCGTGTCCCAGTCGTACATCCTTTTCCAGGCGAGCCAGTACGACAACTACACCTACCTTTTCGATCAGCCGAAGTTCATCAGCCTGGATCCGAAGGCGACGGTGCCAGCCAATCTGCCCATCAGCGGCATCCGCATTGGCGTCAATGGCTCGCTCGCGCCCGCGGCTCAGTCATTCGCAACCGTGAATGCTTCGGTCGGCGGCGCGAGCTACACGGCCGGCAACGGTCAGCTGCTGTCGAGCCTCGGGACCGTCGTCCCGGTACAGCTCGGCTCGGCCAACGACCTGTTCTTCCTGTCCTTTGACCAGATGGGAAGCCACGCGCACGCCTTTGTCGATCCGCCGGGAGTGCCGACGGCCCCGGTGCCGAGCCTTATCCCGCAGGCGGATTACGGCGTCATGAGCTTCGAGCGCTTCAACAACACCCTGTCGCGCATCACTGGCGTGTCCTCCGTCACTGATACGGCGGTGCAGTCGATGTACCACGCCTCGCAGCAGTCGCTGCCGGCGGGCTCGCAGATCGGCGCCTTCGTGTCCTCGCAGCAAACGGCTATGTCTTCGCTCGCCAACACGTACTGCCGCGAGATGCTGGCAAACCCGGGGCTGCGCGATGCGTTCTTCGGCGGCGCCGGTATCGAAGGCAGCCTGGGCCAGGCCGCCAACCCTGCGCTGCAGGGGGCTGCGCTGCGGCAGACGATTACGAGCGCACTCGCTACCAACGCCGTAGGCAGCAACGTCTCGCCCGCCAGCTCCGCCGCCATCGTGAATGAGTCGGACGCGTTGCTGCAGCGTATTGCGGGCACCGCCGTCAACGGTTTGCCGGCAATCAGCGTCAACGCGACCGTGTCGCAGGCGATCGTCGCGGCCTGCACCGCGACGCTCAGCAGCGCAGCCGTCACCGTGCAGTGATGGGCATTGAGGAGTAACTGCAAATGATTATCCGTAAGAAGCCCCCCAAGCCGCATCCGCCGGGTACCCCGTTTCGGCACGAGAATCATCCGCGCCCGGTGAGCCGCCGCGACTTTCTCGCCGCCGGCTACCTCGGCGCCCAGGGCATGGTGATCGGGTCCGCCTGGCTCGGCGGGCTCCTCAAGTCGCAGAACGCGCGCGCCGCTGGTGGGCCTGGGCTCGACGCCGACATCCTGCCGCTTAGGGCCAACACTCAGTGCAATGTCCCCAACGGCGGTGGCGGGCTGGGATACATCTGCTTCGATCTCGCGGGAGGCGCCAACCTCGTCGGTTCCGAGGCGCTGGTCGGCGTACAGGGCGGCCAGGCCAACTTCCTGTCAGTGGCCGGATACGGCAAGCTCGGCGTGCCGGGCAACATGGTGCCGAGTTCGAGCGCAAACATCAGCAGCGCACTCGGACTCTTGTGGCACTCCGACGGCGCCATTCTGCGCGGTATCATGAGCGTGGCGAGTGCCACGACCCTCGCAAACGTCAACGGCGCGGTCATCCCGGCGATGTCGCAGAACGATACGCAGTCGAATACCACCAACCCGATCTACGGCATCTACAAGGCGGGGGCTGCCTTCGCCGGCGGCGCCATGGGCAGCGTGACGCCACTCGTCGGCACCGAGTCATCGACGTCTGGCGGTAACTCGCAGGCGCTGATGTACACCATCAACCCGGCCTGGCAACCGGCAACCATCCAGCAGCCATCGGATGCGGTCGCCCTGGCCCCGCCCTCCCCGGGTGGGGCGCCCGATCCCCTGGCGCTCGCGGAGCTCCAGTCGGCGGCCCGCATCAGCACCGGCACGGCCGCGTACGCGGGCGCCGCGTCCAGCGGCACCGAGTTCACGGGTGTGCTGAGCAACCCGAGCGGCTCGACCCCGGGTATCGAACTCTATGCCCCGGGCGCGCAGGTCACTCAAGGGGTGAATGCCGATCCGGCGCTGAAGAACCAGGTGCGCTGCGCCTACGTCAAGGCAGCCAACACGGCCAACACCTTCTACGCGGGGTCGGCGGGCCTTGACCCGACCCAGGACACGAACATTACCAATGGCATCTTCACCGCGGCGCAGCTGGCGAACGACAACGACGCGCAGATGACCGCCTCGGTGATGAAGCTGGTGATCGACGGCTACGCCGGCGCCGGCACCATCTCCATGGGCGGCTACGACTATCACGACGGCTCCCGCGCCACGGGTGAGACACGCAATTTCAAGGCCGGCCAGATGATCGGCGCGGTGCTCGAATACGCTGCGCGCAGCAAGACACCCGTGATGGTGCAGCTCATGAGTGACGGTTCGCTCTCCTCCAGCAGCATGGTGGACACCAGTACGGCCGGCCGCAACAAGCTCGGCTGGCAGGGCGACAATTCGAGCGTTGCGGCCACCGTGTTCCTGGTGTACAGCCCCAACGGGCGCCCGGCGCTGCGCAACGGGGCGGCCGGCCAGCAGATCGGCTACTTCAGCGCCGACGGCTCGGTGGTCACGAGCTCCAGCCCCGCGGCCAACTCCGTGAACCAGATTCCGGAGCTCATCATCCTCAACTACATGGGCCTGCTGGGCACGGATGCGCAGTTCACCTCGCTGTTCCCGATGCAGGGTCTGGGTGGCGCCGCCGCCCTGGGGGCCATGACCGCGTTGCAGAAGATCGTGTGAGTCTTATGCGGGCGGGGCGTCCACGCCACCCGCCCGCGCGTCGCCCTCTGGCGACGCGCGCCACACGCCGCTCGTTTTCACACGAGCCGCGTTGACAGTGTGAAGCGCGCTGTGCGAGTTTCCCTCGCTTAACTGGCGCCCAGGTCGCTTCCATTGTTCAAGGATCGTTTTCCTCGCACGTTCGTTCTGCCGTGGCTGTTCGCAGCCGCGCTGGCAGGCGGCCCGCAACTGGCGGCGGTCGCGCAGGCGCCGCACGCGCTCATCGGCCACCCGGCGCCGGATTTCAGGCTGCACGCGGTCAGCGGAGTCAATGTGCGTCTCGGGGAGCACCTCGGCGAGGTCGTGGTCTTGAGTTTCTGGAGTGGCGGCTGCGGGGTGTGTCGTGCCCAGCTGGCGGCGCTTGATCGCAGCCTCGCGACCTACGCTTCCGCGGGCCTGAAGGTTTATGGCATCGGCGTCGACGACGATCCGAAGCGCTCGCGCGAGTTCGCGGAGCGCGCGAAAGTCGGTTTCCCGATGCTGCTTGATCCTGCCAAGGCGGCGGGACGTGCTTACGACGTCGACAATCTGCCGATGACTGTGCTGATCGATCGCGGCGGCACCGTGCGCTACGTGCTGCGCGACTTCAGCGACAGGAGCGATGAACTTTACCTCCGGCAGCTGCGCGCGCTGCTGAATGAATGAACGGAACCACCATGTTGCACAACCGTCTCGTGATCCTGTTAGGTCTGGCACTGTGTGCTGCGCCGCTGGCGTTCGCCGCGCCGCCCGACGGGCAGGGCGCACCGGCCCCCGCAGCCGCCACCCCTGCGCCCGCAGGCGAGGCCGATACGCGCGGCCTGGACAGTGAGGTTCAGGGCCTGAAGAAGGACGCGGTCGATCTCAACAAGGACCTGTTCATCCTCGAAGAGGAACTGCTGTTCCCGGCCAACACCCAGGTGGCGGTGTTCCTGTCGATGGATGTGGGGGACTTTTTCGCGTTGGATGCGGTGCAGCTGCGGATCGATGACAAGGAGGTCATCAACTACCTGTATACGCCGCGCGAGGTGCAGGCCCTGCTCAAGGGCGGGGTGCAGCGCCTGTATGTGGGTAACCTCAAGGTCGGGCGCCATGAGCTGGTCGCTTATTTCAACGGCCAGGGACCGAACGACCGCCCCTACAAGCGCGGCGCGTCGCTGCGCTTCGAAAAGGGCGTTGGGGCCAAGTACCTGGAGCTGAAGATCAACGACAAACAGCAAAAGCTGCAGCCGGAATTCGTGATCAAGGACTGGGAGTAGGCGTCTGCCCCGGACCGCCGTCATCCGCGGGCTGTTGCTCGCCGCCTGTGCGGCGCTGTGCGCCATGCCTGCGAGCGCCCGCCGTCACGATCCGGAGAAGCTCCCCGTCACGCGTATCCGCGATCTGCACTACGGCGACGCACTCTTTTACTACTACCAGGACAAGCAGTTCGAGGCGCTGGCGCGCCTGCTCGCTTACGATCACTGGCAGCGCCTGCCGCATCACGAGGAGGAGGCCCAGCTTCTGATGGGCAGCCTCTACCTGCAGCTTGGTATGCACAACGAGGCGGGCGAGCTCTTCGAGCGACTGCTCACCCGCGATGTGCCGACCGGGGTCCGCAACCGTGCGTGGTTTTACCTGGCGCAGGTCTGGTACGCGCGCGGTTACCTCGACAAGGCGGACGCGGCATTGCGCAGGATCAACGGCCGGATGTCCCCGGATCTTGAGGCACGCAAGGAACTCCTGTTCGCCAACGTGCTGATGCACGAGGGCCGCTTCGACGAGGCGATCCGCCTGTTGTCGGGCTGGCGCGGGTCGTCGGTCTGGTCGGCGTACGCGCGCTTTAATCTCGGTGTCGCCCTGGTGCGTACCCAGCGGCTTGCCGATGCGGAAGCCTTCCTGACCGGCGTCGGTTCGATGATCGCCGACACCTCCGAGATGCTGGCGCTGCGGGACCGCGCCGATCTGGCGCTTGGTTTTGCCTTCCTGCAGGCCAATCAGCCCGCCAAGGCTCTGCCGGCACTCGAGCGCGTGCGTCTCAACGGGCCGTATTCAGACAAGGCGCTGCTCGGAACCGGCTGGGCGCAGGCGGCACTCGGGAATTACCAGGGCGCGCTCACGCCGTGGATGGAGCTGCGCAACCGCAACCTCCTCGACGCAGCCGTGCAGGAATCCTACCTGGCCGTGCCATATGCCTTCGGCAAGCTCAACGCCAATGCCCAGGCAGCCGACTACTACGAGCGCGCGATCGAATCCTTCAACACCGAGGATGGGCGCCTGGACGCGGCGATCACCCGCATCAGTCAGGGCGATATGCTCAAGCGCGTGCTCGGTGCGGACCAGGAGCGTGACGGTGAACGCGCGCCGCGCGCCGGGTGGTTCTGGCAGCTGAAGGAACTGCCGGACGCGCCCGAGTCGCGGTACCTGTATCAGGTGCTCGCCGGCCACGATTTCCAGGAGGGACTGAAGAACTACCGCGACATGGTGTTTTTGCAGGGCACGCTGGCGCACTGGAGCGACAGCATGGAGGCCTTCCAGGACATGATCGATACCCGCGATCGCGCCTACGCTGAGCGCGTACCGCGCGCGCAGGCGTTGCTCGCCTCGGGGGCCGTCGATCATCTGCAGCAGCGCGACGTCGGGCTGCAGAATGAACTGCGCGACGTCATGGCGCGGCACGATGTTGCGGCGCTCGGTACCGACGCTGAGCGTGCGCAGTGGGCGCGCGTGCGGCGGGTGGAGGCGGCACTGGGTGGGGCACCGGAAACCTCCGACAACCCGGAGCTGCACGAGCGCCTGTCGCTGGTGAAGGGCGTGCTGCAGATGAGTCTGGAAGATGCGTGGAATGCGCGGCTGTGGCAGGTGCAGCGCGACCTCAAGGATCTGGACCTCACGCTGCGCGAGGCGCAGAGCCGCTGGATCCGCGTGCAGCGCGCCCTGCGCAGCATGCCGGCGAACACCGGGGAGTTTGCGGCCCGGGTCGCCTCCCTCAAGGGGCGCATCGCAGCCATCCAGGTGCGCATCGCGGCCACGCAGGAAAAACAGAGCGCCTACCTTGCACGGATCGCTGTTGGCGAGCTCACCGACCAGAAGGCACGCCTGGCCGCTTACCAGATCCAGGCACGCTTCGCGCTCGCCTCGATGTATGACCGCGCAGCGAGTTCTGAGAACGCCGCGCATCCGAAGGCCCCGGCGCCGGTGCAGAAGGGCGACGAGCCGCAGTCAGCCGCAGCTCCCGGGCCGATCCCGGATGCGGCGCCGCCGGCACCGGTGCCGCAGCGATGAACGCCTCAAGAGCACGGCTCCGTCGCCGAATGCTGACGCTGGCGCTGCTGCTCGGCGGCGCGGTCCCCGCAGTCCAGGCACAGACCATTGGCGACCTGCCCACGCACAAGGTCGAAGTGCACAAGGACACTGCGGCCGCCGCCAATGTCAGTGGCGCCATGGAGAATTACCGGCGGTTTCTTGAGCTGCAGAACACCGACCCGAAACTGCGCGCCGAAGCGCTGCGGCGCCTCGGGGACCTCAACCTCGACGCCGGTGAAATGCAACGCCTGGAACAGGAGGTGACCATCACCGACCTGCAGGGCAACGAGGCAATCCGGCTCTACACGACGCTCTTGAAGGCGTACCCGGACTACGCGCGTAACGACCAGGTGCTCTACCAGCTGGCGCGCGCCTACGAGACCACCGGCCAGCCCGAGCAGGCGCTGGCCACTCTGGATCGCATCGTGCAGCGCTACCCCGCCAGTCCACAGCTGCAGGAGGTGCAGTTCCGGCGCGGTGAAATCCTGTTTTCCGCGCGTCGCTATGCGGAGGCCGAACGTGCTTACGCCGCCGTTATCCAGCGCGGCCCCTCGGAGTTTCATCAGCAAAGCCAGTACAAGCGCGGCTGGTCGCTCTTCAAGCAGTCCCAGACGCTCGAGAGCCTGCCGTCCTTCGGTGCCGTGCTCGATCAGGAACTCGGTACGTCTGCCAAGGGCCGGCGGCTCGAGAGCCTCAAGCGCGGCGACCGCGAGCTGGTCGAAGACACGCTGCGGGTGATGAGCATCACCTTCTCCTATAACGAGGGTGCGGCGACCCTCGAGCAGTTTCTGAAAACCCACGGCGATCGCCCGTATGCGTGGCTTCTGTACTCGCGACTCGGCGATCTGTACGTAGCCAAGCAGCGCTTCCAGGACGCCGCCGCCACCTATCGCGCCTACGTAGCCCGCGACCCGTACAGCGATCACGCGCCGGATCTGGCGATGTCGGCCATCGAGGCCTACGGCAAGGGCGGCTTCAGCCAGCTGGTGCTCGATGCCAAGCACGACTTCGTTGAGCGCTACAACTTCGATTCGCCGTATTGGAAGGACCGCACGCGCGCCGACCATCCACGCGTCGTGGAGGAGTTGAAGGTCAACCTCAAGGACGTCGCGACCTACTTCCACGCCACCGCCCAGAAGTCCAAGCGGGTCGAGGACTACCAGGAGGCCGCCCGCTGGTACCGGGCGTATCTGAAGTCCTTCCCGGGAGAAGCGGATTCAGCGGCCACCAACTACCTCTTGGCCGAGGCGCTCTTCGAGGGACACCAGTACCAGGATGCCGCCACCGAGTACGAGCACACGGCCTACAGTTACCCGCGCAACGACAAGTCCTCGACCGCAGCCTATGCGGCACTGGTGTGCTACCAGAAAGCGGAAGAGAGTCTGACCGGCGCGGACAAGCTGGCCTGGCACAAACGCGCCACCGATTCGGGTGTGAAATTCGCCCAGACCTTCCCCGAGCACCCTGACAGCGCCGGGGTACTTACGCGGGCGGCGGAGGAGATCTTCGCCAGCGGTGACCGGCTGCGCGCCATCAGCGTCGCGCAGTCAATTCTCGCGCGCTCCCCGCCGGTGGACGCCGCCAAGCAACGTATCGCCTGGACCATCATCGCGCAGGCGCATTTCGACGCGGGCGAGTACGCACAGGCGGAGCCCGCGTTCGTGCAGGCCCGCGCGCTTGCCGGCGGCGATGAGAAAATGCGCACCGACCTCACCGAGCGTCTCGCCGCCTCGGTGTACAAACAGGGCGAAGCGAAGCAGAAGGCGGGCGACGGCGGCGGGGCGGTGGAGGATTTCCTGCGCGTGGCGCGCGTGGCACCTGACTCGAAGATCCGTGCCAATGCACAATACGACGCGGCCGCCGAGCTCATCACGCTCAAGCAATGGGATCGCGCTATCGGCGTGCTCGAGGATTTTCGCCGGCAGTTTCCGAAAGCCGAGCTGCAGCGCGAGGTGACGCGCAAGCTCGCGGTAGCCTACAGTTCGGCCAACCGCCCCGGCGAGGCCGCCGGGGAGTTCGAACGCATCGCCGCGAACCCGGCGGAAGATCATTCCGTACAGCGCGAAGCGCTCATGCAGTCAGCAGACCTGTACGCGAAGGCCGGCAATACCCCCAAGGCGATCTCGATGCTCGAGAAGTTTGTGGCGGCGAATCCTGCGCCACTCGCCGATGCGGAAGAGGCCCGGCAGCGCCTGGCCGACTATGCGGGCAAGAGCGGGGACGCGGTGCGGCGCGACTACTGGTACCAGGAAGTCATCAAGGCCGATGCCCAGGCCGGCACGGCCAGCACCGAGCGCACGCATTACCTCGCGGCCAAAGCGCAGCTGGCGCTGGCGCAGCGTCCGCGCGACGAATTCCGGGGTGTGCGCCTGACCGTGCCGTTGAAGAAGAGCCTCCTGACCAAGCGCGACGCCCTCGAGACCGCGATGGACGCCTACAAGCGCGCCGCCGCGTACCAGGTGGCGGAAGTCACCACCGCCGCGACTTATGAAATGGCGGAGCTGTATGGGACGCTCGCGAGCGACCTGTTGCATTCGGAGCGCCCGCCGAACCTCAAGGGGGATGAGCTCGAGGAATACAACTCACTCCTCGAGGAACAGGTGTTCCCCTTCGAGGAACAGGCGATCAAGGCCCACGAGATCAACACCGCGCGCACCCAGACCGGGATCTACGATGAATGGGTGCACAAGAGTTTTCAGGCGCTGGCGGCGCTCAAGCCCGCGCGCTACGGCAAAACGGAGGTAAGGCAGGATGTCGTTGCCAGCCTCGAATAGCGGTGTGCGCATGGCGCTGCGGGGCGTGACGCTGTGCCTCGTGTTTGGCGCTCTTGGCGCCTGCGGCAGCGCACCGAGGCGTCCGGCCGCGGCGGTGCCCGTAACGCGCAGCTCACCGCCGGCTGCCGCCCCTGCAACCGTAGCGGTGCCCGGAACGGTTGCGCCAACCGGCGCACCGGCGCCCGCGCCGGTTCACCCGGAGGTGTCACCTGCGGCGCGTGCTGATTTCGAGCGCGCCGTGAACGTTATGCGGGGCGGGAACCTGAATGAAGCGGAGCTGGAATTCAAACAGATCGCGCTGCAGTATCCGCAGTACGCAGCTCCCCTGGTGAATGTGGCGCTTATCAAGCGCAAGCAGGGCGAGCTTGCCGAGGCCGAACAGTTGTTGAAGACCGCGGTAGCGCGCGAGAGTGGCAATGCCGTTGCCCGGACGGAACTCGGCGCCACGCAGAGCATGCGCGGGGAATTCAAGGACGCCGCAGACTCCTATCACGGCGCGATCGCGGCCGATCCGCGCTACGCGCCGGCGTGGCGCAATCTTGGTGTGGTTCAGGATCTGTATCTGGGCGATCCGCACAGCGCGCTGACCTCGTTCGAGCAGTACAAGCAGCTCAGCGGCGAGGACAAACCGGTCAGCGGCTGGATTGCTGAACTGCACCAGCGCTTGGGGATCGCGCCGGTGAAACCGCCGGCGGCGCAGGCGCCGTCGCCCGTCGCGGCACCGGCGGTTCCCACCCCGGCAAAGGGAGGAAACTGATCATGCGCAGTCAGCGCCGCTATCGCAGCTCATCGCTTCTGTGTCTTGCGCTGCTGGGCGCCGCATTCTGTGCCGGCGCGTGGTCCCAGGAGATGGCGTCGCCGTCCGCGGTCGCGCCTGCGCCAGCCGCCACGCCGGCTGTCGCACCGCGTCCGCTCGACATTCCGCGACCCGATCAACTCGAGCCGGGAGTGAGCGCCACCGTCCCTGGATCCCCTGCGGCGGCAGCGCCGGCGGTCACCGCGCCCGGGAACACAACACCTGCCGCGACGCGCGCACCTGCCGGCGCGCCTGCAACCGGCCAGCCGCGGCAGGACAGCGGCCGCGCGCACAAGGGCGCCGACCGGCTGGAACTGGAAACGACCGATATCACCGGCAACCGCGAGCTGCCGAAGGTGCTGTACATCGTGCCGTGGAAGCGCTCCGACCTGAGCGATCTGGCCGGCAAGCCGCCCAACAGTCTGCTGGATGAGGTGTTGCAGCCCATCGACCGGGATGTGTTTCAGCGCGAAAACCGTTATTACGATGCCCTGAAGCCGGACGCGAAGGGCGCAAAAGCGGGCGCGGCGCCCCTTTCTGGCGACAAGCCATGAATTACCGGCCCAGGTCGTGCAAGGATGAGAGCTGGGTCGCAGCTTTTTAGGCTTATGTCATTCAATTTTCACTGTATTAGTGCTTGTGTGTA
>JANWKL010000051.1 GCA_025451375.1 Steroidobacteraceae bacterium
ACAGCCGCTGTTGGTTATCGCGCTGCTCTCCCATCATGCCGGTGCTCTCCCTCCCGCCGGTCTTACAAACTAAGACCTTGAAAAGACAGCAGCGTTCAGTAGTTTTTCAACAGAATAGGCCAAGAGCGGAAGTTCAGCGGATTGAATCGGTTGTCCAAAGCTGACAGTGATAGCCCCCTCCGCGGAGCTACAGCGGCAACGATCAAGCCGGTTCGGGGTAATCACGAACCTGATGCTGAACAGATCGTTACCGGATCCGTGCGAGCTGCACGACGCTAACGCCGGTCTCATGCAGGTCATCGCTCCGGGCGAGTAACGTGCGGTAGCTGCGGGAATCGCCGTCGTGCAGGACACGCGCGCCGTCCTGATTCGATGCAGCGCGCGGGTTTGCCCCCATACTCAGCGTGGTCCCCAAACCAGCATAGAGATAACGATCACCGAACGCCTTGTGCAGGGCGGTGAAGGTCGGTTCGCCGGTGCAGTGGCCCGGGGCGATGAAATCCACTTTGTAGGTGTCATGCAGCGCGTTCGCAACCTTCTCGATGACTGGATCCTGAGCCACCACCATGTGGAACCCGCCAGCGAGAAAGTGAATGTGCGGATTGACCTTCACAGCCTCAGCAACAATAGCCTCGATGCCGGGATGAGAGCAGCCCACCACGAGCACGACGCCGTCCGGCGTGTCAACGGCCAGAGACAGCTCCTTCAGTTCCTTGGTTCCCGGCGCATCGGAAATCAGGGCGATCAGCGTGATGCCCGGCGTTACTTCCGTGGTCTTGTCGACCAACTGAATATTGGCACCGGGAAAGAGGCTGCCGAATCTCATGGTCTCCGGCGGCGCACCGTTGTAGTAGCGCATCTCGGCGGGTAGTGAGTCGTCCTTGCGATAGAACGTACTCGGTAGGTCGGAGCCAAAAATGCCAAAGCCTTCCTTGGGCGCGTAGATCTTGACGTGCGGGTTCACACTCAGCACATAGGACAATCCGCTCACATGATCGCTGTGGCGGTGCGATAACACGACGAAGTCGAGCTTGGTGAGATCGACGCCTTTGGCCTTCACATTCTTGGCAAGTACCGCCGCGTCGTCACCCGTATCGAAGAGGATGCGCTTGCCATTGATCTCGACCAGCGCGGCGTAGCCCCAATCCTTGGTCATCGTCGTATCTTTACCGAAGGCATCATAGAGCACTGTGATGCGGGCCGGTGTGGCTGCAGTCGTTGGGGGCGTGGGCTGCGTCGTCGCCCAGCTTGATAGAAGCCAGATCGAACCAACAGCAGCTGTTAGCGCAGAGAGGGGAGTTGTTTGCATAGCCGACTCCTCAGGTCATATTTGTGCACTGCTGCATTTTTCAAGTCGAATACGCATAGTCGATGGTCTGGCAATCTAATTGTTCAGCACCGGGGACACAATTCCGGAACCGCTCAACTCAGCTGTCGGGCAACTCCGTAGCAGCGTCGCGGACGATTCTGGTCACGGCTGCCGAAAGGTCTTCGCGGGGAAGGCAGACGATGCGCTCGCGTATCAGGGGCTTGCCGCAGCTCGATCGCCGCACGACGACGACTTTGAGTCCGACAACGGCATTTGCTGAGTCGAGCGGAGGCGGGTCGGACGGCTCGAGCCCCGCCTCGCAGCCATAGATCTGAGCCGCAGCCATCGCTTGTAGACGCAGCTGGGCGAGTTCGTCTCTCTCCATATGCGCTCCGGGCTCCGCCTGCTTTTTTGGTGCGGTACGCCCACGCGAATTGTACCGCGGCCTATTCGCCGCCGGGAGAGCCGGGGCGTCACGGAATGGCAGCCTTCTCCGAGCACCCGCCGGCGCCGGCTCATCGTCCGGCAGGGCGAGCAAAGTCGCGTGCCTCAGACGGTTATCCGTGCGGTAAGCGATCCCCCTTTCGCCCCCCAGCACGTAGCGCCCCGAAACACTACCGCCCCCGGGCACGCCGCGACGAGCCGCGGCTGGCGTGCCGTGGCCGACCACGTAGGCGGCAGGCAGGGCTCAGGCGTTTGTGAGTTCCACGACCGGGCTAAAGCCCCCGAAAATCAGACGCATGCCGTCGAACGGCATGGCGTTGTTCTCCGCTTTCATCCGCGGATCCGCCATGACCTTTGCCATGCCGCTGTCGCGCGTCGCCCGGTCCGGCCATTCGACCCAGGAGAAGACCACCGCCTCGTCCTCCTTCGCCTGCACTGCGCGTCGGAAGTCGGTCACCTTGCCAGTCGGCACATCGTCGCCCCAGCATTCAAGAACGCGCAGCGCGCCGTGGTCGAGGAAGACCTGGTCGCCCGAACGGGCGTGTTCGATGAAGGTCTGCTTGTTGGCTGTGGGCACCGCGATGACGAACCCGTCTATGTAGCTCATGGGCGACTCCTTCGTTCACGACCGACGCACCGCAGCCGATGAGGGCTGGCGGACGGTCTGGGTCGGGGTACTCAGACAGTATATCGTTCGACGCTGCGGTGTGAATCAATCGACGCAGCCTGGGTGCCGCTCGCGCGGCCGCGCTGCGCCCGAGGCGTAGTTCGTGTTGATCGCTGCATTCACGGTGGCGCCCCGGAGCGCGGGAGTGTGAGCTTGGCCGATACCATTGGACGACGGCAGAAGTCATCTGCCCGTGTGGCGCTGGTCACGGGCGCAGCGCAGGGGCTGGGGCTGGCGACCGCGATGCTGCTGGCGCGTCAGGGTTACGAACTCGTACTGGCGGATCTGCAGAATCTCGATGCCGTGCTCGGCAGGTTGCGCGCTCAAGGCGTGGAGGTGGAGGCGACACAGGGCGATGTCGCCTCCGAGTCCTATGTACGCGGGCTTGCCGAGTCGATCGCGGCGCGGCACACCGCTCTTGACGTGTTGGTCAACAACGCCGGGGTGAGCTGCATCGGGCCCGCGGAAGACACGACTGCCGAGCAATGGCAGCGCGTCATGGCGGTGAATCTCTTCGGCCCGTTCCTGCTGTGCAAATACCTGGGCGCGCAGATGCTGCACCGGGGCGCCGGGAGCATTGTCAACGTCGCATCCGTGGCCGGACTGGCGGGCATCAGCCACCGCAGTGCCTACAACGCCTCCAAGCACGGCCTGATCGGGCTCACACGCACGCTGGCGGCCGAGTGGGGCGGCCGCGGCGTGCGGGTGAATGCGGTGTGTCCGGCGTGGATCAAAACCGAGATGGACGTCGCCGATCGCGGCAGCGGCGCCTACTCGGAGCAGGACATCGTCGATCGGGTGCCGATGGCACGCTTCGCGACACCCGATGACGTGGCGCGGGCCATAGCCTTCCTCGCCGACGCCGCGCAGAGCGGATTCGTCAACGGCGCCACCCTCACGGTCGACGGCGGCTGGATGGCGGATGCCAGCTGGGAGAGCCTGCGCCGGCGCACGCGCGGCTGAGCCGCGGCGGCTGGTTAGCGCTGCGCCGACCGCGCGCTCGGGTCCGCGACCAACACGTCCGCCTTCAGCTGCGTGGCGCCGAGGACGGGTGCCCGCGGTACGCAGGTTGTGCTGCTCGTGACATTGCGGGCGGTGAACAGCGGCAGCACGTGCTCCCTGACCTGCTGGATCAGCTCGCACTCCCCGGCGACCTCGGTCGGGTCGCGGCCGGCCGCGAAGTCCACCGTTTGCCAATGGGCGGGCACGGTTGCCGTGCTGTCATGGGGCGCCGGCTGCAGGACGTGCATCCTGATGCGCACGTTCGGCAGCTGTTCGGGACGCGGCCCGCGCAGGCAGCCGTACGTGAGCACCTTGGCATCGGCGCGTGCGCCGAGTTCGAGCACGATGCCGCGCATTTTGTCGCGCAGACCGTCGCACGTGTACCTCGAGGTAAAGGCGCGATAGGCGAAGTCGACTTCTTTCGGCGTCCAGACGCCCGCCTCGGGCGCCGCGCCGCTGGCAGCTTCCGGCTGGGGGCCGGCCCACGCGGCAGGTATAGTCAGCGCAGCCCCCACGGCCAGCGTGGCAAGCCGAATAACCAATGTCCTCGGACGCATCGGCGTTCTCCGCTGCGGCGCCATGCCGCGATTCCAATTGTTAGACTGCCACGTGTGGCGGGTGTTCCGAAACGGGGAGTTCCGCAACTTGCCACCGGAGCAGGTCGGCGATCGCAGGAGGGCCCGATAATGACGCGCTCCGGCAGGCGGCCAGGCGCGCCGGCGTTCCTCGCATCGCTGGCGACGCTCGCCAGTATGCAGCTGTTGATGGTGCCCGCCGCCGCTGCCGCGAACGGTGACGCCGGGACAGTTGCCAGCGCCGACACGTATGTTTCCGTCGAAGCGGGGGAGCGCGCCCCGCGAGTTACGGCACTCGGGACCCCCGCCGGCCCGGTATGGATCAACCGCATCCCGGAAGCGCTACCTGAGCAGGTCGTGGTGCGCGGCGCGGCGCGGCGACTGACCTGGCGCTTCGACCGCGCGGGGAGCCACCTCGCGTCCGGGAACATCGAACTCGTCTACGCATCCGACGCCCCGAGCCTGAAGGCGCGGTGGCGCTGGCGGGCGCGCGCTGTCTACGGCCCGCTGGAGCACACCATCGTCCTCGAGAATCACAGCGAGGACACCGTGTGGCTGCCGCTGCAGGCAAGCCTGCGCTTCGACTGGGCGATCGCTCAGGGTCTGAGATTGAATCGCTTCTGGGTGGAGAAGGGCGCCGACACGCCTTCCGCGGCGGGCGTCCATCTCGACGAGCTGCGCGCCGGCGAGCACTGGCAGGGCACCTCGAGCACCTACGCGCGTCCGCTTCCCGAGCAGCCGCGCGAGATGATTCCCTATGTTCTCGTCACCGAGCCCGACGGCGCACAGCGCGGCTGGTTTGTCGGCATCGAGTTCAGCGGGCGCACCCGCATCCTGCTGGAGCGCACCGGCGACTCACTCCGCGGCGAGGCGGGACTCAATCCCGAGCCGGGTCCGTACCGCACGCGCCTGCCGCCGGGGGCGACGTTCGTAGCTCCGACCGTCTTCCTCGGCACCGCGAGCGGCGGCGCGGACGGGGCCGGCAACCTGCTGCGCCGCTGGGTGCGGGAGGTGCTCGGCAACCCGCGCACGCGCGGCGATCCCACCTATCCGTTGACCGTCAGCAACAGCTGGGGGAGCGGCATGGCGGTGGATGAGACGCTCGCGCGGCGCATGATCGTCGATGCGGCGCAGCTCGGTCTCGAGATGTTTCATCTCGACGCCGGCTGGTTCCGCGGTGTGGGCGACTGGCAGGCGGACGCCGCGAAATTTCCCCACGGCATCGCGGGCGTGGCCGACTTCGCCCACGCCCACGGGCTCAAGTTCGGGCTGTGGATCGACTGGACGCAGGCCGGTGCCTCGCGCGAGCCGGGGGCGCTCAACGTCTACGACCGCGCGACGCGCGACTGGCTGATCGCCGACCCGCCGCCGGGCTGGAGGCACACCGAGCCGTTCAAGGGCATCACGACCGACCTGGGATTGCCCGCCGTGCAGGACTGGGCCGAGCGCGAGCTCGAACGGCTGGTGAACGAGTTTCACCTCGACATGCTCGAGCACGACGGCTATCTCGTGGCGCAGGGCAGCACCCGCGGTGATCATCCGGCGGCGCCGCCGGACCCCGCGACGGTGCGCGTTTACGGCGACTCCGGCTACCTGTGGGTCGACGGCTCGAACTCGACCGACGTCAGCTACCACGCGAGCCGCGCCTACTACGAAGTCTACGAGCGTTTGCGCGCGCGCCACCCGCAGCTGCTGCTGGAGGTCTGCAACGACGGGGGCCGGATGGTGGACTTCGGCAGCGCCGCGCGCGGCGACTACTTCTCCATCACCGACACGTACGATCCGCTGTCCAACCGCCGCGCGTTCTACGACGCCAGCTTCGTTCTGCCTCCGGCGATGTTGGAAAGCTATGTGGCGCAGGCGTCGGCGCCGAGCATCGAAGCCTTCCGCTACATCATCCGCAGCGGCATGATGGGTTGGTTCTCGCTCATGCAGGACACGACCCGCTGGACCACGGCCGAGCGTCGTGACGCGCGCCTGCAAGTCGAGCTTTACAAGCGGCGGTTGCGTCCGCTGATCCGCGCCGCCGATCTCTACCACGTTTCGGCGCGCCCGGATGGCGTGCACTGGGACGGAATGGAGTACTACTCGCCCGCCCTCGGGCACGGCGTGCTGTATGCGTTTCGCGGGTCGGCGCCGGATGCGCCGACCCACACGTTTCAGCTGCGCGGGCTCGACCCCCGCGGCCGCTACTCGCTCAGGTTCCAGGATCGGGTTGCACCATTTCAGGGCGAGATGACGGGTCAGGCTCTCATGACCGAGGGAATTACGGTCACGCTGGCGGTGCCCCTGACCTCGGAGCTCGTCTTCTTCGAGCAGTCTCCGGTCTCACGGCACGACGCGTCACCCGTGCGCTGAATAATTCCGACACGACGCGCGGCGCAGCTTCCGCTCCCGCCCATCCGAACTCGTTGCCAGTTCGCAACAAGACTTGTTATCAGTTTTCATACGCATTAGAGTTTCTCGCGGCACAGGTCTTTT
Source organism: Steroidobacteraceae bacterium (assembly GCA_025451375.1). Lineage (GTDB taxonomy): Bacteria > Pseudomonadota > Gammaproteobacteria > Steroidobacterales > Steroidobacteraceae > 13-2-20CM-66-19. The sequence continues at coordinate 6,479 of JANWKL010000051.1, forward strand.
TCCGCGTATTCCGCGAGGCGGAATGCACTGCAGGCTTCGGTCTGTATCACTCAGACAATCCGGGGGAACGGTACATGAGAGTGAAAAGCAACAAGGCGCTCCGTGCGAGTGCCCGGTTTGCAGATCGGTCGGTCAACCCACAGTCGGTCGAGCCAGATGCGGTGCTGCGGCGCCCGTGGCTGCGCGTCGGCGCAGCCAACACTATCGCCGCCGCGGTCGCGGGAATTCTCTACGCGTCGATGGCCGCTCCGGCGTATGCGGCGGACCAGGAGCAGGCCCCGGCCACGGGCTCGGCTTCGGCGGGCGAAACACTGCAGGAGGTCGTGGTCACGGCCTCCGCCCAAGGCGTGAAGAAACTGGACGCCAGCTACAACATCGTATCGGCGTCTCAGAACGATATCGCAATGGCGAATCCCGCGAGCACTGCCGAGATCTACAAACTCTCCCCGGGCGTCTGGCCGGAAGCATCCGGCGGTCAAACCGGCGTCAACATTGACGTGGCCGGCTTTCCCCTGGGTGGCGGCGATTCTCCGTACTTCACGACCATGGTCCAGGGCTCGCCCCTGTACGGCTCGCCCGCCCTGTCCTTCATGGACAACAGCTCTCTGTTCCGGATGGACGACACAGTCGAGCGCGTCGAGATCGTCCAGGGCGGAAGCTCCGCGCTCTTCGGCCCGGCCCAGCCGGGTGCAACGGCAAACTTCATCCTGAGGACCGGCTCAGACAAACAGACCGGGTCGGTGGGCATGACCTACGGCTTCGAGGGCAACGGCGGGTCACTGTACCGTGTGGATGTGTTCGAAAGCGGCAAGCTGACCGACGGATGGTACGGCAGCATCGGCGGCTTTTACCGCAAAGGCGACGGAGTCAGACCTTCACAATATCCGGCTGACATCGGCGGGCAGCTGACGGCTACCCTGAAGCATGATCTCGACAATGGCTCGATCATGTTCTGGGCCAGAACCATGCACGACAAGAATCAGTGGGTCGCCGATTTTCCCTACACCGTCGTCAACGGCACCATTCATGCGTACCCGGGCTTTGATCAGCTCAACTCCACCTGGAACAGCAAGCAGCTGCAGAATATCTCGATCCCGAATCCGGGCTGCAACTGCTTGACGAACGACGACATCAGCGACGGTCGTGGCGGCGACCTGAGCTATTTTGGCTCGGAGCTCAAGCAGGCCTTCGGCAACGGCTGGTCCATCAGCAACAACTTCATATTTGACGGCGGGTACCTGAATACCCACGCGATGATCAACAACGGCAACCCGACGACGGTGGGGGCCTACATTGCGGGCCTGACTCTGCCGGCAGCATTGACCACCTCCGACGTCCGGGCCTACTTCCCAGACGGTCAGGCAGTGGATCCCAACCAGGCCGCCATGCTCCTGCAAGTCTGGAATGTACAGAAAAAGCTCGCGAGCGCCATCGATGAATTCCGTCTGAACAAGGAGTTGTTCAGCGGCAATACTCTGACCCTTGGGGTGTATCTGGCGCACTACACCATGAACGACAACTGGTCGTTGGGCGGCAACGCGCTGGTGACCAATGTGCCAAACGCGAGCCCGGTCATTTTGTCGGCCATCGACGCGGCTGGAAACCTCTATCAGGTGAGTAGCCCGCAGGGTATCGCGAATGCCAACGGCGGCTACCAGATCCTCCAGAACGGCCGCGCCACGAACATTGCCGGCTATCTGTCCGACTCATGGAAAATCGATCGTTGGTTGTTCGATGCGGGGGCTCGCCTCGAGCACATCAACCTGACTCAGGAGACGAGTAACCTGTCACCCGTTCAGATGGGAACGGCGTTCGACCTGTGGGACAACGCCGTCGAATTGCCCAACGGTACGTTCTCGCACGGCAGCAGAACCAACACCAGGCCGACTTTCTCCGCGGGCGCAAACTACGAGTTCAGCGACAATATGAGCGCCTACGTGCGCGTCAACAATGGCGTGCTGCTCAAGAACTTCGATGACGTCCGCTGCAACGTCTACAACGGCTCGAACGGTTGTCCCAACCTGGTGCCCCTGCAAACCGTGCAGAACTACGAGTTCGGGTTCAAGATTCAGAATGCATGGACGTACATCGATGCATCGGTTTACCACAAGGAGTTCCAGGGCATTGCGTATACGCCCACGAATCTCGGTGGCCAGCCGATCGGCCCGGCTTCCACCTTTGGGTCGACGTCCAACGGCGGGCGACTGGTCGGCAGCGTGAATCCGTTCGCGACCAGTGACAACAAACCCCTGGCGGCGTTCAAGATCACGCTCAACGGCATTTACGAAAATGCTCACTACAAGGACTTCCAGGGCTGCTTCACGTACGTCGACATCAACAACAATCAGGTCTGCGGCGCGATCAACGGCAACCAGCTTGCGCGTCTGCCGAAGTATCAGTACCGGATCACGCCGAGCGATACGCAGGAGTTCAGCTGGGGTACGCTGACCGAGCAGGTGACGTACGAGTACATCGGCAAGCGGTTCCAGGACGAGTCGAATCTGACACCGCTGCCTTCGTATTGGGACCTGTCTGCCGGCATCGATGCCAGGGTCGGGGAGAGCTGGGAGATCCGGCTGCTTGGCTCAAATCTCACCAACGAGATCGGGCTGACCGAGGGCAATGCCCGATTCGGCGGCAACACGGTGCAGAACAACGTGGGCATGGGCCGTTCGATCGTTGGCCGCGAAGTCAACCTGACAGCCAAGTACATGTGGTAGTGCGACTGAGACGAGCGCTCCTCACGGCGACGTGAGGAGCGCTCGTGCTCTTCGTATTCGTGGGAGGATCAGGCCCGGGCGGCGCCCGCATCCGGGATGGCATCGAACGCCACCGTCAGGCGCGGCTGCTCGCTGTGGAAGGGCAGCGTGCCGTGCCAGAAATACGACGGGAAAAGCACCAGCAGGCCGATCTCCGGACGCACCGACAGCTCCGCGGGGAGCGCCGGCGTCGTGAGCATGCCCGGAGCGCCAAAGCTCAAGGTCCCCTCGGCAGTGTGTCCCGCGGTCATGGAGTCAGGCAGCTGGATATAGCATGCCGAGGAAATCCATCCCCGGGGATGCACGTGGCTCGTGTGGTAGCCATCCCGGTGCAGGCGCACCGACCAACCACCGTTGAAGCGCGTCGGCCCCCGGTTGCGACGCCGCAGGGCGTCGGTCCCCTGGCCGATCTGCTCACGATAACGCGCGATGGGTGCGGCAAAGGCCTGAAAGAGCGTCTGAATGACCGGATCCTCATTGCGCGACAGGTCCTGGGTGGTCTCCGTACCCCGGCGCAATGACTGATAGAGCAGTCGATGCCCGTGCGGGTTGTGCAGGCCGTTGAGGCGCGAGGCGAGCTCCAGCAGGAAGCTTCCGAGGTCAGGCCACCCCGGCGGCGCTTCGATGCGCGTCGACAGAACCATCCCGTCGTAGTCGCAGAACGATTCATAGCGGGGGTCGTTCAGCAGCCGCAGTGCGGTGGTCTGCATGGCGATGAGGTACTGATCATCGGGCGCGGTCTGCAGTAAGTTGGCGCACTCCGACAGCGCCTTGGCCCCTTCCCCGACACCCAGATACGACGCGCACAGCAGTTTGCGAGCCGTGTGATTGGTGGGCATCACCCGGATGGCGTGTTCCGCGAGCCTCAACGCCGTGACGGGCTCAAACTCCAGCGCCGCCAGACCCGCGCGGATCACCAGGCCAAATTGGCAATCGGGGCGAGCGGCCCGCTCGGCGAGGCACGCAAAGGCACCCCGCGCGTCGCCCGCGCCCTGCAGCAACGCGGCCTTGGTGCCCCGCAGTGCGTCGTCGTGAGGGAATTTTTCGAGCGCGCGGTCCAGAGTCCCCGTGGCCTCCGCAATATTGCCGGTGCGCATCCAAATGAGCTGGGCCAGCTGGTCGTGAGCTTCGGCACGGCGCGGCTCCAGGCCGATGGATTCGCGCAAGGCGAGCTCGGCCTCATCCAGGCGCTCCAGTCTGAGGAGGCTGAGCGCGTGGGTGTAGTGCAGCGCCCCCGTCGGTCGGGTGCGCAGCAGCGCCTGACGCGCCACGCGCTCGGCTTCCGCCGGCTGCTGGGCCGCGTTCAGCGCGACAGCCAGGGCATGGGTCGCGACGGGGTTGTCCGGAGCGCGCGCCACCAAATCGCGATAGAACGTCAGCGCGTCGCTTTGGCGACCCAGAGCGGCGTAAGCCGCGACGTGCAACGCGGACAAATCCACATCCGCCTTACCGCTAGCGCACCAGGGCGTGGCCACCTCGAGCGCCAGGGCCGGCTGCCCCGTTTCCAGGTAATGCCGGGCCAGTAACACCGCTGCCCGCAGCTGCGGCGGGGCGCCTTGGATTGCTCGTCGCAACAGGGGTAGCGCGTCGACGCCGCGACCCGAGAGGAGCAGCAACTCCGCCAGAGTAGTCAATGCGGGAGTCGACACAGGATCGATCTCGAGGGCCCGCCGTAGCAGGGACTCAGCGTGCGCGGTGTCGCCCAGAGCCTGCTTGGTGCCGGCCAGCAGCCGCAACCCCTCCACGTAGGTGGGATTTGCGGCTACCAGCGTTTCCAGTTGCGCGTGCGCTGCACCGTACTGACCGGATTGCAGCAGCCCGCTGATCCGGCGCATGGACTCGGTCAGCGCTACCGGCATGAAAATCTCCGCGGCGCTGATCCGGTCAACGCAGCTCCCGAATGCGGATGTTGCGGATCGCGAGCGTTCCCGGATGATCGCCCTGAATGCCGATGAGGCCGCTCGCCGCCATGCCGTAGTGGGGGTAGGCTTTGAACTTGCTGGCGGCGACCTTGGCCTTCCAGTCGGCACTCTGGAGCTCGTACTCGACGACCTTGCGTCCATTGAGCCAGTGCTCGACGTGGTTGCCCTGCACGACGATGCGCGTCTTGTTCCAGTAGCCGTAGGCGTTCACCGATCCGGCCGGCGCGCCGTAGAGTGCGTAAGCGGCCGCGGCCGCCGTCAGGCGGCTCTTGCCGTCGGGCGCGTTCGCGTCATCCAGCAGCTGGTACTCCGGCGCGCTCCAGTAGATGTGGTCATATTCGCGCGTGCCGCGGTAGAAAATGCCACTGTTGCCCGCCTTGCCGATCTTCCATTCGAGCTCGAGCTCGAAGTTGCCGTAGCTCTGCTCGCTCACCAGGTCGTCGACCGCACCGTCCTTAGTGAGCACACCGCCGTCGACGTGCCAGCCAGCAGGAAGGCCCGGCTCCTTCCAGCCGCGCCAGGCGGGCGCCGCGTGCTGCTCGAGCAGCGAGTGCCAGGGTCCGGGGGTTGCGCCGGGCTCTGCAGCGTGAAGGAGTGCGGCGCTGCAGGCCAACAGGACCAGGGCGGCGTAGCGGAGAGCTCGGTTCATGTGGGCACCATTTGCGAGTGTCGTTAACTCAGATTGAGCTTGGCGAGCAGCGCTGCCGGCGGACCCTCAAAGTGCGTGAGCGGCACATTGCCGATGTAGCCGAGGTCCTCGCGTCCGGCGAGCGTCGAATAGAACGCGCCGGCGGTCAAATCGCGAAAGCGCGCGAAAAAGCGTGCGGCGGCGCGGTGCGCCTCCGCCGCGCGCGCCGGTGCGCAGATGTCGTCGCAGATCAAAAGCTCCTGGTGGGCGGCGAGCGCGGCGAACTCCATGCCGAAGCGCCTCGAGCTCTCGGCATCCAGCCACGCGAGGCCCTCAAGCAGCAGCGGCCGGTCGCGCCGAGACTGCGGGTAGGGCGCGCTCACCCATTCGTCGATGAAGTCCACCACGCCCACGGCCGAGGCGGCCGGGGAGTGCGGGTCGGCGGGGACGATGATGTCGGCGAGGATGGCCACGAGGCGGCGCTGCCCGGGCGTGAACGTGAGCGGCCAGAGTTCCCCCGGCCGGTAGTCGCGTGTGAGGCTCGGGTCGGTGCCGTAACCCGCAGTCGCTGGCCGGGCAGCGGCTGCGGTGGGGGCTTCGATGAGCGGCCACGCGGCGCCCGCCGCCAGCACCCACTTAATGGTGGTGCGCCGGTCCATCACAGCTCCCTGCGTCGCATGCGCTCGAGGATATGGTCGGCGGCGCGCCACGCCAAGGCCATGATGGTGAGGGTCGGGTTCTTGTCCGCGTTGGAGGCGAATACGGCGCCGTCCGTGACGAACAGATTCGGCACGTCCCAGGTCTGGCACCAGGCATTGGTTACGGAGCTGCGCGCGTCGGCGCCCATGACGGCGCCGCCGACCTCGTGAATGATCGAGCCGCCCGGTGCGATGGCCTTGGCGCCGTCGGTCTGCGCCGGCTCACGCGTGCGGCCGCCCATGGCGCTGATGATGTCGACGAAAGTCGTTTGCATGTGCGCTGCCTGGCGCCGCTCGTGCTC
>JANWKL010000052.1 GCA_025451375.1 Steroidobacteraceae bacterium
AGCAGCGATCAACGCGACGGTCCAGATCGTAAAAAACGGTCCTTACAAGGTCTCCGGCAACTTGCCGCTGACCAGGCAAACCATCGGCACGAATGCCGGCGGCGAGTCGGTCAAGTGGGTAGCGGGCGCGGCGATCCCGACACCCGAACGGTACGCGTTGTGTCGTTGCGGAAAGAGCGCGACCAAGCCCTTCTGCGACGGATCGCACACGAAGGTCGGCTTTGACGGTACCGAAACGGCCAGCCGCGAGTCTTATCGGGACCAGGCCAAGGTAATGCAGGGACCCACGAAGTCCCTGACCGATGCAGAGAGCCTGTGCGCGTTCGCGCGCTTCTGTGACGTGCATGGCCAGGTTTGGAATCTCGTCAACCAGACCGATGACCCGGCGGCGAGCAAACACTTTGTGAGAGAAGCCGGCGACTGCCCTTCGGGACGGCTGGTGGCGTGGGATAACGCATCGGGTGAGGCGATTGAACCCACATTCGAGCCCTCGATCGGGTTGATCGAAGACCCCGCCAAGGGGTGTTCGGGACCGGCCTGGTTAAGAGGTGGGGTTCAGGTCGTCGGGGCGGATGGCTTCAAATATGAAGTGCGAAACCGCGTAACCCTGTGCCGCTGCGGCGCATCGCAGAACAAGCCCTTCTGTGATGGAACCCACGCCGCGATCCACTTCAGCGACCAGCAGTAACTCAAACCACCGCAGCTGGCCAAAGCCCGTCCGCGCACGCTTGCTATGAAGTGCTCGGCTGCTGAGGTGATCGTGCGGGGGTGTATCGAGCCACGCCTTTGGCCAGCGGAAACGGAGCTCGTGTCCGCCGAAATCGCTTCCTGCGATTTCGGCCTATGAATCAGGCGGGCACCGCCGGCACCTGCGTCGGCTCGCACTCGAGGGCGAGCTGCGAGCCATCCTCGCTCACCGACACGCGCACGTGGCCACCGCCCACGAGCCGCCCGAACAAGAGTTCCTCCGCGAGCGGCCGCTTGATGTGTTCCTGGATCGTGCGCGCCATCGGCCGCGCTCCCATCTTCGGGTCATAGCCTTTCTGCGCAATCCAGCGCCGCGCGGCGTCATCAAGGCTGATGGTCACACCCTTCTGCTCAAGCTGCGCCTCAACCTCGAGGATGATCTTGTCGACCACACGCTCGATGGTGGAAGGATCCAGCGCCGCGAACTGAATCACCGCGTCGAGGCGGTTGCGGAACTCGGGGGTGAAAATCCTGCGGATCGCTTCCATGCCGTCGCTGGTGTTGTCGGCGTGGGTGAATCCGATGGACGGGCGCGCCATTTCCTGCGCCCCGGCGTTGGTCGTCATGACAATGACGACGTGGCGGAAATCGGCCTTGCGGCCGTTGTTGTCGGTAAGGGTACCGTGGTCCATCACCTGCAGCAGCAGGTTGAACACATCCGGGTGCGCCTTCTCGATCTCATCCAGCAGCAGCACGCAGTGCGGGTGTTTGGTGATCGCTTCGGTGAGGAGCCCGCCCTGGTCGAAGCCGACGTAGCCGGGAGGCGCGCCGATGAGGCGCGACACCGTGTGCCGCTCCATGTACTCGGACATGTCGAAGCGCAGGAACTCCACACCCATGCAGATCGCCAGCTGCCGCGTCACCTCGGTCTTGCCAACCCCGGTGGGACCTGCGAACAGGAAGTTGCCTACGGGCTTGGCCGCCTCACCCAGTCCCGAGCGCGCCATCTTGATGGCGGCTGAAAGCGCATCGATCGCCTTGTCCTGCCCGAAAATCACGAGCTTCAGGTTGCGGTCGAGGTTGCGCAGGATTTCACGGTCGGACAGGGACACGTTCTTCGCCGGGATGCGCGCCATGCGCGCCACCACGTCCTCGATGTGGCGCACCTCGACGATGGGCTCGCGCTCCGCAATCGGCTTCAGGCGTGCGCGCGCGCCAGCTTCGTCCACCACGTCGATGGCCTTGTCGGGCAGATGGCGCTCGTTGATATGGCGCGCGGCCAGCTCCGCCGCGGCGCGCAGCGCGTCATCGGCATAGACGATGCCGTGGTGTTCCTCGAAGCGCGGCTTCAGACCAAACAGGATTTCGATGGTCTCGGCCACCGAGGGCTCAACCACGTCGATTTTCTGGAAGCGCCGCGCCAGCGCGTGGTCCTTCTCGAAGATGCCGCGATATTCCTGGTAGGTGGTCGAGCCGATGCAGCGGATCTCGCCGTTGGTGAGCACCGGTTTGATGAGGTTCGAGGCGTCCATCACCCCGCCGGACGCAGCTCCCGCACCGATGACGGTGTGGATCTCATCGATAAAAAGAATCGCGCCGGGCAGCTTCTTCAGCTCCGTGATCACACCCTTGAGGCGTTTCTCGAAATCGCCGCGGTACTTGGTGCCGGCGATGAGCGCGCCCATGTCGAGGGCGAAAATCGTGCAGTCCGAGAGCACCTCGGGCACCTTGCCTTCGATGATGAGGCGCGCCAGACCTTCGGCGATCGCGGTCTTGCCGACCCCGGCCTCACCGACGTAGAGGGGATTGTTCTTGCGGCGGCGGCACAGGATCTCGATCGTGCGCTCGACTTCGAGCTTGCGGCCGATCAGGGGATCGATGCGCCCGTCCTGCGCGAGGCGGTTGAGATTGCTGGTGTACTTCTCGAGCGCACTGCCACCTTCGGTGTCGCGCTCGCCGCCTTCTGCGGCCGTGTCCTCCTTGTCCTTCTCCGACTTGTCGTCGGCGCTGCGCGCCAGGCCGTGGGAGATGAAGTTCACCACGTCAAGCCGTGTGACGTGCGCGCGGTTGAGGAGGAACACCGCGTGGCTTTGCTTCTCGCTGAAAATCGCGACCAGCACGTTGCCGACGCCGACCTCTTTCTTGCCGCTCGACTGCACGTGAAACACGGCGCGCTGCAGCACCCGCTGGAAGCCCAGCGTCGGCTGCACTTCACGCTCCTCGCCCTCGTCAAGCTTCGGCGTCGATTGCGCGATGTGGTTCTTCAGTTCCTGCTTGAGTTTCGCCAGGTCCGCGCCACAGCCGCGCAACACCTCACGGACCTTGGGGGTCTCGAGGATCGCGAGCAGCAGGTGCTCGACGGTGAGGTACTCATGGCGCGCTTCGCGAGCCTGGTGGAACGCGTCGTTGAGGCAGAATTCGAGCTCGTTGGATAGCATCAGGCCTCTTCCAGTGTGCACATGAGCGGATGCTGATGATCGCGTGAGTAAGTTGTCACCTGTGCCACCTTAGTTTCAGCGATCTCATAAGTGAAGACCCCGCACACTCCCTTACCGCGAGTGTGCACCTCGAGCATGACGCGCGTTGCGCTCGGGCGATCGAGGCCAAAGAACTTTTCCAGCACGTCGACGACAAACTCCATGGGGGTGTAGTCATCGTTGATCAACACCACCCGGTAGAGCGGGGGTTGTTTGACCTCCGGCCGGGCTTCTTCGACGACGACGCCCGTATCAGGGCGGACCGGATGAGAATCAGGCATGAGAGTCTTTATATGGGTCGCGAAACGGCAACACAAGCCTGCCACAATGTGCGCTACTTACCCCTGCAGAAACAATCGCTTGAGAGCACAAGCGGCGCACCCGTATGATTGCCCGGCTTGGCGTACGCGCGAACCGTACACTCGCGCGTGCGCGTCCGTCTGCCGTCGCCCTGAGGACCTTCATTAAAGTCATGTTTTTCGCCCCATGAATGCCGCCTCCTGGCTCGAGGGCTTGCCGGCCGCGCAGCAGTGGCGCGAAAGGTTGCGCAGCGATGGGCCGCGCATCGCGACCTGGATTCTGGCCCTGGGCCTCGCCGTGCAGGCCGCGTTCATTGTGACCGATCTCGGCAGCGCCGGGCGCAAGGCCACCGCCACACCGGGCGGCCGCGCCGCCGTACGTTCACACGCACTGGATGTGGCCGCCATCACCAATGCCCATCTGTTCGGCGCCGCGCCGGCTTCGCAGCAGAATGGCGCGAATGCGCCGCAGACGAGCATGCCCCTGGTGCTGACCGGAATCATTGCCGGCAATGATCCCCAAAATGGCCTCGCGATCCTCGGACAGACCGCACAGACCGCGAAGGTGTTCGCAGTCGGCGACAACGTTCCGGGTGGCGCGAAGCTGCATTCGGTCTATACCGACCGGGTGGTCATCGAGCGTAACGGCCAGCTCGAATCGCTGGCGCTGCCGCGCCAGATCGCCGGCAGCGCCCCCCCGCCCACGACCGCCGCGGTGCAGGGGAACCTGCCGCTCGAGCGGATGCGCCACATGATCACCGAGCAGCCGGGGCTCATCGGGGACGTCATGCGCCCGCAGGCGGTGACTGAGCATGGCAAAGTGACGGGTTTCCGGGTATTTCCGGGACGCAATCGCATGGCGTTCATGCGCCTGGGACTGCGTCCGGGGGACGAGGTAACGGCGATCAACGGCACACCGCTGGATGACCAGGACCGCGGCGACCAGATCCTGCACACACTGAGCTCTTCCAGTGAGGCGCACATCACGGTCATTCGTAACGGCCAGCAGCAGGATCTGACCTTGAATATCGCCCAGGTGGTACAGGAAGCGGAAGGCCTGGCAGCGCCCGCGCCACAGGCCCCGCCCGCCGGGGCCGTGGCGGAACCGACGGTGCGTCCGGTGCCTGCGCCAGGGCCACCACCGGCGACCGAGCCCGGTTCAGACGATTAGCACGCGGGTTTTTGGGGGTATGCAGTGAGACGTCTTCGATCAATTGCGATGTGCACGCTCGTGGTGCTGATGAGCGCCACGCTGAGCTATGCACAGCAGCAGGCGCAGCGCATTACTCCGAACTTCAAGGACGCGGACATCACGCAGATCGCCGAAGCGGTGAGCGCCGCGACCGGCAAGAACTTCATCATCGATCCGCGCGTGCGCGCGCAGGTCACCATGCTGTCCTCGACCCCGATGTCGCCGGCGGCGTTCTACGAGGCGTTCCTGTCCATCCTGCAGGTGTACGGTTTCGTCGCCGTGCCGTCCGGGGATATCGTGAAGATCATCCCGGATGCCAACGCGCGGCAGATGCCGGGCAATGACCTGCCGGATCACGTGAGCTCAACCTCGGATGAATTCGTCACCCAGGTAGTGGACGTGCGTAACGTGAGTGCGTCGCAGCTGGTGCCGATTCTGCGGCCGATGGTGCCGCAGTACGCACACCTGGTCGCCTATCCGGCCGGCAACATCCTGATCATCTCCGATCGCGCCAGCAACGTGAACCGCATGATCCGCATCATCCGGCGCATCGACCAGATCGGCAACGCGGACGTGGACATCGTGCCGCTGACCAACGCCTCGGCGGCCGAGATCGTGCGCGTGGTCAATTCCCTCTACCAGGGCGCGGCCGCCGCCGAAGGCGCGAATGTCAAGGTCGTGGCGGACGAGCGCTCCAACAGCGTTCTGATCGGCGGTGATCAGTCGCAACGCCTGAAAATCAAAGCCCTGGTCGCGCACCTGGATACCCCACTGGAAAGCGGCGGGGACACGCGCGTGCGCTACCTGCATTACGCGAATGCGGAAAAGATCGCCCCCAAGCTCAAAGAGCAGATCACCGGCATCGCCGCGGCGAGCGCCGGGACCGCGGCTGGCGGCGCTGCGGGTGCGGCAGCTTCGCCTCTCGCGCAGGCCGAGAAGAACGCCATGATCTGGGCGGACCCCTCCAATAACGCGCTCGTCATTACCGCGCCGCCGAAGATCATGCACGCGGTGATGAACATCATCGACAAGCTCGATATCCGCAAGCCGCAGGTGCTGGTCGAGGCGATCATCGCGGAAGTCGACGTGAACAAGGACTCCGAGCTCGGCGTCAACTGGGCTGCGTTTTCCCAGGGTGGCACCGTCCCCATCGGCAGTTTCGTCAGCCCCGTGGGCGGCACCAGCATCGTAGATCTTGCCGGGGCCGCGCAGAATCCCGCCAATCTGTCGACCACGCTCCTGCAGGGCACGACTATCGGCATCGGCCGCGTGGCCGGCACCGGGGTGAACTTCGCCGCCATGCTGCGCGCGATCCGCGAGGACTCCGACACCAACGTTATCGCGACCCCTTCGGCGGTGACCATGGACAATCAGGAGGCTGAGCTGAAAGTGGCGCAGGAAGTGCCCTTCGTCACCGGCCAGTACACCAGCGGCACGGCCGTGGCCGGTGGCCAGGTGAATCCCTTCCAGACCATCCAGCGCGAGGAAGTCGGCACCATCCTTAAGGTGACACCGACCATCTCCCCGGAAGGCGGCCAGGTGATGCTCAAGATCTCCATCGAGAGCTCGAGCATCGGCGCCAAGCCCGCCGGAGCCGTGGACCTCGTCACCAACAAGCGCACCATCACCACCACGGTGCTCATCGAGGACGGGGGCGTCGTCGCCTTGGGGGGCCTGATCGAAAATGACAGCACCAGGGGTGAGACCCGTGTGCCATTCCTCGGCAGCATCCCGCTCATCGGTTACCTGTTCAAGACCCGCAGCGCGACCTCGACCAAGAACAACCTGATCATGTTCATCCGGCCGAAGATCCTGCGTGATCCGGCGCAGGCTGCGTACGAAACCGACATCAAGTACAACTATCTGCTCGACCAGCAGAACAGTCTGAAGACGCGTGAAGCGATTCCGTTGCTGCCGGGTGTGGCGCGCGGCAAGTTGCCGCCCCTGCCGCCGGGCAGCCCGCAGGCGAGCGCGCCGGGCTCGACCAGCCAGTCCGTAGCCCCGGTTACCCTGCCTCCCACCACGGCACCGGCTGCGCCCGCGACGCCCGCTCCCAGTCCGCCGCCCGGAGCCAGCGTGTCACCGGGCTTGCCGGCCCCAAACAGTACCGCAACCCCGGCGCCTGGCACGCCATGAGCGACGCAGTCGTGGCCGCTCCCGTGGGCACCGATGACGCCGCGGGCCGGCGCCTGTCATTCGCATTTGCGAAGCGTCACGGCGTTCTCGTAAACCGTGTCGTGGACGGGGTGGCCGAGTGCACCTACCGCGATACCGCCACGCCCCAGGCGCTCGCCGAGGTGCGCCGTTACCTGCGCCGCTCGGTGAAACTCGAGCGCGTACCGGAGGCTGAGTTCGAGGCGATGTTACGGCAGGCCTACGAGGCGGGCTCGGACGCCATGGAGGCCATGGGCGGCCTTGATGACACGACCGATCTTGCGCACCTCGCGCAGGACCTGCCGGAGCAGGCGGACCTCCTCGACAGCGAGGACGACGCACCGATTATTCGCCTGATCAACGCCGTGCTTACCCAGGCGGTAAAGGAAAACGCCTCCGATATCCACGTCGAGCCGTTCGAGAACCGGCTGGTGATCCGCTTTCGGGTCGACGGGGTGCTGCGCGAAGTGCTGCAGTCCAAGCGCGCCGTGGCGCCGCTGGTGGTGTCACGCATCAAGGTGATGTCGCGCCTGGACATCGCCGAGAAGCGCCTGCCGCAGGACGGACGCATCAGCCTGAAAATTGCCGGCCGCGCCGTCGACGTACGCGTATCCACCATTCCTTCCGGCCATGGCGAGCGCGTGGTGCTGCGTATCCTCGACAAGCAGGCGGGCAAGCTTGATCTTGATTCCCTCGGCATGGATGCGCGTATCCAGCAGCTCATTGACGAACTGATCCACAAGCCGCACGGGATTATTCTGGTCACCGGCCCCACCGGCTCGGGCAAGACCACCACGCTGTATGCCGCCCTCGAGCGCCTCAACGACAACACGCGCAATATCATGACGGTCGAGGATCCGATCGAGTACTACATCGACGGCATCGGCCAGACACAGGTCAACACCAAGGTCGAGATGACCTTCGCCCGCGGCTTGCGCGCCATCCTGCGCCAGGACCCGGACGTCGTCCTGATCGGTGAAATCCGTGATCTTGAGACCGCACAGATCGCCGTGCAGGCGAGCCTCACCGGACACCTGGTGCTGTCCACGCTCCACACCAACACCGCGGCGGGTGCGATCACCCGCCTGCGCGACATGGGCATCGAGCCGTTCCTGCTCTCATCCAGCCTGATCGGGGTGCTGGCCCAGCGCCTGGTGCGCGTTTTGAGTCCCGACTCCAAGCAGCCCTTCCAGGCCGGGGAGTACGAGCGGCGCCTCCTGAATCTCAAACCCGACGAGCCCTCCCCGGTGCTCTATCGACCGGGCCGCGATCCCACCGGCGGCTACCGCGGACGCTCGGGAATCTATGAGCTGATCGTGGCGGATGATGCCATGCGCACCATGATCCATGACGGCGCCTCCGAGCAGGAGATCGAGCGCCATGCGCGCACCACCACGCCCTCGATACGCGATGACGGTCGCGCCCGCGTGCTGCGCGGCGAAACCACCATCGAAGAAGTCCTGCGTGTCACACGTGAAGATTGAGCGGACCGCCTCTGGGTTGCGCCTGCGGCGCAGCCGGCCAAAGACACTCCTTTGGCCGGCGGAACCGCAGCTGATGTCTGCCGAAATCGCTTCCTGCGATTTCGGCCAATAAACCCACATGGGAGCGTTCGAGTACACCGCGCTCGATGCTGGCGGCAAGGAACGCACCGGCATCCTCGAAGGCGACACACCACGTCACATCCGGCAATTGCTGCGCGAGCAGCAGCTGCTGCCGGTCGCCGTCAGCGAAGTGGCGCAGAAGGAGGCCAAGCGGCAGCGCTCCTTCAGCCTGCTGCGGCGCGTCTCGCCTGCCGACCTGACCCTCTTCACGCGCCAGCTCGCCACACTGGTGCGCGCCGGCCTGCCGCTGGAAGAATCGCTGCTCGCAGTGTCGCAGCAAACCGAGAAACCGCGCGTGCAGAGCATCGTGCTCGGTGTGCGGGCGCGCGTCATGGAGGGCCATACCCTCGCCGACGGCTTTGCCGAGTTCCCAGGAGTCTTCCCCGAGATCTACCGCGCCACCGTCGCCGCCGGCGAGCAGGCCGGTCATCTGGATGACGTGCTCGAGCGGCTCGCCGAGTACACCGAAACGCGCGAGGAGATGCGCCAGAAAGTCCTGGCAGCGCTTCTCTACCCCATTTTCCTGACCGTGATGTGCTTTGGCATCGTCTCGCTGCTGCTGGTCTTCGTCGTGCCCAAAGTGGTCGCGGTGTTCGTGGCACAGAAAGCGCAGCTGCCGCTGATCACGCGCCTGCTCATCGCCACCAGCGCTTTCCTGCGCTCCTACGGCATTTACCTCCTCATTGCCGCGGTCCTCGCCTATGCACTGTTCCGGCGCTGGCAGCGCGATCCTGCTGCCAGGCGGCGCTTCCAGCGCCTGCAGCTACGGATGCCGCTCATCGGCAAACTCACCCGCGGCTTCAACAACGCGCGCTTCACCCGCACCTTCAGCATCCTGTGCGCCAGCGCCGTGCCCGTGCTCGAGGCCATGCGGATTTCCGCGGAGGTGGTGACCAATCTGCCCATGCGCGATGCGGTCACGGATGCGGCCGCACGCGTGCGCGAGGGCGCCCCCATCGGCCGTTCGCTCGCCGCCACCCGCCAGTTCCCGCCCATGACCATCCACCTCATCTCCAGCGGCGAGTCGAGCGGGCAGCTCGAGCACATGCTCGAACGGGCGGCCATCAGCCAGGAACGCGAGCTCGATGGACTGCTCTCAGCGATGGTCGGGCTCCTGGGACCCCTCCTCATTGTAGTGATGGGTCTTTTCGTCATGGGCATCGTTTTTGCCATGTTGTTACCGATCTTTGAGATCAACCAGCTGATCCACTGACCCGCGGCCGGTAGCGCCGTGCGCGCCGGTTCACAAAGAGTCCAATCCGACGTTGCAGTTGTCACCGAATCTGATTTAACTTCGCGCCGTCAAGAATTCCTGCCGGACTGGAAGGGTCCGAATGAGCGAGAAGCCACAAGCGGACGAATTTGAGGATGAGGAGGCTGACGAACCTGTCGTCGGAGACGGGGACGTCGATCTCGACCAGGTCACCAAGGACCTGGACATGGCGAAGCGCCGCGGCCAGAAGGCCGGCGATCCGGCGTGGCGCCGTCTCGAGCGACTGCTCGAGGAGAAGCACACCGCCGAACTCACCAGTGATTTCGAGGACTACAAGATCGGCGACACCGGCCCGGGTAAGGGCCCCCGCAGATAAATCGCAGGAAGCGCTTTCGGCGGACCGTAGCTTGCGTTTCCTTAACCGCCGGTACCGCGCTTGTCGGCCAGCGGTTGCGGTTGCGCCGCGGCATCCGGAGTACGCAGCAGCGCCATGAAGGCGTCGGCCGCAATCGCCTTGCTCATGAGATATCCCTGCACCAGGTCGCAGCCCTCGTGACGCAGGAAGGTGAGCTGTTCCTGGGTCTCGACTCCTTCGGCGACGAGTTTCAGGTTGAGGTTGTGACCTAAGCCAATGATGGCGCGTACGATGGCCGCGTCATCCGCATCCAGGGTGATGTCGTTCACGAAGGCGCGATCGATCTTCAGCGTGTCCAGCGGAAAGCGCTTGAGGTAATTGAGCGAGCAGTAGCCGGTGCCGAAGTCATCCACCGCCAGCGCAAAACCGAACTCCTTGAGCGCCTGCAGCGAGCGCTGCCCGCCTTCGACGTCCTGCATGAGGACCCCTTCGGTGAGTTCGAGCTCGAACAGCGACGCCGGCAGGTGCGCCTCCTCGACCACCTTGGAAATGCGCAGCAGGACGTCCTGGCGCATGAAGTCCCGGCCGGACACGTTGACGGCGATCGAGGGCACGGCGAGTCCGGCGTTACGCCAGGTGTGCAGATCACGGCACGCACGCTGCAGTGTCCAGCGACCAATATCCGCGATGAGTCCGGTTTCCTCGGCCACCGCCACGAAGTCGCCGGTGGGGATCTGGCCGCGCTGCGGATGGAACCAGCGCAACAGCGCCTCCCCGCCTGCGAGCTTGAGGCTGTGCGAGTCGTATTGTGGCTGGTAATAAAGCTCCAACTGCTCATGCTCGAAGGCCCGCCGCAGCTCCATCTCCAGTGACAGGCGCTTGAGCGCACGCGCATTGACGGAGCTGGTGTAGACGCGGAACTGATTGCGGCCGCTCGCCTTCGATTCATACATCGCGCCGTCGGCATTTTTCAGAAGCGTCTGCGCATCGCTGCCGTGCTCGGGGTACAGCGCTATGCCGATACTCGGCGTCACGACCAGCTCGTACCCACTCTGCACGAACGGGGTCACGAGCGATGACTGGATGCGCTGCGCCACGGCTTCAGCGTCGCCGACCGTGGGCTGTCCGGTGATGACCACGATGAACTCATCGCCACCGACCCGCGCCAGCTGTCCGCGGCCGCGGGCGAACTGCCCGCCCCCGTCGTTGGCGGTCAGGGCGAAAGTCAGCCGCTCGCCCACCTGGCGCAGCAGCGCGTCCCCGGTCTCGTGGCCGAGTGTGTCGTTGATACGTTTGAACTGGTCAAGGTCGATGAAGAGGAGCGCAACGCTGCGCTTGCGCTCGGCAGCCTCGCGCAGTGAATGCGCAAGATAATCCCCGATCCACTCACGATTCGGCAGCCCCGTCAGCGGATCGAAATAGGCCAGGCGGTGGATGTGCGCCTCGGTCTCCTTGCGCTGCGTGACATCCCGCACGATCGCGAGCACCTGCCCGCTGGCATTGGGCAGGTAACGGCATTCGTAGTGGCGCGCCGAGCTGCCTTCGGTCAGGGAAAACTCAAACGCGGAAGGGCTGCCGCGCAGGGTGGCGTCAAGGCACTGCATGGCGGCCGTGAGCGCCGAATGCGGCAGCAGTTCACTCAAGTGCAGGGCACCGGCGGCGTGCGCCTGGGTAGCCGCGAGTCCCGGGATCGGACTGAAGCAGTGGCTGATGGAGCCGGCGGCGTTCACCAGGAGGATACCGTCGGGTATGGCTTTCAGCAGCGCCGAGTTCTTCTGCTCGGACAGACGCAGCGCCTCGATGGTGCGCGCGCCGCGCAGCACATAGCGGATGCGATGCACCAGCAGCGCCCAGTTGATCGGTTTGACGACGAAGTCGGTGGCGCCCGCGTCGTAGGCCAGATTGATCGATAGCGGATCATCGAGCCCGGTCACCATGACGACCGGCACGTCGAAGCCGCCAGGAAGCGCCCTGATGTTGGCGCACGCCTGATAGCCATCCCCTTCGGGCATTTCCACATCCAGCAGCACGATGTCGGGCATGGCACGCGCGCACGCGGCCACGGCCGCGTCGCCACTCGCCACCGCTTCGACCGTGAAGCCTGCGGCTTCGAGCGTCGCAGTGGCAATGTCGCGCAGCAGGCGGTCATCGTCAGCCACCAGCACGCGCACCGTCAGTTGCCTTTTCACGCGGATCTCCTTATCTCGTTATCCAGCTCCTCGCGCACCCGCGGATACAGCCGGTGCACCTGCCCGAGCAGCTCGGGCGCGGCGGTGAGGTCTCCCGCCCGCCCGCATTGTTCCAGTTCACGGCACAGGCGCATGAGACCCAGTGCACCAACGTGGCCATTACACGAGCGCCACGCGTGCGCAGCCCGCGCCAGCGCGCTCGCCTCCCTGGCCTGCACCGCGCGTTCGATCTGCGCCAGCATGTCCTGCGAGTCGGCCAGGTAGCCGGTCGCAATGTGGGTAAGCATGTTGCGCGCGCCGCGCGATGGCAGTGCGCGCAGCGCTGCCAGGGTCGCACGATCCAGCAGCAGTTCCGCCGCCGGATCCGCGGCACCTGGCTCGGCCGCGGTTGCAGTCACCGCTGCTGCCGCCGATGCCGCAGCCACCCAGCGCGCGAGCGTCGCGTGCAGCGCCGCGCGGGTGAAGGGCTTTGTCAGGTAGTCGTCCATGCCAGCATTGACGCAGGCAGCGCGCGCCTCGGAGGTGGCGTCCGCGGTCAGCGCGATCACCGGCAGGCGCGGACCCTGACCTGCGGTGCGCCGCAGCTCCCGGGTGGCCGCCAGCCCGTCCATGACCGGCATTTCACAGTCCATCAGCACAGCGTCGTAGTGGGTGTCGGCGAGCATTTGCAGCGCCTCGCGCCCGTCATTGGCGGTATCGGCGGCAAGTCCCAGCGACGCCAGCATGCCGATCGCCACTTCGCGGTTGAGCGGCTGGTCCTCGACGACGAGCACCCGGCCGCCGAGCGGCACGAGTCGGGAACCGGCCTGTGGCGCCTCGTCGTGCGCCGCGGCTGCGGGCCGGCCAGTGAGCGCCTGCTGCAACTCCGGCAGACGCAAAGGCTTGGTCACTTCGGCATCGAAGCCGCGATTGGCTTTGCCCGACAGTGGCGTCAGGTTCGAGAAACCGACCAGGCGGATGACGCGCGGTCTGACGGTTCGGCCTGACTGCAGCTGCTGCAGCAGTGTGAGCGCCGTGCCATCAGGCAGCGGATCATCGACGATCACCGCCTCGTAGCTGGCACTGCGCAGCTCAACCAGTGCCGCCTCCAGGGATACCACCTGGGTCGGGCGGGCGCCCCAGGCGCGCAACGCATTGACCATGAGGATGCGCGCCGCCGCGTTGTCGTCCGCGATCAGCACGCGCACGCCATCGAGCCGCGGCAGCGGTGCTGGCGCCGCGGCCGCAGCCCGCGGAGCCAATGGCAGCGTGACTTCGAAAGAGAATGTCGACCCGGCCCCGGGGGTGCTGACGAGCGACAATTCCCCGCCCATGAGCTCGACGATCTGGCGTGAAATCGACAAGCCGAGTCCGGTGCCGCCAAAGCGGCGGGTCGTGGACGCATCTTCCTGGGCGAACTGCTCGAACACCTTCGCCTGGTTATGCGGCGCGATGCCGATGCCGGTGTCCGTCACTTCGAAGCGCACCCGCAGCGACTCGTCCCTGGCGCCGGCCATCGGCACCACACGGAACGTGACCTCGCCTTCTTCCGTGAACTTGACGGCATTGCCGCCGAGATTGATGAGCACCTGGCGCAGGCGCACGGCATCCACGCGCACCCGCGGCAGCGCGGTCAGCGGCTCATCAAACAACAGTTCGAGGCCCTTGCCGGCGGCACGTGCCGCCAGCAATTCCACGGTGCCCTCGACGATCTCCAGTACATCCGCATCGACCGGATCGAGCGTCAGCCTATGGGCTTCGATCTTCGACAAATCGAGGACATCGTTGACGATGGCGAGCAGCGAATCGGCGGAGCGATGTATGCCTTCGGCAAAGCGGCGCTGCGCGCCGTCGAGGCGCGTGTCCAGGAGCAGGCTCGTCATGCCGAGCACCCCGTTCATGGGCGTGCGCAGCTCATGGCTCATGCGCGCAACGAAGTCGCTCTTGGCGCGCGTCAGCACCTGCAGCTGCCCGTTGCGCTCCTGCAGCTCCTGGGTGCGCTCCTGCACGGTCTGCTCGAGCTGGCGGCTGTAACGCTGCGCGAGCGCGCGCCGCACCTGCACGCGGCGCCACACGTACCACAAGAGGAGCAGTAACGCGGCGGCGTACAACACCCGCGCCCAGACCGTGTCCCACGGCGCCGGGGATACGTGCAGCGGCACAGACAGCTCATCGCTACCCCAGGCGCCGTCCGCGTTGGCGGCGCGCACCCGGAAGACGTAGTCGCCGGCATCGAGGTTGGTATAGGTCGCGCGGTGCAGCGCGCCGGCATCAACCCAGGCCGATTCGAAGCCATCGAGGCGGTAGGAGTAGCGGTTGTTGGCTGGCGAACTGAAATCCAGCGCCGCAAATTCGAAGCTGACGAGCTTGTCGTCATAGGCCAGCGCCAGCGGGCGCCCGCGTGCCGGCAGGTCCTGCTCGGCGAGCGGCCGGTTCAGACGCGCAGCGGCGGTCAGCACCACCTGCGGCGCAGGCGCGCTGAAGTCAGCCGCCGAGGGCGCAAAGGCGTTGAAGCCATTGTTGCCGCCGAAGAACAGCGTGCCGTCACGATCGCGGTAGTGGGCATTGAAGTTGAAGTCCTCGCCCTGCAGACCGTGCCACTCGTGGAACACCTTGACCGCCTGGGTGTGCGGATCGAACCGCACCAGGCCATTGGTAGTGCTCAGCCACAGTCGATCGGCGCCGTCGGATTCGATCCCGTACACCACGCGACTCGGCAACACGCCGGCGTAGTTATGGAACTGCACCGCGCCGGGCGCCGCGGAACTGCCCATGACGTGATCGAGTCCGCCGCCCGCGGTTCCCACCCACACCTCGCCGCGACTGTCGACGTGCAGTGCGTAAACGGTGTTGTCGGCGAGACTCGATGGATCCCGGTCATCGCGCCGGTAGTGATAGAAGCGACCGCTCGAGCGCTCCAGAAGGTTCAGGCCCCCGCCAGCGGTGCCGACCCATAGATTCCCCAGTGCGTCCTCGGCGATGGCGCTGGCGCGTGCATCACTCAGGGCGTTGGCCGCATCGCCGCCAAACGGGTAACGGGTGAGCTTCCCACTGGCAGGCTCGATACTCGCCAGGCCGCCGCCGAAGGTGCCGACCCAGACCTGTCCCGCACGGTCCTGGTAAAGACACATGACGCCATCAGCCGGCAGGCTCGCCGGGTCAGTGGCCGACGTGCGCCAGGTCCGCACCGTGCCGGTTGCAAGATCAATGCGATCGAGGCCGCCGGACATCGTGCCCAGCCACAGGCTTCCCTTGTGATCGTAGAGCAGCGCCATGACGCGATCGTCGCTCAGCCGCAGTCCCGGAGTGTCGCGGCCGTAGTGCCGCTCTTGCGCGCTGCGCGCATCGATCTCGACCAGTCCTGCGCCATTGGTGCCGACCCACAGGCGGCCCGCACCGTCGTCGGCAAAGCTCATCACCGGGGTGTCGCGAAACGCGGCGCTGCGGTAATGCCCGAGCAGCCAGCCGTTGGGGTTCCAGTGGCTCGCGCCGCCGTTGCGCGTACCCACCCACAGCACCCCGCCCCGGTCCTGGTACAGCGCGATGATGTTGCTGTCGCGCAGACTCTGCGGATTGTCGGCATCGTTGCCGTAACGCACAAAGCTCTGCGCGCCGCGGTCGAAAAGGTTCAGACCGTCCACGGTTGCGACCCATAGCCGCCGCGCATCATCCTCGAGAATCGCGGTCACCCGGTCGTGACTCAGGGAGCGTGGGTTGGCCGGGTCGTGACGGAACGCGGTTACCCGTCCGGTGCCGGGCTCAAGGCGATCAAGACCGCCGTGCAGTGTGCCTATCCACAGCGCGCCGGCGTGATCCTCACTGACGACTCGCACCTGCACATCCGACAGCCCCGCACCATCGGCGGACTTGCCATAGTTGATGAAAGTGCCCGAAGCGGGTTCGTAGCGGCTGAGGCCGCCGTCAGTGCCGATCCAGATGCCGCCGGCGTGATCCAGGTGCAGCGCGAACACCGCGTCAGCAGCGAGTGAATGCGCGTCGCCGTCCCGATGCCGGAAGTGTCGCGCCACGCCGGTGCGCGGATCGAGCACGTCAAGACCGCTATCAAGCGTGCCCGCCCAGATCTGCCCGTCGCCATCGATGAGGAGCGTGCGGACCGCATCGCTCGCCAGCGAGGCGGGGTTCGCCGGATCGTGGCGGAACTGTTGGAAGCTGTCACTGCTGCGCTGCCAGCGCTCCACGCCGCCGCCGATCGTCGCCAGCCACAGGTCGCCGTGCGCGTCCTCGGCCAGGGTCCAGATGTAGTCGCTCGCCAGTGCCTTGGGGTTGCCGCGCTCGCGGTGGTAGACACGGATCGAGTTGCCGTCGTAGCGATTCAGGCCGCTCTCGGTTGCCACCCACAGGTAGCCGCGCGAGTCCTGCAGAATGCCTTCGACGGTGCTCTGCGAGAGCCCCTCGCGCATGGTGAGGTGCTCGAAATACATCGGCCGCACTGCCGGAAGCGGTGCGGCCGCGTGTACGAGCGCTGCGGGCGCGCACAGCCAGGCGCTGGTTAGGAGGGCGCCGAAGAGGCTGCGGGTGCGCATGGCGCCCCCTGAAATTGCGCGTGCATGACTACTGCTGGGCGGGAATGTTGTTGATGCCCGACGCGCTGGAACTGGATGCGGTGCTGCTGCTCCACTGGTAGCCGCTGCTCCACTGATAGCCGCTGCTCCACTGGTAGCCGCTGCTCCACTGGTAGCCGCTGCTCCACTGGTAGCCACTGCTCCACTGGTAGCCGCTGCCGGAGGGGGTGCCGCCGTTCCACTGCGTGCCATCAAGCGTCGTCTCGATGCCCCAGAGCAGTTGACCCAGCAGCGAGCCGCTGCCCGTCGCCATGATGTAGTACTGACCGCTGGCCGGATTCTGGTTGGCGGCGCCGCCGTAATGCTGGAGGCCGAGGATATCCAGCGTCACGTTCAGACCCTGATTGGCGCAGTTGCTGGCGCTGCTGTAAGCCGCGTCGTGCGCATTCACAAGACCTGCGCCCTGCTGGAACACGGAATAGGCGAGCGTGCCGTTGGGGTTCACGGCCGGGTGAGCGCCGGCCATCAGGTGACACTTCACCTGGTCCGGGGTCAGCGCCGGATTCACCTGCAGCATGAGGGCGACGGCACCGCTGGTCACCGCGGTCGCCATCGACGTGCCAGACATGGTGAAGTCATTGCTGGCCGAATTCACCCAGGACGGATGCTGCGAGGCGAGCGTGCTGCTGGTGGGTGCGTAGGCGAGGATGTGTCCGCCCATCGCCACCACTTCAGGCTTCACGAACCCCTCGTAGGTCGGCCCGACGGATGAGAACGTAGCGAGTTTGTACTGGCTCGGCTGCAGCGGGTAGTAGTTGTCGGTGATCGCGCCGACCGTGATCACGTAGGGCACGTTACCGGGTACTCCGATAGTCATGGGCTTCGGGCCGTTGTTGCCGGCCGCGGCCACGACCACAATGCCGGCGTTCCACGCCGCCATGACGGCCTGGTCGAGCGGATCTTCCCAATACACCGAGGTCGGCGGCGCGCTCAGGGAGAGATTCATGACGCGAATGTTGTAACGGGCCTTCTGGGCGATCACCCACTGGATGCCGCTGATCGCATTCGCGTAGGTGCCCTGGCCGTTCGGGCCGAGCACGCGCACCGACACCAGGTTCACTCCGGGCGCCACGCCCTGGAAGTTACCCGTAGTCGCGACGCCGCTGCTGGCGATGATCGAGGACACGTGTGTGCCGTGACCAAACAAGTCGTTGATGTTGCTTGTGTTGGAAGCGACGGTAGAAACCGTCGAAGTCAGCAGCGCTGACACCATCCCCTTCCGGTTCGCCGCCACTACGTCGTACTGCGCCAGCACGCGATTCGAAGTCTGACCTGGGGCGCTCTTGTCGGGGCCGAGTTGCGACCAGATACCGGAGTCGACGACCGCCACCGTGACACCGTTGCCGGCAATGCCGCCGGTCTGCAGCGGCTTGGCGCCGATCTCGCTCGGGTAGTAGGTTTCCGGCAGCGTGCCGACGGAACTCGCGCTCACGTCCGCATCGGCGAACACGTGCAGGCGTGCAACGTGTGCGTCGCGCAGGCTGGCGAGCTCGACATCGGCAAGGTTGGCACTCACAGCGCGGATCACCGACAGATCGCCGGTGACCTGGCCGCCCGCGCGCACGACCGCGCTCGCCGCCTCACCGGAGCTGCCCGCCTGCACGATATAGCGCTCGCGCACCGGGTCTGAGACCGGCAGCGGCGCCGACACCGCGCTGACCAGCGTCTGTGCCGGTGCGGCGCGCGTCAGGAGGGCCTGCCTGATCCGTGCCACGTGCGTGAACTGCTCCGCAGGTGTACTGCGGTCCAGGTAGAACAGGATTGCCAGCAGCGAGCCTGCCACGCTCACTGCAAACACCCAGCGCTTTGTCTGCACCTTCATCACCATGAGTCCGTTCCAAATCTTTGTGTTGGAGCGCGGCTCGCTCCGTGGGGTGCATTTCAACTCAAATGGCTGTCGCTAAACAGTGACGAGACGAGCGCAACCGACCTTGCGAATGCGACCTGCGTCTCAGGTTTTATCGCGCCGCGGCTTATGTCGCGCGAGTTCCTGTTGGTCGCAATTGCCACTGGACATAAGCGCAGAGGAATACCGGAAACCAGCTCACAAATACCGCTCATCGCAGTGAGACGCGCAGCCATGCGCGCGAGGCCGCGCCGGGATCACCATGCGATGCGGGCTGCGCAGCGTAGCGTGGCGGCCCTCGAGGCGCGGATGACCGACCTTCTCAACTCGCTGGCGGAGCAACTGCAGTGCGCGCACGTTGCCGTGCACGCGCCCATCTGGAACGCGGAGCTGATCGTGCCCGCGCCAGCGCACTCTGTTGCGCACGACATCCGTTCCCTCACGCGCGAGCTGTTGTGGTGGATGGCACACGAGCGCGCCGATGCACGCATGCTGAACCGCATGCGCCTGAAATCTGGCGGACCGATCGTGCCGTTTCGGGCGCTGCTGTGCCCCCTGCGCGATGAGGGCAGCACCGTCGGCCTGGTGGCAGCCCTCCGCAGTCGGCAGCAGCCGGCGTTCGAGACCGCTGATCTCAGTGCACTCAGTGACGCCGCGCCTTGGTTGCAGGAGCAGCTGCGCGTCAGCGCTCAAGGACAGCGCGGAATTGCCCGTTGGTCGGCCCTTGACCTGGAGGTCATACAGCGCTTCCGCGACGGCGAGCCCACCTGCGTGGTCTACGCCGACCTTGATCATATTCACGCCGTCAACGAGGCCGCGGGCCTCGCGGCCGGTGACGGAGTGCTGCAGGAAATTGCCCGCCTGTGGCAGGGACGGTTGTTGCCCGAGGACTGCATCGCCGGGCACCTGGGCGGGGATCGCTATGCCGCCGTGTTGTTCGGTCACACCATAAACCAGGCGCGCAGCTGGAGCGATCGGGTCCGCAAGGCGCTCGCGGGCCTGGATCTGCCGGGCACGGCGGGCCACATCACCGCCAGCCTGGGGCTCGCCGCCCTGACTGACCGTGACTCCCTGAGCACGGCACTGGCCGCCGCCGAGACCGCCTGCCGCGTCGCCAAGGAACGCGGGCGCGACCGGCTCGAAACCTACGCCACGGGCGACACCACCATCATGCGACGCAGCGCTGAGGTGGGCGAGTCACGCCTGATGATGGACGCCATCGACACGGGACGTTTGGTGCTGCATGCGCAGCCGATCGTCGCGCTCGCGACGCCCGCGCAGCCGACACGCTTCGAGATTCTGCTGCGTGTCAGGGACCACGACGGACAGCTGATCAGCATCAGCGAGTATCTGGGCGCCGCCGACCGCTACCAGCTACTCGAACGACTGGACCGCTGGGTCGTAGAGAGCGTGCTCAAACTTATCAAACCGCACGCGCAGCAGCTGCTGGCACAAGCCATCCGCTTCTCCGTCAATCTGACGGGGCAGTCGCTGGCTGAGCGAACCTTCACGGATTTCGTCCGCACCACTGTCAAACAGCAGGCGGTGCCGGCTGATCTGCTGATCTTCGAAGTCACCGAGGGGGCAGCGCTGCGCAACCTCGCCGCCACCCGGCGCTTCATCGATCGCATGACCGAACTCGGCGCGAGCGTGGCGCTCGATGACTTCGGTACCGGAGTCTCTTCCCTGATGCACCTGAAGGAACTGGCGGTCCAGCAGATCAAGATAGACGGCCGGTTCGTACGTGACATCGTGCTCGACTCGCGCTCCGACGCGCTGGTACGCGCCCTGGTTCTTATCGCGGACCGGCTCGGTCTGCATACGGTCGCCGAGCATGTCGAAAGCGAAGCAGTAGCCGATCACCTGCGCAGTATCGGCGTCCGCTATGGGCAGGGCTACCTGTACGGTCACCCGCAGCCGCTGACCGACACGCTGACAGCGTTGTTGCACGGGAGCAGTCCTGTGCCTGCCGCGCACGCGCCGTTAGTGAAAATCGCGTGAGCGTGTCAGCAGTTCCCCGAGCAGCTGCGAGCGGTCGAAAAGCCGCCGCGCGATCAGATGCGTGACACCGTCCTGCTGTTGCAGCTCACCGTGCACTTCAAGGAGACGGGACTCGATGAGAGCACGACGCTGCGCCTGGCCGACCCGCTCCCACACAATGACATTCACCTGGCCGCTCTCATCCTCGAGTGTGAGAAAGGTGACGCCGCTGGCGGTCGCCGGCCGTTGCCGCATGAGTACGATGCCGGCGGCGCGCACACTCGCGCCATTCCCCGCCCGCAGGAGCTCACTCGCGGGCAGGATGGCCGCCGCCTGCAGCCGCGGCCGCAGCAGCGCCAGGGGATGCCTGCCTAACGTAAGCCCCAGGGACGCGTAGTCCGCGGCAATCCCCTGCCCCTCGGTGGGAGCTGCGAGCAGCGGCCGTCCCTCCTCGATATCCGTGCCGCGCGCGGCCGCCGGTGCGAGCGGCAGCACGCGCTGCGTCCCGGCAACTTCCCAGAAAGCGAAGTGCCGGTTGCCGCTCAAGGAGGCAAACGCTCCGGCCGCAGCGAGCGCTTCCAGATCGGCGCGATCGAGCCCTGCGCGTGCCGCGATATCCTGCACGCTCGCAAAGGGCCGTGCCGTGCGCGCCGCGATGAGTCGCAACGTTCCCGCCTGTGACAGGGATTTCACCAGCCGCAGGCCCAATCGCAAGGCCGGTTCACCGTCCGCGCGCCGCTCGAGTGTTGCATCCCAGGCGCTCACGCACGCATCCACCTCACGCACCTCGACACCGTGCGCGCGCGCATCCCGGACCAGCTGCGCCGGGGCGTAGAACCCCATGGGCTGACTGTTGAGAAGCGCACAGGCGAAGGCCGCCGGCTCGTGGCATTTCAGCCAGGCGGAGTCATACACCAGCAGCGCAAAGCTCATGGCGTGCGCTTCCGGAAATCCGTATTCGCCGAAACCGAGCATCTGCTGGTAGATGCGCTGCGCAAACTCCTGCGGGTAGCCCCTGGCGTGCATGCCCTGAAGCAGCCGCTCGCGAAACGGATCCAGTCCTCCGGTCCGCTTCCAGGCGCCCATCGCACGGCGCAGCGCATCCGCCTCGCCGGGAGTAAAGCCTGCGGCCACGATGGCTATCTGCATCACCTGCTCCTGGAAGATCGGCACGCCGAGCGTGCGCTGCAGGACTGCGCGCACCTCCTCGCGCGGATACTCCACCGCTGCGGCACCGCCGCGGCGCCGCAGGTACGGATGCACCATGTCGCCCTGGATCGGACCCGGGCGCACGATCGCAACCTCGATGACCAGATCGTAGTAACAGCGCGGCTTCAGCCGCGGCAGCATCGCCATTTGCGCGCGCGATTCGATCTGGAACACCCCGACGGTGTCAGCACGGCAGATCATGTCGTAGACCTGACTGTCCTCGGCCGGCAACTCGCCGAGCGCGTGGCGCGTGCCACGATAGTCATTCACCAGCGTGAAAGCACGCTGCAGCGCCGTCAGCATGCCGAGCGCCAACAGGTCCACTTTCAGGAGTCCCAGGTCATTCAGATCGTCCTTGTCCCACTGCACCACGGTGCGGTCGGGCATGGCGGCGTTCTCGATCGGCACCAGCTCCTCGAGGAGTCCCGCCGCAATCACAAAGCCCCCGACATGCTGCGACAGGTGCCGGGGAAAGCCCGGCATGGCAACCAACTCCTTCGCCAGCGGCAGCAGGCGCGACAGCCAGGGACTTGCCGGATCAAACCCCGCCTCCCGCACGCGCGCCGCTATTTCCGTGCTCCCGTCCCACCACTGCATGACCTTCGCCAGTCGCGTGCACTCCGGTGGCGTAAGGCCAAACACCTTGCCCAGATCGCGCAGCGCGCTGCGCGGCCGGTACATGATGACCGTCGCGGCGAGCGCGGCGCGCTCACGCCCATACTTCCTATAGACGTACTGCAGAACCTCCTCGCGGCGTTCGTGCTCGAAGTCGATGTCGATGTCGGGCGGCTCGTTGCGCTCGCGCGAGATGAATCGCTCGAAGAGCATTGCGGCTCCGCGCTGCGGATCGACCGAGGTAACCCCCAAGCAGTAGCAGACGCGCGAATTGGCCGCGGAGCCCCGCCCCTGGCACAAAATCCCGCGGCCCCGCGCCCAGGCGACGATGTCGTGCACGGTCAGAAAATAGGACTCGTATCCGAGCTCGGAAATGAGCGCCAACTCATACTCGATGGCGGTTTGATCAGCCGGCGGCACGCCGTTGGGCCAGCGCCAGCGCGCACCCTCCTGCGTCAGCTGGCGCAGGTGACTGGCCGCCGTAACACCTTCAGGTACGAGTTCGCGCGGGTATTCGTAGCGCAGCTCATCGAGTGAAAAGTGGCACGCCGCCGCCAGCTCCACCGTCGCCTCCAGGAGCTGCGGCGGGTACAGGCGCTTGAGGCGTGCCGGCTCGCGCAGGTAGCGCTCGCCGTTGGCGTACAGCCGCGAGCCCACCTCAGTGATCGGCACGTTCAGGCGGATCGCGGTGAGCGCGTCCTGGAGGCGTGAGCGCGCCCGCACGTGCATGTGGACATCGCCGCTGGCGATGAGCGGCACGACGCACTGCGCGCCGATGCGCGTGAGTGCCGCGAGCCGCTCGCCATCGCGCCCGTCACGCAAGAGCTCAACCGCGACCCGCGTTTTCCCGGGGAAACGCTGCGTGAGCCAGGCCAGTTCCTCGGGTACGGGCCGCGCTGCCGGCACCCACAGGATGAAACACCCTTGAGGGTCTGCAGCCTCAAGATCCGCGCGCGTGAGCGCGTACTGCCCCTTGGGCGCGGCACGCCGGCTGCGGGTGATCAGGCGGCACAGCCGGCCGTAGCCGTGCCGGTCGCTGGCGAGCGCGACGAATTTCAGTCCGCAGGTAAGCCGGAATTCCGCGCCGACGATGAGCTTGAGGCGCCGATGCTTCGCTGCCATGTGCGCGCGCACGGTGCCGGCCACCGAACACTCATCGGTGATCGCGAGTGCGCTGTAACCGAGCGCCTCCGCCTGCTCCACCAGCTCATGCGGGTGCGAAGCGCCACGCAGGAAGGTGAAATTCGACAGGCAATGCAGTTCCGCATACATGGGGCAGACACGTCAGCCGCGCAGACGTGAGCGCAGAAAAGGCTTTTCGGGGGCGTGCGCGCCAGGGATGGCGCGCCCGCAGCCTCCAGGGATGGATTCACGGCGTCCCCGAAAAGCCTTTTCTGCGATCGCGGATGCGCTCCGACAGGTGTGTCTCATCCGAATACGCCGTGCAAGTACCAGCCATGCGGCGCGGCACGCTCCCGGAATACCCACAGCCGTACGCCATGGATGTCGAGCGCGGTGTAGTAGTCGCGTGCTATTTCACCGTCGTCCCACCAGCCGGTCTCGATGCGCTCCGGCTCACTCACCAGGCGCAGCGGCCCGCGCCGCCGCGGCAACCCGTCCCGCACCGACAACGGCCGCGGCGTCTGCAGCAGCCACAGGGGACGGCGCGGCGCTGGCACTTCACCCGGCTCTGGTGCTTGGTGCTGTCGGGCCGCCGCCGGCGGCCCGGTGACCGCCCAGGCACTCTCCGGCCGATGTTCCGAAAGCAGTGCGAGCCCATGCACCGCCTCAGGGCCCAACCTGGCGCGCAGGTGTTCAATGAATCCATGCGTTTCACGCACCGAGCCGCCACCGTGCTCACCGGCTTGCCACAGCGTGGCGGAGTCCGGCACGTACGCCACCAGGGCAGCGGCACGCAGCTCGCAGGCCCGTACCGGTTCCGGCAACCGCAGCGCGTCGAGTTGCGCACCCAGGAGTTCGCGCAGACGCTGGGCATCTGCAAACGGCGAGGCGAGCCGCAACACGCAGCAGCTCACCGGCGCCTGCCGGTGGATCAGCCGGCATTCGAGCTCCACCACGGCGCATTGGCGCGCCTTGAGGAATGCGCCCAGTTGCGTAAACAGCGGCGTGAGCGCGGTAAGGAGCAGCGCGTGGTTTTGCAGCTCGTAGTCCAGATCCCGGCGGCGGCGAAAACGCACCCGGGGCCGATGCGCGGCGCGCACTTCGGGCGTGCGCCCCGTGAGCGCATCGAGCATGGCGAGTTGCGTGGCGCCGAAGCGGCGCGCAAAACCGGCACGCGGCAGGCGCAACACGGCGCCAATGGTGCGCACGCCCATGCGCTTCAGCCGCTCGAGCACGTCCTGCGGCCAGCGCAAGGCCGTCAACGGCAAGGACGCAAGCTGCCCGGTGAGCTGCGAGGCGTGCAGGACCTCGAGTGGCTTGCCGGCGCGGGCCGCGGCGAGCGCCGCAGATGGCGTGGGCGCGAACGCGATCAGCGGCTGGATCTTCAGATGCAGGCAATCCTGCGTGAGCGCTGCGCGCAGGCCCGCCACACCCGCGAACAGGTGCAGACTGCCGCGCACTTCGAGCAGCAGCCCATCCGGCGGCGCCAGACTCACGCGCGGCGTGAAGCGCTGGGCGCGCTCGGCGAGCCGGGTGAGGGTTTCCTTATCGATCATGGGAAGGTGCGCACCCGCCCATAGCTCCAGCGACACCACCTCAGCCGCGGCTGCACGGTGAACCCTGCGCAGCGGCACGCGCGCTACCCCGAGGCTCTCGCAAGCGGGCGCAGGCAACCTGACAGGTGGCGGCTTCGGTGCGTGCATACGCAGCTCTACACCAGCAGGTTCAGATCAACAGTACCGCGGGCGCCCCTGCCCTTCAGTAGCGTAATGCGCACACCCGCAGTGCACGGCTCGACACTCAAGCGTAGGACCGCGGCGGAAGACTCGCGAGCTGCGCGCCGGGGGCGGAACAACACGCCCAAAGTGCGGCCGCGCTCGGCCGCCAGCTGTAAACGACGGATCTCGCGCGGTTGCGGCTGGCGTGCCCAGCCCAGAGCCGCGTCACAGGCGCCCGAGCGCAGCGCCTGCTCGAGGGCCCACAGTGGTCGCGCACCGTTCACCACGGCCACGCGATCCAACATCACTCCCCGGGACACGAGCGCCGGCGCAAAAGGCATGAACGGAGGCGCGACCCACACGCACCAGCGTGCCGCCGCGGCGCGCGTCAGCGCAGCAAGTGTCGGCAACAACAAATCGAACTCACCGCTGCCGAAACGGGCGATGAGAATCTCGATCAGGCCGGTGCGCGGCCAGCCTTTGCCGGGCAGCTGCCCATCCAGGGCTGCAAAGCCGGTCGGCAGCACTTGCAGCGGGGCGGCGCTGCGGCCGCGCCAGATGGCCGGATGCTCGAGCAGGCGAGCCAGTTTCGGATCGGAGCCCATGACAGCTCATGAGCATTCACATCAAACCGCTCGCGCGGCCGCGGCGTACGACACCCACTACGATGCCTTCGATGAGCAGCGGCTCCTCTTTCAGATCCACCTTGATCGGCTCGAATGCGGAGTTCTCAGGCAACAGCCACACCACCGAGCCTTCCTGGCGGTAGCGCTTTACGGTGACCTCGTTCTCGAGGCGCGCCACCACGATCTGGCGGCTGCGAACCTCGGAGGTGCGATGCACTGCGACCAGGTCCCCATCGAGGATGCCGGCATCTTTCATACTCATGCCGATGACCTTCAGCAGGTAATGCGGCCGCGGCTGGAACAGCCCCGGGTCGATCGCGAGGCGCGCCTCGAAATTCTCTTCGGCGAAAATGGGTTTGCCGGCGGCTACCCGGCCGATGAGCGGCAGGCCGATCTGTTCGCGGATCGTGTCCTTTAACTGGATCCCCCGCGAAGTGCCGGGGACCAGGGCGATCACGCCCTTGCGGGCGAGGGCGCGTAAATGCTCCTCAGACGCATTGGCGGAGCGAAAGCCCAGCTCATGAGCGATCTCGGCGCGTGTCGGTGGCATGCCGGTATCGGAAATGAATCGCTGGATGAGACGCAGGATCTGGGTCTGGCGGGGGGTGAGGTCGGACATGTTCATCACCTACTGTTTATATATACAGTTACTGTGATTATATCCAGTTCCTGGTCTGCGGCAAGGCCCTCCTGATCACCGAACCCAAGCTGGCGCAAACCAATCGTGCCCGGCGACCCTCAGCCACCTGCGACCGTGGCTTTAACGACCCAAGCGCTCATCGTTTCTGACACGTAACTGCCTGAGCCACCGTAATGACGCGCCGCACCGAACGGCTGCGGGCGTGGAAGCGATTAAAAATTCTTAAGAAACCTCCCCGAAGCGGGCCTCGCATCCCCCGCCACCGTTCACGATGGTCCCCCACCCCGATGCGCGCGAAGCGAAAATTCCTTCACAAACACAACCTCGCAGCATCCAAACACGCGCCGCGGCGCGGCGAGCACCGGTCAATGCACTGTCGCGATCAGAAGACAAGTCATGTGTTTGTAGTTGCATTCCCTCGGTAAATTTGGTGCCATTGCGCGCGGCGAATCGGCGGGTCGAAGCTTGCACGCCGGAGTCGCATCGGTTATCAGGACATCCCGAATCAACAACCCAGAAGGGGACGTGTATGAAGTTCGCGAGCGTTGTGAAGATTGCTGCCGTTGCAGCCGTGATTGGACTTGCTGGTTGCCAGGATCTGAAGCCCCTCCAGGGCGAAGTAGCTGATCTGAAGGCCCAGCTCGCCAAGGCCCAGGGCGATGCGTCAGCTGCCAAGTCGTCGGCCGATTCGGCGAACGCCGCGGCTTCGTCGGCCAGCCAGTCGGCGAGCGGCGCGCAGAGCACTGCCAACCAGGCGTTGGCTGCGTCGCATGCCAGCCAGTCGTGCTGTGACGCGACCAACGAGAAGATCGACCGCATGTTCAAGCGTTCGGTCTCCAAGTAAGACTTTTTACTTGCAGCAAAACGCCGCGCATCTGCGCGGCGTTTTTTTTGCCTCAATAACGTACCAGCGCCGAGCCCCAGGTAAAGCCGCCGCCAAAGGCTTCCAGCAGCAATAGCTCGCCGCGCTTGATACGCCCATCGCGCACCGCCACATCCAGCGCGAGCGGCACCGAGGCCGCAGACGTATTGCCGTGCTCCTGCACGGTCACGATGACCTTCTCCATCGGCATATCAAGGCGGCGCGCCATCGCCTGGATGATGCGGATATTGGCCTGGTGCGGGACCAGCCAGTCGAGCGCCTCCTTGGTGAGCCCGTTGGCCGCCAGCGCCTCGTCCACGGCCTGGCCGAGCTTGGTCACGGCAATCTTGAACACCTCGTTGCCCGACATGGTGATCACCAGCTTGGGCTCGAACCCGCGCGAGACACCGCTGCCGCAGTACAGCAAGTCCTTGTAGACACCATCCGCGTGCAGATGGGTCGAGAGCACCCCCGGCGCCGCGCTCGGCTCGAGCACCACCGCTCCGGCGCCATCGGCAAACAGGACCGCGGTGCCGCGATCGCTCCAGTCAGTCATGCGCGAAAGCGTTTCGGCGCCGATGACCAACGCCCGCTTGGCTTCGCCGCACCGCACGTACTTGTCGGCGATCGACAGCGCGTACATGAACCCCGCGCAGGCCGTCTCGACACTGAAGGCCGGCACCCCGCGACATCCCAGGCGCTGCTGCAGGAGCACGCCGCAGTTGGGAAACACCAGGTCCGGGGTGGTGGTGCCGAAGGCTATGAAGTCGACCTCGGCGGGCGTGATGCCGGCGGCCTCGATCGCGCGGCGCGCGGCCTGTTCGGCCAGGTCCACCGTCGTCTGCCCATCGACGGCGATGTGCCGGCGCTCGATCCCGGTGCGGCTGCGGATCCACTCATCACTCGTGTCGACCATCTTCTCCAGGTCGGCGTTGGTGAGGATCTTCTCCGGCAGGTAGGAGCCCGTGCCGGCGATACGCGAATGAATCAACTGGCCGCCCCCTGCGCCTGCAGCGCCTGCGCAATGTGCTCTGTGAGTCCGCGCCGTGCCGCCAGGGCTGCGGTGCCGATGGCACGCGCGAAAGCGACACCGTCGGCGTGACCGTGACTTTTTACCACGATCCCGGCAAGACCTACCATGCAGGCGCCGTTGTAGCGGCGCGGATCAAGGCCAGCGGCTGCGCGCCGCAGCACCGGGCGCGCGATGAGGCCGGCCAGGCGATCAGTCCATGACGCCTGAAACTCCTGCCGCATGCGATCAGCAATCAGGCCCGCGACGCCCTCCATGGTCTTGAGCGCGACATTGCCGGTAAATCCGTCCGTCACCACGACATCGACGTCCCCGGAAAAGATGTCGTCACCTTCGACGAAGCCGACGTAGTTAAGCCCCGCCTGCAGGAGCAAGGCGTGCGCGGCCTGTACGACCTCGTGCCCTTTCATGTCCTCCTCGCCGATGTTGAGCAGGCCAATGCGCGGGCTGGCAAGGCCGTAGACATCGCGCGCGATGATGCTGCCCATGGCCGCGAACTGCCGCAGCTGCTGCGGCGTCGCCTTGGTGTTGGCGCCGAGATCGAGCATCTGGGTGTGACCGTGCGCTGCGGGGATAGCGGAAATGATCGCCGCGCGTTCGACGCCCGGCAGGGTCTTCAGCACGAAGTGCGCGATGGCGGTCAACGCGCCGGTGTTGCCGGCGCTGACCGCGGCGCTGGCGCTGCCGGCGTGCACCAGATCGACCGCGACCCGCATCGACGAGTCCTTCTTGCGCCTGATGGCCTCGCGCGGCTTGTCCTGCATGGTCACCACCTGCGAGGCGGCGACCACCGTCGCGCGCTCGCGGCTGGCCGCAGGCGCGGCGGCGAGAGCGGCGTTGAGGAGCTCGGGGTCCCCCACGAGCAGCAAGCGTAGCTGCGGGTCGTCGGCCAGCGCCTGCAGGGCACCGGCAACGTACTCGCGCGGCTCGGAGTCGCCGCTCATCACATCAATCGCGATCGGCAGCACGCAGGCCCTTTTTAGGTCCGGCGCAGGACTGGCGAAGCCTATTCCTTGTCTTCGCTGCCGGCGGGTTTCTCGATCACGCGCTTGCCACGGTAGAAACCGTCCGGCGTGATGCGATGGCGCAGGTGCGTCTCGCCCGACTGCGGGTCGGTGGACAGCGCCGGCTTCGACAGCTTGTCATGCGAGCGGCGCATGCCGCGTGTCGATGGCGTCTTGCGGCTTTTTTGAACGGGCATCGTCAGCTCCTCAAATCGAAACTAAATCACTCTAACGTTTCAACAGCTCACCCAGCCGCGCGAACGGCGTGTGCGTCTCGCCTTCCGGCTCACCCGCGGCGCCCGGTGGCGCCGGCTCCGGCAGGCACTCATCACCCTCGCCGTGCAACGGCACGCTGGGCAGCGACAACAACAGTTCCTCCGTGACGAGCTCGTCGATTCCGATCCGGCCACCCGGGGCGAGCATCGGCTCGAGCTCCGCGGGCACCCCGCCAGCTTGCGCTTCCGAGCCCACGAGTCCCACGCGCACCTGCGTGTCGATAGCGAACTCAAGCGGCCGCATGCACCGCTGACATTCGAGTATCGCCGTGCCCGTCATCGTCATCTGCGCCACGGCGACACCGCGCTCGCGCGCAAAATGTACGCGCCCACTCACCAGGCCACCCAGGCCCGGGCGTACCGAGCGGAGACCGGCCAGCTCGGCGAGTGGAACAGCAAAATCGATATCGGCTTCGCCGTCGGCCAGGCGATCGATTTCGAGCGGCCTCGACCAGGGCGACGGCATGGGGCGCGTATGATAGGTACCGACCCGGTCCAAGTCAAAGTCGGTTTTTCGGCTAAGCCATTGTTTTCCCGCGTGCAACCGCCCCTTATTCTCGCCTCGACTTCCGTGTACCGCCGCGAGCTTCTCTCGCGGCTGCGTTTGCCCTTTGAGGCTTTGCCCCCGAAGGTTGCGGAAACTCATCTAAGCGGGGAGCCGCAGGTGGACCGTGCCTTACGGCTTGCGCATGAGAAGGCGCGGGCCATCGCGCAACAGCGCCCCGATGCCCTGGTCATTGGCGCCGATCAGGTGGCAGCCGCCGGGGATCAGTCGTTGGACAAACCGGGCGATGCGGAGCGTTGCCGTGCGCAGCTGCGGCTCCTGAGCGGCGGCACCGCACGCTTTCACACCGCGTGCGTCGTGCTGGGCGTGCACGCCGGCGTACGCCTCGCCCATGTGGACACGACGACGGTGTTCGTCCGCGCGCTTAACGATGCCGAGATCGAACGCTACGTTGTGAGCGAGCGCCCTTTTGACTGTGCCGGCGGCTTCAAGGTCGAAGGCTCGGGGATAGCGCTTTTCGAGCGCATCGAAAGTCAGGACCCGACCGCGCTGATCGGCCTGCCGCTCATCTGGCTCGCGGGCGCGCTGCGCGCCGCGGGCCTGCCGGTGCCTTAGCGCCGCGTGCCGGGGCGCGCGGCGCCCGTGTGCCTGAGCGGCGCTTGTTGGCTTCCAGCCCGTCAAGCACCGCGGCCAGATCTGGCGGCAAGGGCGTGTTGACGCTGAACTCCCCGCCTTGCGGCCAGGTGAAGCTAACACTATGCGCGTGCAGGAACATGCGCTTCAGCCCCAGCGTGCGCAGCGTCTCGTTGAAAGCTGCGTCCCCGTACTTCTCATCGCCGGCCACCGGGTGGCCGGCATGCTGTGCGTGTACGCGGATCTGATGCGTGCGACCGGTCTCGAGCAGAACCTCGACGAGCGTCGCCTTGTTGCCGAAGAACTGCACGGGACGGAAGGCGCTCACGGAAGCCTTGCCGCCAGGCGCGACGCGCACGGTGCGCTCACCGCCAACGCGCGTATCGGTGCGCAGCGGCGCGTCGATTCGCTTGGACCCCAGATCCCACGGCCCCCGAAGCAGCGCGAGGTAGCGCTTCTCAAAGCCGTCATCCTCGCGCAGCAACGCATGCAGGCTGCGCAGCGCGCTGCCGCGGCGTGCGATGAGGAGGCAGCCGCTCGTGTCACGATCGAGCCGGTGTACGAGTTCGAAGTACTCATCGGGCCGCAGCGCCCGCAAGGCCTCGATCACGCCGAAATTGATGCCGCTGCCGCCGTGCACGGCGATGCCGGCGGGTTTGTCGATGACGAGGAGCTTGTCATCCTCGTAAATGATGGCCTTGCCGATTCTCTCGGTGAGACCTGCGGCCGGGCGGGCGACTTGCGCGGGCGGGTTGATCGTGACCGGTGGAATGCGGACCTTGTCGTTCAATGCAAGGCGCGTCTCGGGTCCCGCGCGTTTGCCATTCACACGCACCTCACCCTTGCGAATCACCCGGTAAACACGGCTGCGCGGCACGCCCCCCAGGCGCTTGTGAATGTAGTTATCCAGGCGCTGGCCGGCCTCGTCCTCGCTCACCTCAAAGTGCTGCACTCCGGTGCGAATCGCGGCGTTTTCGGGAGGGTCAAAAAGGGCTGGTGAATCGATTTTCACGTAAGGCATTGTTTCTACAACGGTCTATCGAGTATACTCCGTCGTCGTCCGTGAATCGGACGCATCCACTGGTCGGTGCGCCTTGAG
Organism: Steroidobacteraceae bacterium; assembly: GCA_025451375.1. Taxonomy (GTDB): domain Bacteria; phylum Pseudomonadota; class Gammaproteobacteria; order Steroidobacterales; family Steroidobacteraceae; genus 13-2-20CM-66-19. The sequence goes on from JANWKL010000052.1 coordinate 31,897, forward strand.
CCGCCGCCTGTTTAGTTGGACCTCCTTTTTAAAGAGGCCATCGCATTGGGCCGACAAGATCGCGCCACCTGCGTCGAAAGTTCGCACAGCGAGACTTCCGCAGTCGGTGCCGTCGGTTGAGTTCACCGAAGGTTTCCTATCCTCACCGCCGCACCTGTGGCGGTCAGCAACGTGAATAACGAGACTCGCTCTCCTTCGTCAGGTTCCAGGAATCTTCGCTGCCGCGGACGTACGGTCCTGCGGTCTCCCGCCGTATGCTTGCCGGCCCCTCACCGCACGGTAGGGGCACATGAAGAGAATGTTAGTGAATGCAACTCAGGAAGAAGAGTTGCGCGTCGCTCTGGTTGATGGACAAAAACTATTTGACCTGAGCATCGATTTACCTTCCCGCGAACAGAAAAAAGCCAACGTCTATAAGGCTCGGATCTCGCGCGTCGAGCCCTCGCTCGAAGCCTGTTTTGTCGACTACGGCGCCCAGCGCCACGGCTTTCTGCCACTGAAAGAGGTCTCCAAGGAGTTCTTCCGTCAGCAGCCGCAGGGCGGCCGCATGAACATCCGCGAGCTGCTCGCGGAAGGCCAGGAAATCATCGTCCAGGTCGAGAAGGAGGAGCGCGGCACCAAGGGCGCGGCGCTCACCACCTTCATCAGCCTCGCCGGGCGCTTCCTGGTTCTCATGCCCAACAATCCGCGCGCCGGCGGCGTCTCGCGCCGCATCGAGGGCGAGGACCGCGACCAGATGCGCGAGGTCATGAACCAGCTGCAGATCCCCGACGGCATGGGCGCCATCGTGCGCACCGCCGGTGTCGGCCGCACGGTCGAAGAGCTGCAGTGGGATCTCGACAACCTCAAAGTCCAATGGGACCAGATCGACGCGGCCTCCAAGGACCGCGCAGCTCCGTTCCTGGTGTTTCGCGAGAGCGACGCGGTCACGCGCTCCATGCGCGACTACCTCTCCGATGATGTCGGGGAAGTGCTGGTCGACAGCCCGGCCGCCTTCCAGAAGGCCCAGGAGTACATGCAGCGCTTCATGCCGGCCGATGCGCAGCGCCGCCTGAAGCTCTACACCGACGATATTGCGCTGTTCACGCGCTTTCAGATCGAAAGCCAGATCGAATCGGCCTACGCGCACAAAGTGTCGCTGCCTTCCGGTGGCAGCATCGTCATCGACTACACCGAGGCGCTGGTGTCGATCGACATCAACTCGGCGCGCGCCACCCGCGGCAGCGATATCGAGACCACCGCGACCAACACCAATCTCGAGGCTGCCGACGAGATCGCAAGGCAACTGCGCATCCGTGACATCGGTGGACTCATTGTCATCGACTTCATCGACATGGAGTCGGCGAAGAACCAGCGCGAAGTCGAGGATCGGCTCCGCGACGCCATGAAAATGGACCGCGCCCGCATCCAGATCGGTCGTCTGTCGCGCTTTGGCCTGCTCGAGATGTCGCGCCAGCGACTGCGCCCCTCGCTCGGGGAAACCAGCCACATGGTCTGCCCGCGGTGCGTCGGCATAGGCAGCATCAGAAGCGTGGAATCCATGACGCTCGCGGTGCTGCGCCTGATCGGAGAGGAACTGCGCAAGGACCGCACCGCGCGCGTGATCGCCCAGGTGCCGGTGGCCGTAGCGACCTACCTCATCAACGAAAAGCGCGAATGGCTGCGTACGCTCGAGGACAAGAGCGAGGCGGAGCTCATTATCGTTCCGAACGAGCACATGCAGACTCCGGAGTACTCGATCACGCGCGTGCGCGCGGACGAGATGGACCTGCCCGAGCACCGCCAGGCCACCTATCTCATGCCGGCCGCGGCCGAGGTCGTTCAGCCCGGCTCCGCCCAGGACAACAAGCCGCACGTGGAACCCGCAGCGGTAGCGACGCTGCTGCCGGCAACCTCTGCGCCGGCAGCGCGCGCACCGGCCCCGGCACGCGCACCGCTCGCAGACACGCCTGCGCAGGCGGCACCGCCGAGTGGGTTCTGGGGCCGCTTCAAGCGCCTGCTGGCGGGCGAGCCCGCACCTGCGGCAGCCCCGGTTGCACGGCCCGCCGCGGCCGCAGCTCCCGCGCGCTCCGAGCACAGCCGTGACGGCGCTCGGCGCGACGGCCGCCGCGAGCCCTCGCGCAATTCACGTTATGCAGATGGCGCGCGACGCGATCGCGGCGACGGCCGTCGTGACGGCCGGGACCGGGATCGCAATCGCGACAACCGCGATCGGGGTCGGGACGGTAGCCGGGACGGCAGTCGCGACCCGAGCAGGGGCAATCGCGATCGCGGTGCAGAGCGCAGTGCTGAACGTGGCGCGGATCGCAACTCCGGCGCGGGTCGCAGCTCCGAACGCGCCCCTTCCAATCGTGAGATCCAGCCAGGAAATGAGGCGGTCCAGCGTACGGAAGCACTCGAGGGCACTCCGGTACCGAGCCAGCCCGGAGTCGCAGGCGAGACGCAAGGAGAGCTTCCCGCGCGTGGCGAGCGTCGTGGCCGGCGTCGCGGCCGACGTGGTGGCCGCGGCGGACGCGGTGGTGCACGCGAGGCTAGTGGAGCAAGTACGGCAGGCAGCGCTTCTTCTTCCGAGCAGGGGCACTTCAGCGGCGAAGGCTTCGCTGCATCCGCTCCGGACTCGGCGACCGCAGCGCCGGCAAACAACGGCAACGGTTTCCACGACTCCCCGCCCGCAGAACGCGAGCGGCCGGTGAGCGAGGCACCGGTTGAGCGTGAGCACTCACCCGAAGCCCGCGAGCCGGTGGTACGGGCGGAACCCGTTCCGCTTGCGCATTTTGAGCCGCCGCCGGCCGCGCAACCCGGCAGGCCGCATGTCGTGTGGTCTTCCGCACCTGAGAAGGACGGAAATCGCGGGACGGAGGAATAGCTACGCGATGTGCTAGCGGACGCTGGCGCGCAGATGCGCCAGCAGTCCGCGCGTCGCGGCTTCAACGAGGTCCAACACCTCCTCGAAGCCGTTCGGACCGCCGTAGTACGGGTCCGGAACGTCGCGCGTACCGGACTCGGGCGCGAACTCCAGCAGCAGCCGTAGCCGCTCGTGCAGGTGTGCCGGTGCCCGACGCCGCAGAACCCGCAGATTTTCCGCGTCCATTCCGAGCACCATATCGAAGCGCTCGAAATCCGCAGGCTCAATCACCCGCGCCCGTAGCGCCGTAAGGTCGTAGCCGCGGCGCGCAGCCGCCCGCTGGGTACGCGGATCGGGTGGTTCACCTGCGTGGTATGCCGCGGTACCAGCCGAGTCCACCTCGAGCGGCAATTCAGGGGCTTCGCGGGCCGCGAGCGCGCGCAACACACCTTCCGCAGTGGGCGAGCGGCAGATATTCCCAAGGCAGACGAACAGGATCCTCACGTTGGAACGTACGTAACCGGCCCTTCAGTGCGATCGGCCCTCTACCTCGCGCTATAACCGCGTCCCTGCAGACACGCACTCATCGCGCGGTGGTAATCGGCTCGCTGCGAATCGAACTGCTCCGGCGGCACCCCACCCGAGGGTTGTGTGGGGTCGAACCCGGCCTGCGACGAGGCCCACTTATGGCACTCGTATTTGTCGGTCGCCTGCTGCTGTTCCGACTGGCCATTCTGGGGATAGATGTACAACTGGTCGCCCTGCGGCGGCGGCGGTTGCGGTGCTTCGGTCGTGGCACCCTGGTCATTCGGCGGGGCGACGACCTCGTAGCCGTTTTGTGTCTGGTCCCAGGTGTAGTACGTCTCGTTCGCGTAGTAGTACGGGAACCCGCCTATCCACAGCGTGGTGTAGTACGCCGGCAGAAACGGCACGAAGCAACCGATCGGCGCGCCGATGACCACGTAGCCGGGGCCGCGCGGCGCGTACCAGACGCCACCTGAATAAAAGTACCGGCCGTTGGGGCGATTGAAGGCAATCGACGATCCGGGAAGGCCCCGCACCATCCGGCCGCGATCCGGGTAGTACTGGTTGTGGCTGTAGCGCCCATCCATGTGCTGGGAGAGCCCGCCGCGCTCGAAGTGCCCACCGCGCTCACCAAACCCACCTTGCGGGCCACCATGATCATGGTGATCGTCCGCCTGCGCGGCCGCGCCTGCGAGCGTTATCGCGAGCAGCAGCGCTCCGCAACCCTTCACCCACATACGCTTGTTCATGGTCCTCACCTGTCTGCTGTTCATTTTACGCTATAGCCGCGGCCGTCGAGGCAAGCGCCGAGCGCACGGCGGTATCTTGCGGCCTGCTGTTCCTGCGCGGCTGCCGCCCGCCGATCGCTCACCACGACCGTGCGGGTCTGCTGCGCATTGGCAGCATCGCTCGCGTTGCCGATTGCACCACCGACGACGGCACCGGCAAGCGCCCCGGGAGCTGCCTGCCAGCGCGGGGAGATGGCGGCACCGATGACGGCTCCGGCGATCGCGCCGATGGCGGTGCCGGTGCCCGGCGGCGGCGCGGAGGACACGACCTGCACGCGCTCGTGCGGCGGGATACCCGGCGCGCTCGGATCAAACCCGGTCTGCTGTGTGGCCCATTGGCTGCATTCATAGTGATCGCGGTCCTGCTGTTCCGGTAGCTGGCCGTGCATCGGATACGCGTACACCTCGGTATTTGGGGGCGGTGCGGGCGGCGGCGGCGGGGGTAAGGGCGCCGGCCGGGGTGCGGACACTACGCAACCGGATAGAAGTGTCGCCAGGGAGGCGACGACCGCGGCGGTCGCAGCCGCGCGGCGGAGCGTTTGGGTACGGTTCATATTCGTGCGGTGTTCCATGGGTTTTGTGCGAGCCTTGCTCGCGAAACGCTGATTGCGGGCTTGCGGTTGACAGTTTTGACGCCGGCAGTCGTCACGAGTTCATGCGGCAGCCTGCCGCCTCAGCGACTGTGAACAATTGTCCAGCTTCCACGCCCGGTCCAAAGCGCCGCAAGTGTAGCCGCTCAGGCAGATCCGTGTGCGATCTGCGCCCTGACGCGCTCCAGATCTGCGAGCGTGTTCACGTCGGGTCCGGGGCGCTCCGCGGCGTTCCCGACGCGGATGTCGAACCCAGCCTCGAGCGCTCGCAGTTGCTCAAGCTTCTCAAGCGCCTCCAGCGCGCTCACCGGCAGCTCCGCCAGCCGCAGCAACGCCGCCACCCGATACGCGTAGATGCCAATGTGCCGCCGTGCGCCCGTAAGATCGCGCTGGCTCGCGAGACCTGCCGGCGCGCCGTCGCGGTTCCAGGGAATGGGCGCGCGGCTGAAGTACAGCGCCCGGCCGGCGCCATCGGCCGCCACCTTCACCGTGTTGGGATCCAGGAACTCGCTGACAGCAGTGATCGGACTTGCGAGCGTTGCAATGTCGGCGTCCGCGTGCGCCTCGAGCAGCGCCGCTACCTGCCGGATGAGCCCGCTCGGCATGAGCGGTTCATCGCCCTGCACGTTGACCACCACGCTCGCGGGCGCCCAGCCGCGCGAGCGCGCGACCTCAGCGATGCGATCGGTGCCGGAGGCGTGATTCGCCGCAGTCATGACGACCTCGGCGCCGAAGGAGTGCCCGGCACTGACAATGAGCTCGTCATCGGTCGCGATCAGCACTTGCTGCGCGCCCGCAGCGCTCGCACGTTCGTACACCCACTGCACGATCGGTTTGCCGGCGAGCGGCAGCAGTGGCTTGCCCGGGAGCCGCGCCGCGGCGTAACGCGCCGGGATGACGACGCGGAACACTAGCGATCCAGGAGCGGATCGTCGGCGCTGAGCTGACGGGCTTCCTCCTCCAGCATGACGGGCACGCCGTCGTGGATCGGGTAAGCGAGACGGTCCATCCGGCACACCAGCACCTGCGCAGCGCGCTCGAAGCGCAACGTCCCCTTGCACACCGGGCAGGCAAGCATTTCGAGCAGGCGGGTATCCATCAGGTGTGACCTTTCGGCGGCGGCGTGTCGGGCAACTTGACCAGGACCCGCTGCAGTAATTCGCGGGCGTCGGCGTCGCTGAACTGCGCGGTTACCGGAACGTACCACAGGCGCGCACTCGCGAACGGCGCGCATTTTACGGCATCTTTCTCGGTCATGAGGACCGGCAGCTCATCCGCGAACGCCAGATCGCCAGCGGTGAAGGCATGGTGGTCGGGGTAGGCATGCTCGATCACCTCGATACCGCTGGCGCGCAGCGTCTGGAAAAAGCGTTGCGGATTGCCAATGCCGGCGACCGCATGTACCGGCGTGGCGCGAAAACTGTCTAACGCGCGCGCGGCAAGGCGCGCATCGAGGGACACGGCGTCCTGCGCCACGAGTTGCATGGTAAGGGTACTGCCAGGGGACAAGCTGCCGGTCAGCGAAGCGTGCCTGGGCTCCCCGTTCACCACCACTGCGTCCGCGTGCAACGGCAGCGTCAGCGGTTCGCGCAGCGGCCCGGCCGGCAGCACGCGGCCGTTGCCAAAGCCGCGCCCGCCATCGATCACCAGGATTTCACTGGCGCGCGCCAGGCGCAGGTGCTGCAGGCCATCGTCCGCCAGCACCAGATTCGCCCCGCCGGCGGCGAGCAACCGGGCTCCCGCGGCTCGATCGCGCGCGACTACGGTGGTACAGCCGCTGCGGCGCGCGAGAATGAGCGGCTCATCACCGACGTCACGCCAGTCGGAATGGGCATCGACGACCCGCGGTTCGCCGCCTTCACGACCGTAGCCGCGCGACACGAGACCGACCCTGTAGCCGCGCTGCGTGAGCGCGCGCGCCAGCCAGACCGTGAGCGGTGTCTTGCCGGTGCCGCCGACCGTGAGATTCCCTACCACCACGACCGGGACACCGGCGTCCCGAGTGCGCAGCCAGCCGGCCTGGTAGGCGCGGCGTCGCGCGCGCATCAGCGAACCATACAACCAGCCAAGGGGCTGCAGCAGTGATGGTCCTGGGCGCTCGCGGTACCACAGCTGGTTGAGGCGCTGCTCCATGGACGTTATGGACACTAGTCCGCAAACTGCAGTTGGTGCAGCTGTGCGTACAGGCCGCCAAGCGCCAGCAGCTCCTGGTGCGTACCGCTCTCGGCGATGCGCCCGCCATCAAGAACAATAATGCGGTCGGCCTGCTCCACCGTGGACAGGCGGTGGGCAATGATGAAGGTGGTGCGGTCGCGCACCAGCTGCGCGAGCGCACTCTGGATATGGCGCTCCGCTTCGCTGTCGAGTGCCGAAGTGGCCTCATCGAGAATCAGGATCGGCGCATCCTTGAGCAACGCCCGCGCGATGGCGATGCGCTGCCGCTGTCCGCCGGAGAGCAGCACACCGCGATCGCCCACCAGTGCGTCAAGTCCCGCGGGCTGGCTGCGCACGAACTCGAGCACGTGCGCCGCCTCCGCCGCGCGTTCGATGGCCTCGTCCGACATCTCGCGCCCGAAGGCAATATTGTTGCGAATGGTGTCGTCGAACAGCACCACGTCCTGGCTCACGACTGCGATCTGATCGCGCAGGTTCGCGAGTCTGTACTCGCGCACATCATGACCGTCGATACGCACGTGGCCCGCCGACACATCATAGAAACGCGGCAGCAGGTTGACGAGCGTTGACTTGCCGCTGCCGGAGCGGCCAACGATCGCGACACTCTCACCCGCCGCTACCTCGAACGAGACATCGGCGAGCGCCACCGCCCGCCCGGCGCCGGCCGGTGGCGCGCCGGTCTGCAGTTGCGCCGCGGCGCTGCGGTCATAGGAAAAAGACACCTGCTCGAAGCGCACCGCGCCGCGGGCGCGCGCCGTGATGTAGCTGCCGCCCTGCGGCTCCGCCGGCTCATCGAGCAGCTCGAAAATGCTCTGCCCGGCGGCGATACCCTGCTGCAGCGCTCCTGACACACCCACGAGGTCGCGCAATGGCTGTGCAATGCTGACCAGGGCGGTGAGAAAGGCCAGCAGATCTCCCATGCTCATGCGCGCGTGGATGGCGTCCGCGATCGCGATCGACAGCACGAAGGCGGCACCGATCGATGTCAGCTGCTGCACCACCGGGTTTGAAATACCCTTGGTCAGGATCAGCTTCATGTTGGAGCGCAGGTTGTGCTCGTTTACGGCGCCGAACTGGCGCCCCACGTGCGCTTCGGCGTTGTAGACCTTGATCAGGCGCGGCGCTTCGAAGCTCTCCTTGGCGACGCGGGTAACGTCTCCCATGGAGTCCTGGATGCGACGGCTGTAGCGGCGGAAGTAACGGTTGATGACCGACACCACCCAGCCGACCAGCGGCCCCATGACCAGCGCGATGAGCGTCAGCCGCGGGTTCATCCACAGGAGAATCCCGATCGAACCGATGATGGTGAGCGCGGAGCGCACCACTGTCAGGAAGGAGTCGGTGGTCGCCTGCCCGACCTGCTCGCTGTTGTAGGTGAGGCGCGAGAGCAAAGTGCCCGAGGAGTTGCGGTCGAAGTAGCCGATCGGCAACCGCAGGATGTGCCGGAACACGTCGCCGCGCAGCCGGTTGACGACCTGGCGGCCGACGTACCCCATGAAGTAGGTCTGCAGAAAATCGCCGAGGCCGCGAAAGAAGAACAGCGCCACCAGGGCGACCGGCAACCACACGATGGTTCGCGGGTCCTGGTGAGTAAGGGTGCCGTCGCCGAACTTCTTCGCGAACAGCGCGAAGCTCGTCATGGTCGCCGCGTACAGCGTGGCGCCGAGTACACCGAGGATGAAGCGACCGCGCCACTCGCGCGAGTACCCGAGCAGCCGCCGATAATCACGCAACGCGTGCTCGCCGCCCGCCCCCGGGTTGCCCCCGTCGACCCTGGCCGGACCTGTATGGTTCAAGGTTTGCCTGCCGGCGCTTCCTTGACTGTCGCGATGTTGACCTCGCTGAAGCCCAGGCGCCCCAGCACGTCCATGGCCGTGATCACCGCCTGGTGGGTCGCGCGTGCATCGGCGCGCAGTGTGATACGCATGTTGCGGTTGCTGCCCGCCTCCTTCAGGAGCGCGGCGCGCAGCGTCTCGGGACTCGCGTTGATGAGCTCGCGCTGGTTCACGAGATAACTCCCCGCCTGGGTGACACTGATCACCAGCGGTTCGCTGCCAACCTTTTCGAGCGGCACGGCGCTCGCCGTCGGCAGGTGCACGCGCAGGCGACCTTCATCGCTGAAGCGGCTCGAGAGGATGAAAAACACCACCAGCAGCAGCACCACATCGATCAGGGAAACGACGTTGATCTCCGGCTCTTCGTGGCTGCGCGGTTTGAGGTTCACGAGGGCACCTGTTGCTAAGGCTTAAGCGACCGCGGACGCTGCGGCAGCCACGGCGCCGCGCTCGTGCCCACGGGCAGCCTCCAGCGCATCCGCCATGCGGATCGCCTGCTTCTCCATCTCCACGACGATCCCGTCGACCCGGCCGCGCAGGTAGCGGTAGAAGATGAGGGCGGGAATGGCGACGCACAGGCCGGCGACGGTGCAGATCAGCGCCTCGGCGATGCCGCCCGACAGCGCGCGCGGATCACCCATGCCACCCGCCTCGATGGCGTTGAAGGAGCGAATGATGCCGGTGACGGTGCCGAGAAGGCCCAGGAGCGGCGAAATCCCGGCGATGGTGCCGAGCGTGTTGAGAAAGCGCTCGAGCTCGTGCACCACGTGGCGGCCGGTGTCCTCGAGCCGTTCCATGAGGATTTCACGCGGCCGGTGCCGGTTGGCAAGGCCGGTCGCGAGCAGTCGTCCGAGGGGCGAGTTCTGCTCGAGCGCCGCGATCACCTTGTCGTTGACCTGGTTGCTCTCGATGAGCTGCCAGACGCGTTGCGGCAGTTCCCGCGGCAGCACCCGCTTGTCCTGGAGCGTCCACAGGCGCTCGAGGATGATGGCTGCGGCGGTGATCGAGCACAGGATGATCGGCCACATCAGCGGGCCGCCAGCCCGGACTATTTCCCACATTCGTAGCGACCCTTCAGGACCGGATAAAGGATGCGGCATCATACCGGAGGGGCGCGCCAGCGGGAGCAATCGCGACACGCCCGCGGCGCGAGGCATCTGCTAGAGTCCAAGGCTCGATGCCGCGCAGGCTGTTGAAAAAAATCATCCCGGCCCCCCAGTTCCTGAGGGAACGCTGGTTTCTACGCCCGTTCGGGGAGCGCCTCCAGGATCCGCAGTTGTGGACGCTGCATCGGCGCGGCGTGACGCCGGCCTTTGGCGCCGGTCTTGCGATCTGCTTCGTGCCCTTGCCGGTGCACCTCCTGCTCGCCTGCACCACCGCGGTCGTGTGCCGCCTGAACATCGCGGTCATTTGCGCCACGACGTTCCTCCTCAATCCCTTCAGCGCCGTACCGGTCTACTACGCCGCCTACCGCGTGGGCGCGGCGCTCATGCATGTGCCCCGTCAGCACTTCAAGTTCGTGCCGACCCTGGGCTGGTTTCGGCACGGACTTGCGCCCGTGTGGCAGCCGTTCGTCCTGGGGTGCCTGGTATGCGCGGTGGTAGTGGGAGTCCTCGGCTGGGCGATGCTCGAGCTCCTGTGGCGCGTTCAGGTGGGCAGCCGTTACCGGCGCCGGCGCGCCGCCGCGCTCCTGGCGACGCCGCCCGGGGCAGCTCCGCCACCGGGTCGCTGAAGGCTGGTCAACGGAGTGTCCCGGTTGGACTTTCCGCTGCATCTCAACGCGGGGCACTGAGTAGTGGCCGATTTTTCACGGACCAAATCGATACTGCCGACGGCGCCGTCAATCGACGCGACACAACGCAAACTGATTGTCGGCATCGTCATAACGACGCTGATGCTATTTGCCATCGTGATCGCCGAGTTGGCGAGCGGCGGCCGTCCCGATCCGCCGACACTGCGCGCCGCTGCTACTCTGCTCGATGGCTCCTGGCGATTCCATGTCGGCGACGATCTGCGCTGGGCGAACCCTCGTACCGACGATACCCATTGGGAGACGATCGACATGACCGCCTCGCCGGGCAGCCACGACGGCGATGTGGGTCTGCCCGATTATGTGAGTGGATGGATGGCGCACGGTCATCCCGGCTATCACGGCTATGCCTGGTATCGGCGCGCGGTGACGGTGCCCGCCAGACGCGCGTCCTGGGACATCCTCGGGCCGACCCTCGTTGAGGACGGCTACGAGCTGTATTGGAATGGCGAACGGCTGGGCGGGTCTGGCAGGCTCGGCCCGACCCCGCGCGTCGTCGGCACGCCGCCGCTGCGGTTCGCCCTGCCTGCCGATGCGGCGGGCACCCCTGGAGTGCTCGCGGTCCGCACTTACATGCTTTCCAGTTCCGGGGTCAGTGCAGACGGCGGCGGTATGCACACCGCACCCATACTGGCCCCACGTCCGATAAGCGATGCGCTCCACCGCGTGCAATGGGATCGGACCATCGCCGGTTACATCGTCGATGTGATAGAGCCGATCGCCATGCTGGCACTCATCGGCCTGGCGCTCGGGCGCCGGTCTCGCAGCAGCCGCAAGGGCTTCTGGATCCTTGCCAGCATAGCGCTTGCGCTTACCGCGGCCAGACGCCTCAGCAATGCGATCGTCGCATGGACCGACCTGGAAGATCTGGCCACCTATGTGTGGCTGACGTCGGTGATGTGGGTACCAACGGTGGCTGGCTGGACGCTGGCCTGGAACCGCTGGTGCCGGCCTCCGTGGCGAAGCATCGATGTGACGGCCGTGATACTCGCGGTAGCCGGGATTATCGGCGCCATGGTCCATTCGGCGAGTGTGACAACTGGCAGCCGGCTCGGGTCGATCGCACTGTTTGTCGCGATCGGCGCGCGCATTGTCCGCGGCGGCCCGATGCGGATCCTGGCGCTTGCCACGCTGGCCTCGATCATGGCCTCGCTGTTCGGCGGCGAACTGCTCGATGGGATCGGCGTGCCGGGCATCTGGTTTCCGTTCGGCATCGGCGTGTCGCGGACGCAGTATGTTTGCGCGGTCGTCGTCGTGCTGCTGGCATTCCTGATCGTACGCAAAGAGGTGTCAGGGTCGGTTTGAACGGGTACCGAGCGGTCGCCAAAGATCGCCGCAGGCGATTTGGCCAGTCGACTAAGCGCGCAGCGTCAGCGCGCCGCGCTCAATCTCGTAGATCCGGTCCATGCGGCTCGCGAGCTTCAGATCGTGTGTCACCACCACGAGGCTGGTGCCGCGTTCCCGATTGAGTTCGAGCATGAGCGCGAACACGCTTGCGGCGTTGGTGCCGTCAAGATTTCCAGTGGGTTCGTCGGCGAGTACCAGGCGCGGTTCGGTGACCAGTGCACGGGCCACCGCGGCGCGCTGGCGCTCACCGCCGGACAGCTGGTGGGGCCGGTGCTCAAGGCGCGCGCCCAGCCCCACCCGCTCGAGTACGCGCTGCGCCGCAGTTCGCGCCGCCGCCGCCGGCGTGCGGCGCACCAGGAGCGGCATGGCCACATTCTCCAGCGCCGAGAACTCCGGCAACAGGTGGTGAAACTGGTAGACAAAGCCGAGCGCGCGATTACGCAGCATGCCGCGCGCACTTTCACTCAGCGAATGAATCTCCCGGCCGGCAATCAACACCTCGCCGCTCGTCGGGCGATCAAGTCCGCCCAGGATCTGCAGCAGCGTGGTTTTCCCCGACCCGGAGGCGCCGACGATCGCCACCCGTTCCCCGGCCCCGACGCGCAAGCTGACGCCGGTCAGCACTGGCAGCACCACCGGCCCCTGGCGGAAGCTCTTGCAGACCGCGCGCGCGCTAAGGACGTCGTCACTCATGGCGCAGCGCCTCGGCGGGCGTGGTACGCGAGGCCCGCCACGCCGGATAGAGAGTTGCGAGCGTGCACAGAATGAACGCCACCACACACACCTTCACGACGTCCGCGGCCTCCACGTAGGCAGGCAGGTCGCTCATGTAGTACACGCGGGCGTCGAGGAACTGCGTACCGAGCAAATGCTCGAGCCCCGCCACCAGCGACTGCAGGTTGTCCGCGAGCAGCGTGCCGAGAGCTGCGCCCAGGAGTGTCCCGGCCAAGCCGATGAGCACACCCTGCACCGCGAAGGTGAGCAGAATGTTGGCGGGGCCGGCGCCGAGCGTGCGCACAATGGCGATATCGGTCTGCTTCTCCTTCACGATCATCACCAGGGTGGCGACGATGTTGAAAGCGGCAACCGCGACCAGCATCAGGAGGATCACGAACATCATGGATTTGGTGATCTCGATGGAACGGAAGAAGTTGGCATGGTCCTGCGTCCAGTCATTGACGTAGTAACCCGGACCGCCGAGCGCCAGCGCCAGGTGACGCACCGTCGTCGGGGCGCGCAGCGGGTCATCGAGCGCCAGGCGCAGGCCGGTGACGCCCTCCCCCATGCGCAGGAGGCGCGCCGCATCGGCCAGGTGCACCAGCGCCAGCCCACGATCAAACTCGTACATGCCGGAGCTGAACAGACCCGCGACGTGAAAGCGGCGCATGCGCGGCACCACCCCGGTTGGAGTCGCCGTGCCCTCAGGAGCGATGAGTACGACGGAGTCGCCGACCGCCGCGTTGAGTTCGTGGGCGAGCGCTACGCCCAGGATGATCCCGTAGCCGCCATCCTTGAGGTCGCTCAGGGACCCCGCGGTGAGGTGCTGCGCAAGGCCCGTCGCCCGGGCCTCCTCCTCGGGAAGCACGCCGCGAATCTCGGCGCCCGCCATGCGCTGTCCGTTAGCGAGCATCGCCTGGCTTTCGATGTACGGCACGACCGCCTGCACGCCCGGCTGCTGCTGCACCCGCCGCTGCAGCGACTGCCAGTCGTTGAGCGTGCCGGTGAGTCCCATGAGTGTGGCGTGCGAGGTGACGCTGAGGATGCGGCTGCGCAGCTCGCGCTCGAAGCCGTTCATGACCGATAACACGACGATGAGCGTTGCGACACCGAGCATGAGGCCGCCCACTGACATGACGGCGACGAAGGACACGAAGCCACGGCGGTGCGTCGAGCGCAGGTAGCGCGTGCCGATCAGCCACTCGTAGGCGCTCATGAGCTACTCATAGCGCAGCGCTTCGGCGGGCGCGGTGCGCGCCGCCCGGATCGCCGGATACACCGTGGCGAGCGCCGTCAGTGCCAAAGCCGCGAGCGCGATGACCAGTACATTGCCGGCGTGCACGTCGGAGGGAATGGCGGTGATGTAGTAAACGTCCGAATCCATGATCTGGAAATGGAAGGTGCGCTCGATGAAGGGCACGATGGTGTCCACGTGCAGCGCCAGCGTGACACCGAGTATTACCCCGAGCGCCACCCCCAGCCAGCCGATGACAAGCCCCTGGGTGATGAAAATGCCCATCACGCGGCGCGGCGAGGCGCCAAGCGTGCGCACGATGGCAATGTCGGTGCGCTTGTCGGTCACCACCATCACCAGCATGGCGATGATGTTGAAAGCGGCGACCGCCACGATCAGCAACAGGATGAGGGACATCATCGTCTTTTCGATGCGGATGGCGCGGAAGTAGTTGGCGTTGTCCTGGGTCCAATCGTTCACTTCGAAGCGCGCCGGCAAGAGCTGCCGTATCCGCGCTGCCACCGCCGGGGCCGCGAGCACATCCCGCAGACGCACCCGCAGGCCCGCACCGGCGGCGGCCTCCGGCGCGAGTGCGCGCACATCGGCCAGTGGCGCGAACACCAGCGTCGCATCGTGATCCTGCAGACCCACTTCAAAGACCCCGGCCACCGTGAACTCGCGCAGCTTCGGCACCGGCGTGCCATCGGTGTTGACGGTGGGCACGAGCAGGGTCAGGGGATCCCCGGGCGAGAGGCCCAGGCGCTCGGCGATCACCGCTCCGACGATGACCCGCGCGGAGCCGGGCGTGAGATCGGCGAGGTGTCCCTGGGTGATGGCATGGGCCAGTTCGGCCGTACCGGGCTGATCCTGCGCGTCGATGCCCCGCAACACCACCGCCAGCATTTCCGGCTGACGTACCGCGAGCGCCTGCAGCTCCGCGTAAGGCGTTACATCCGTGACGCCGGCGACGCTGCGCGCCAGCCGCGCCGCCTCCTGCCAGTCCGCCGTCGAGGGCTGGGTGACGGCTGCGCCCGCCGTGCCGGCCGCCGCGTTCACGCGCACCTG
>JANWKL010000053.1 GCA_025451375.1 Steroidobacteraceae bacterium
ACCAGCGGCCGGGTGACACCATGCAGATTCAGCGTGCCGCTGATTTCCATCGACCGGGCACCGGTCATCCGCACTTTCTCCGAACGGAAAACAATCTGCGGAAACTTGGCCGTGTCGAGCAGCTGCGACCCCTTGGCGATGTCCAGACAAGCCGCGGGCGCTGCGTCCATTTCCAGCGATGCGGCGTCGATGGTGGTCACGACGCTGGAGGTGGCGATGCTGCCCGGGTCGAACGTTAATTCGGAATCGAAGCGGCTGAAGCGCGTCGTGTAGCTCGAGAAGCCCAGGTGACTGACGCGAAACAGCAGGCTCGCGTGGGATTTATCAAGCTGGTAGTGGCCCGCGGGCGGTGCGCTCACGGCGGGCAGGACCGGGGGTGCGGCAGGCTCGGTGTCCGCATGACCCATGGCGCCGTACAGGCCGAGCAGGACGACCGTGGCAGCGGCAGCGAAATGCCGAGACGTCATTGTGTTTCTCTTCGTGGCAGCGGCGAGCGTCGGACGTTAGTTTCGCCGCCGCAATGTATATCATCGGACCCCACCATGTCGCTGTTGAAGATCTATTTGCGCGTCCTGGCCCTGCTAGGCCCGGAGAAGTGGCTGGCCACCACCCTGGCGGTTGCCAACCTCGCCATGGCCGCAGTATTCCTCCTCGAGCCGTGGCTGTTTGGCCGCGTGGTGGACGCGCTGGCTGCCGGGCTCTCGGGCGACGCCTGGTCCTACATTGGGTGGTGGACCGGCGTGGGATTCTTCGGTGTCGCTGCCAACGTGCTGGTATCGCTGTATTCGGATCGCCTCGCGCACCGACGCCAGCTGGCGGTCATCGTCGATTTCTTCGAACACGCCCTCGCCCTGCCCTTAGGGTTTCACGATCGCCACCATACCGGCCGGCTGCTGCGTACGCTGCACGCTGGCAGCGGCAACCTGTTTGGCTTGTGGTTGTCCTTCTTCCGCAGCCACCTGAGTACCGTCATCGCGGTGCTGGTGATGATTCCCCTGGCATTGCGGACCAACTGGAAGCTGGCGCTCCTGATGATGACGCTGATGTCGACGTTCATCCTGTTCAACAGCCTGGTGGTGCGCCGCACGGGTGACGCACAACGCAAGGTGGAGCAGCTCAACCAGGAAATTGGCGAGCGCACCGGCGATGTGTTCGGCAACGTGATGGTGGTGCAGAGTTTCTCGCGGGTTGTCACCGAGGTTGCCGCGCTGCGGCAACTGGTCGGGCAGGTTCTGGCGGCGCAATATCCGGTGCTGCGCGGCTGGGCCTGGGTGTCAGTGGCCAATCGTGCCGCGAGTACCCTGACGGTTATCGGAATCTTCGCCTTTGGCGTGCAGCTTCATGGGCGCGGCGAAGTCAGCGTCGGCGCCATCGTGAGCTTCGTCGGCTTCGCGATGATGATGATCGGACGCCTCGAGCAGCTGGCCGGGTTCATTTCCGAGATCTTCTTCCAGGCCCCGGCGCTCGCTAACTTTTTCGAAGTCCTCGATACTCGCAGCGGTCTGCACGAAGAGCCCGGCGCACCGGATCTGACGGATGTGAAGGGCGAGGTCGCGTTCGAGAATGTGTCGTTCGGTTACGAGGCCGCGAACCCGGTTCTCCAGGGCCTTACTTTCAAGGTGCGGGCGGGAACCACGGCGGCGGTCGTTGGACCCACCGGCGCGGGTAAGACCACTGCCCTTTCGCTCCTGTATCGCGCCCACGACCCTGCCGCCGGCCGGATCACCATCGACGGGATCGACATCCGCACCGTCAGCCTGTCGTCACTGCGTACGCGCATCGCCGTCGTCTTCCAGAACCCGGGGCTCCTGTATCGCTCCATCGCCGAGAACCTGCGCATCGGCAAGCCAGAGGCGAGCGATGCGGAACTCGAGGCCGCGGCGCTCGCGGCAGAGGCGCATCATTTCGTCGCCGCCAAGCCCGACGGCTACGCCGCCATGGTGGCCGAACACGGCAAGTCCCTGTCCGGCGGAGAGCGACAGCGTCTGTCGATCGCGCGTGCGATGCTCAAGGACGCGCCAATCCTGATCCTCGATGAAGCCACCAGCGCCCTCGACAACACCACCGAAGCGCGGGTGCAGCGCGCACTCGGGACGCTGGTAAAAGGACGCACGACCTTCGTGATCGCGCATCGCCTGTCGACCGTGCGCAGCGCCGACACGATCCTGGTGATTAAGGACGGACGGCTGATTGAACAGGGGCGTTACGAGGAACTCGTGCAGCTCGGCGGGGTGTTTGCCGAGCTCGACGCGCAGGGAAAGTTCGTCGCCGACGCGCAGGAGGCCCCGGCAACGGATCTGCAGCCGTCCGCAGACTGAGCGGTTGTGGCCTGGGCCACGTTCCCTGCGGGTTTGGTTAAAGGGCTTCCTTGCCCGGCCGTGGGTGTGGAATACTCCGCCACAGTTTTGCGCCGTGTGGCTGGTGGGTAGTAACCGCACCACGATAGTTCGGGCCGACGAAGAATAACGAAGATCTTCCTTGATATAAGGAGTCCGTACAGTGGCTACGATCGCTCAGCCTTCCAACCAAAGCGGTATCGGCAGCGCCCATCGGCGCGTCATCTTCGCCTCGAGCCTCGGTACCGTATTCGAGTGGTACGACTTCTATCTCTACGGATCGCTCGCCAGCGTCATCTCCAAGCAATTCTTCTCCGGCGTAAACGAAACCACCGGCTTCATCTTCGCGTTGCTGGCGTTCGCCGCCGGCTTCTTTGTCCGCCCGTTCGGCGCCCTGGTCTTCGGCCGGCTCGGCGACCTGGTCGGACGCAAATACACCTTCCTGATCACCATCGTGATCATGGGTCTCTCGACAGCGCTGGTCGGCGTGCTGCCGAGTTACGCCTCGGTGGGCGTCATTGCACCCGTCTTGCTGGTGGCGCTGCGCCTGCTGCAGGGACTGGCGCTCGGCGGTGAGTACGGTGGCGCCGCAACCTACGTAGCGGAACACGCGCCGCCGGGAAAGCGTGGTCTCTACACCAGCTGGATCCAGACTACCGCAACCGTTGGGTTGTTCCTTAGCCTGATCGTCATCATGCTGACGCGCTCGGCGCTCGGAGCCGACTTCGACACCTGGGGCTGGCGCGTACCCTTCCTCGTGTCCATCGTGCTGCTGGCCGTTTCGGTCTACATCCGGCTGCAGCTCGCGGAATCACCGGTGTTCCTGGAGATGAAGGAGTCGGGCACGCGCTCCAAGGCACCGCTCACCGAATCCTTCGCGCGCTGGGGGAACCTGAAGATTGTGATCCTGGCGCTGTTGGGCGCGACAGCCGGTCAGGCAGTGGTGTGGTATGGCGGTCAGTTCTACGCTCTGTTCTTCCTGACGCAGGTCCTGAAGGTCGATGCGCAGGCGGCGAATTATCTCATCGCCGCGGCGCTGCTGATCGGGACGCCCTTCTTCATCGTATTCGGCAGCCTTTCCGATCGCATTGGCAGGAAAAAGATCGTGCTCGCGGGCTGCCTGCTCGCGGCCATCACCTATGTCCCGATATTCAAAGGGATTACGCACTACGCCAACCCGGCGATCGAAACTGCAGCCGCGCAGTCGCCGGTGACGGTGGTTGCCGACCCGAATGCCTGCAGCTTCCAGTTCGATCCGGTCGGCAAGAAGAAATTCACACAGTCCTGCGACATCGCCAAGACCGCACTGGCAAAAGCAGGTGTCCCGTACAGCAACCAGAGCGCCGCACCCGGCAGCGTCGCCGTGGTACACATCGGCGCAGTCGAGGTCCCATCCGTGGATGGCGGCGCCATGCCGGCGGCCGACTTCAAGGCCGCGAGCGGCAAGTTCGGCAAGGACCTGGCGGCGAAGCTGAAAGAGGCTGGTTACCCGGCCAAGGCGGATCCTGAGCACATCAACTACGTCATGGTTGGTTTGCTGCTGGTGATCCTGCTCATCTACGTGACCATGGTCTACGGCCCGATCGCCGCATGGCTCGTCGAGTTGTTCCCGGCGAAGATCCGCTACACATCGATGTCGCTGCCGTATCACATCGGCAACGGCTGGTTCGGCGGATTCCTGCCGACAGTTGCCTTCGCCCTCGTGGCGTATTCCGGCGACATCTACTACGGCCTGCGCTACCCGATTATCGTGGCGCTCATGACGGTCGTGATTGGCGCACTGTTCCTGCCGGAAACCAAGGACAGACCGGTTCAGTAAGGACGGCGATTTCAGTTGAGGGGGACCCGCGATGAATGACACACAGGGCAAGCGCGGCGGCTGGCGCTGGTGGTATCTGCTGTTTCTGGTGCAGTTTGTCGCGGTGTTGTGGCCACCCTTCTATAACCGTGCCGAGCCCTCGTGGGCCGGGATTCCCTTCTTTTACTGGTACCAGATGTTGTGGGTGATCATCAGCGCAATCAGCACCGCATTCATTTACTTCGTCACTGAGCGAGACTGACATGCAGGACGTGAACTGGGTTGCGCTCAGCGTTTTTATCCTGCTGTTCGGGTTCATCACCTGGCTGGGGTTTGCCGCTGCGCGCTGGCGCAAGGGCGACCTGGACCTGTTGCATGAGTGGGGCCTGGGTGGCCGGCGCTTCGGCACGGTCGTCACCTGGTTCCTGGTGGGCGGTGACCTCTACACCGCCTACACCTTCATCGCAGTCCCCGCCCTCGCCTTCGGCGCTGGCGCCCTGGCGTTTTTCGCCGTTCCGTACACCATCGTGGTTTACCCGATCCTGTTTCTGGTCTTTCCGCGGCTGTGGAATGTATGCGCCAAGCGTGGCTACATTACCGGCAGTGACTTCGTGCGCGGCCGCTTTGGTAACCGCTGGCTGGCACTCGCGATCACGGTTACCGGCATCGCCGCGACCATGCCCTACATCGCGCTGCAGCTCGTCGGCATCCAGGTGGTGATCGGCGCACTGGGCGTGTCCGGCACCGGCTTCATGGCGGATCTGCCGCTCATCATTGCCTTCCTGGTACTGGCAGCCTTCACCTATTCGAGCGGCCTGCGGGCGCCGGCATCCATTGCCATCGTCAAGGACATCCTGATTTACATCACCGCCTTCGCGGTCATCATCGCGATCCCGATCCAGCTCGGCGGCTTTGGCAAGATCTTCGCCGCCGTGCCACCACAGAAGCTGCTGCTCGCGGTCCCGGGGCCGAACACCACCGGCGCCTACGGCGCCTATGCGACGCTGGCACTCGGCTCGGCGCTCGCGCTGCTGCTCTATCCGCACTCGCTCACCGCAATCCTGAGCGCCAACAGTGGCCGCGCAATCCGGCGCAACGCCGCCCTCCTCCCCGGCTACTCCTTCGTGCTGGGACTCCTCGCGCTGATCGGCTTCTTCGCCATTGCGGCCGGGGTCGCCAAGGCCCCGGAGTTCGCCGCCGGCTTCAAGCAGTTCGGCAACAACTTCGCGGTACCGGCTCTGTTCTTGCACAGTTTTCCGTCCTGGTTCGTGGGCGTGGCGTTTGCGGCCATCGGCATTGGCGCCCTGGTGCCGGCGGCGATCATGTCGATTGCAGCGGCGAATCTCTACACCCGCAACATCCACCGCGAGTTCATCAACCACAATCCCACCGACCGCGAGGAAGCGCAGGTTGCCAAGTGGGTGTCGCTGATCGTCAAGCTCGGCGCGCTGGTGTTCATCCTGTTCGTGCCGACCCAGTACGCCATCCAGCTGCAGCTGCTCGGTGGCATCTGGATCATCCAGACGCTGCCCTCGGTGATGATCGGGGTGTACACGCGCTGGTTCAATTCCTGGGCGTTGCTCGCCGGCTGGGCGGTCGGAATCTTTACCGGCACCCGAATGGCGGTGATCGTGGGCCTGAAGCCCACTTATCCGGTGACCTTCGGCGGCCACACCTTCCCCGGCTACACGGCGTTCTATACCCTGCTTTTGAATCTTGCGATCGCGATAGTGCTCACTATCGTGCTGAATGCCATCAGCGGACGGCAGTCGAAAGACGAAACGCTGGCCGCCGACTACCACGCCTGAGCGGCAACACCCATGCTCCTGCCTGTCACCGCGTTGTACGGCGCCATTCTGACGCTCATCCTCATCGCGCTCGCGTTCAACGTCACGCTGCACCGTCGCAATCTGCGCGTCGGTCTGGGCGACGGCAGCAACCCCGTCATGCTGCGCATGATCCGCATCCACGGCAACGCCGCCGAGTACATCCCGATCGCGATACTTTTGATGGTGGTCTACGAGCTCAATGGCGGCGCGCACACCGCCCTGCACCTGTGTGGAGGCGCCCTCATCCTCGGGCGGGTGCTGCACGCCGCGGGGCTGTGGGGGAGCGACGGACAGAGCCCCGGGCGCGCCCTCGGTCAGGTCCTGACGTGGCTCACTATCCTCGCGCTGGCGGCCCTGAATCTCAGCAAGGTGCTGTGAGCGCGGCTGACCGGGGAGGTTTCAGGTGTGCTGCCCCGCCGGCTTCTTCAGCGCACCCGAGGCGAGCGCCAGGCAGGCGATCACTAGAACGTAAAAACCCCATTTGAATCCGAACGGATTTTCCATACCGGGTACGCCACCGAAGCTCTTCACGACGTTTTCGTGGATCACCAGCCATCCAACCAACACGGCCGCGAACGGCGCCGCATTCAAATAGCGCGACCAGGTACTGCGGATGAAGGGCACCGTAAAGGGAACCGCGATAGCGACGAAGGCAAGGAACCGCAACAGTCCGCGGGCATGCCCAGGACTCGCCAAAGAGCCTGGATCCCCCAGGTCAGTACCGAGGAGCGTCCGGAACGAATAGGACCCCCATGCGGATTCCCCGCCAGCAAGGCCCCCGGCCGGGAGCCAATACGAGGCAATCCAAACCAGCACCGCGGCACCCAAAGTCACCGCACCCATGCGAGCCGTCATCGCCGCCAGCACGGGCCGCAGCTGCTCGATCAATTCCCTGCCGCGCGCCTGCGCGACCGTACCCAGTTCGCCGAGCCGCTCCTTGGCGACTTGCTGCGGATCGATCACCGTGATCGCACTCAGCCCGCCGGCGCTGTCGAGCTCAATCGCGACCGGCTGGTTGGGGCTTGGCGCCATGGCCGACTTCCACACGCTTTCAAGCGTGAACAAATACTGCTTACCGCTGACCACGAGGATCCCGGGCGTGGCATCGGGCACCTTGATGACCGTTCCACGCGGACTGTTGATGTTGACTGCATTCATGGACGACTCCCCGTTTCGTGTGGCGCCTCGCGCCGGTGCGGCTCATACCTTGTCATTCTCGAGCACGACTGAATCCCCAGGCCGCTTCGGGTTCACCCGCAGTGCAAGCGGGGCGCCGGTCGCGTAGGCGCCAAGCCACTTCTCGCCACGCCCTTTAGTCATGAAGTTGCGCCTGTGGACGCCGGTGTGTGATTCACCGTTCGCGGTGTATTGGTAGCTCACTGCCGCGACCCACGCGCCGGAGGTTTCCCCTGACTCCACATACTTCAAGGCGGTCGTGTCCACCCGTCCGCGCATCGTCGGCCATTTGTGGGCGCGTCTGCGCTTGAGAAACCTGAAGGCCCCAATGCCCGCAAACAGTCCCAGAACGACCAGCGAAGCGAGAAATATGACGTTGTCCTGATTCATGCTCTGGTCAAACAAGGCGTCGGTACCATAGACGCTGGCCCGGGGGAAACGTCAGGGACCCTGACTCCCGACACCGACAAGCGTCTCGGTGTTCAGCCTGCTCGGGACCGCGGGCTCCCTGAGCACCGCGTCGTCCAACTGGTTCAGTGGGTCAAGGCGCTGGGCGGAGACTGGCAGGAAACCCCACGATAACCAGTCGGTTTCATCGTATGCTATACCCCCTACCCTATAGAAAAGCGGGCGGCCGGAGGGCGATCTGACATGGGACACACGATTCAGGACAAGACCAAGCTGCTGCAGCGCGTGCGGCGCCTGCGCGGACAGGTGAACGCCATCGAGCGGGCACTCGAGAAGGATGCCGACTGCGCCAAGGTCATGCAGCTCACTGTCTCGGCCCGCGGTGCGGCCACCGGGCTCATGGCGGAGCTTCTCGAGGACCATATCCGCGTGCACGTATCCGATCCGACGCACGACCGCGACCGCGAGCGCGCGCGCGGCGCCAAGCACCTGATCGAAGTCGTACACGCATACCTGAAATAAATGCATGGCACTATCGCGGCCGTGCCAGGCCACCTGACGTA
This sequence comes from Steroidobacteraceae bacterium, assembly GCA_025451375.1. Taxonomy (GTDB): domain Bacteria; phylum Pseudomonadota; class Gammaproteobacteria; order Steroidobacterales; family Steroidobacteraceae; genus 13-2-20CM-66-19. Next base: position 8,111 of record JANWKL010000053.1, read on the forward strand.
GATGTGTCCGGTACGCGGACGACGACCGGCCCTGGTGCTGGCCGCTGCGGCGGTATGCTCCACCGCGTTGGCTGATTCGGCACCGGCGCCGGCGAGTCACGTTCCCCAGCTGCTGGGCGCCCAATACACGTTTGTGGAACAGGAACAGACCGCCCTGGTGTCACCCTACCAGGGAAAGCTGAGCCTTCTGCCCGGGGGTGATCGCCAGCCGACCCACACCATCGGCCTGTACAGCGGCTGGGCGCCGCTCGACTGGGCGCAGCTGTACTTCGACACTGAGAAGTTCATGGGCGCGGGCGTGAGCAGTGCTACGGGGGTGGCCGGCCCGACCAACGGCGACGTGCTGCGCCAGGGCGCGCCCGGTCTGAAAAAGGAGTTCTACATAGCGCGCCTGTATGCGCGGCTTTTGCTGCCTCTGGGTGCCGCGACGACCGCCGTCACGCGCGCCCAGGACCAGATACCGGGCAGCGAGGCCGACACCCGTCTGGAGCTGAAGCTCGGACGGCTCGCAGTCTCCGATGACTTCGACCGCAACCGCTACGCCGGCGCTGCACGCACCCAGTTCATGAACACTTCGCTGTGGCAGAACACCGCCTGGGACTATGCAGCCAACACGCGCGGCTATACGGACGGTGTCGTGATCGGCTACTTCAGTCCCGCGTGGTCGCTGCGCTACGGCATATATCGCATGCCGCTGTTCGCCAACGGCCAGACCCTGGAGACACTCAACCGCGCCCGCGGTGAAAATCTGGAACTCACCCTGGGGTCTGCGGCGACCGGCACAATCGTGCGCCTGCTCGCCTATCGTAATACCGCCCGCATGGGCGTCTATACCCACGCGCTCGCGCTTGCCGCGGCCAGTGGCAGCGTGCCGGACATTGCCGCCGATGATGCCGGGGGCCGCCACAAGGTGGGAGCCGGGGTCAATCTCGAGCAGCCGCTGGCTGATGAAGGCGAAAGCGGGTTATTTCTGCGACTCGGGTGGAACGACGGCAAGACCGAGGACTTCGCCTTCACCGAGGTCGACCGGCACGCCAGCCTTGGCGGACAGATCTCCGGCGCGCACTGGAGCCGCGCTGACGACCGGCTGGGCGTGGGCCTGCTGCACGAGGGAATCTCACCCGAGCACCGCGACTATCTCGCCGCCGGCGGCAGTGGGTTTCTCCTTGGCGATGGACGCCTCAACTACCGGCCCGAGGAGACTTTCGAAACCTACTACCGGGCGCAGTGGTCCTTCGCGCCGACCGCTGCGGCCGTGCGGGTGCAGCTCAGCCCGGATTTTCAATACATACGGCACCCCGGTTACAACCAGGATCGGGGACCGGTGCGCTTCTACTCGCTGCGGCTGCACCTCGAGTACTGACGAAGCGGCGGGCGTAGGCCATGGTCAGCAGTGTCAGGCCAAACGCCAGCGCGACACCCAGCAGGCCAATTCCCACGTGCGGAAATGCGGCCGCAAGTGTTGTTCAGCTCCCGTGGCTACAATATCAAGATATGAAGAACGACGGCAGCTCCGGCAGACTGTTGCTCCAGCTCAGCGCCATCCTTGGCTGGCTGGGGCTCGGGCTGCAACTCATGGTCTCGGCACACCTGGCCTCGACCGCCGGGCGTTCGGTGTTCGGCGGGGTTGTTGATGCCCTGTGTTATTTCACGGTCCTGACGAAC
>JANWKL010000054.1 GCA_025451375.1 Steroidobacteraceae bacterium
GGTGTGGTTGGACGGCTTTTCGGGCCGCGCGTATCATCGCCCGCCCCAACGCGCCCGTAGCTCAGCTGGATAGAGTACTGCCCTCCGAAGGCAGGGGTCACTGGTTCGAATCCAGTCGGGCGCGCCAACCTGCCTCTGATTAGCGAGCCCCATAGCCGCGTAGCACGGCAACGATAGCGGGGTAATCCCCGGCCGTGGCTGCCTGCAGAGGCGTAGTGCCGGCCGCATCGGCAGCGTCTGGATCGGCGCCATGGGCCAACAGGGTGGTTACCGCATCCGCCTGACCGTGCAGCGTCGCTATCATGAGAGCAGTACGCCCGGCGCCATCCCGTGAATCAATATCCGTCTGCTTCGCAACCAGTGCCGCGAGCGTAGCCAGATCACCGACCTCGGCTGCGTGGCGCAACGCGGCCGCGGATTCGGCGCCGATGCGCGTCGCCGCCGCCATTGATGCGACCGCGGAAGGGCTGCCGGGCGCGCGCAGCTGCCTTGCGGGGAAGCCTCCTGCTACAGCGCCAGCGTCAGCGGCTTGCCGCCCGGCGGGCGGTGCGAGCGCGGTGGATTGCGCCGCAAGCGGTGCCGTCGCCTCATTCGCTTTCGGCCGCACGCGCGCGGCGCGCGACGGCGGGTTTACGCTCCGCGCGGACTCCGGGGGCGCCGCCGCGATTTCCGGTGTCACTGCGGGGGCGGGCGTCACGTGTTCAACAGCCGGGTCGTACGCGGCCTGCGCGCCCGCAGGCGGTTCGGCTACCTGCGGCGCTCGTGGAGCCAGAAACTGCGGCGCGATCACCAAACCCGCAAGACCCGCTGCCGCGAGTGTGCCCAGGACTGCGGGCCGCCACCGGGTCCGATGCGCCGCGCGCTGCGCCGCCAACCGGGTGGCGTGAGCGAGCACCGAGCGACGCACCGCCTCGCTTGGGCGGCTGGGGTCCGAGGCTGACGCGCGTCGATATCGGTCGTCGACATTCTCGGTTGGTTCCTGGCCTGGTGGCACGTGGTTCATGCGTACTCGCGGAGCAGCTCGCGCAGACTGGCGCGAGCGTAGCGCAGGCGGCTCTTGGTGGTCTCGAAGCTGCTGTGCGTAATGGTCGCGACTTCCTCGACGCTGAGATCGCCTTCGATGTGCAGCAGGAACGCATCACGCTGTTCGAGCGGGAGTTGGCCGAGCGCGCGAGTGAGCGCTGTTGCCTGGTCCCGCACCACCGCGGCGGCAAGAGGACCGACGCTCGGCTCCGTGGTCAGTTGAGTCGCGACCGACGGAGCGTCGTAGCCGATGTTTTCGAGACTCACTTGCCGCCGACTGAGGCGATTCGAGTCGATCATCCGATTGCGCGCGATCGTGAAGAGCCAGGTCGTGAACCGCGCCGTGGGCTGGTAGCGCACGGCATCGCGGGCCACGGCAAACCATACCTCCTGCATCAATTCGTCCGCCGTCGCCCGGTTGCCCACGTTGCGTTCGAGGTAACGCCAGATGCGCATTTCGTGCCGCCGATACAGTACTTCGAACGCCACAGCATTGCCGCGCGCATAGCGCCCGATTAACGCCTCATCACTCTCGCCCGCGTCCGTCATTCATTGCATCGTGTCAGGTGTGCGCGTCATCCCGGGGGGTCGGGCACGTAGTTGCGCTCCCGCGAACCGGGAAATGGGTTCGGTACCGGCGGCGTGGCGCGAGGGCGTCCGACGATGCCCATGGCCATAAGGTTATCCAGACTATCGTAGCGAATACGAATGACCTCGTTCGGCTCGGGCTGCAGCCTGCGAAACTCGGTGTGCCCGACGTAGGAGTATTCGCGCTCGCCGTGGCCGGTGCCAAGCTTGGGAGCCGGCGCGAGTGCCCGCCATGACAGTGACGACTCTGCCGGGGCGTTCATAGCATCAGCCGGCATGCCCGCTGTGGCCGTCGATTGACTCGCCGCCGCCCGCTCGCGCGCCGAGTCGGCGATTCGCGGGGGAGCGTAACTCATCGGCGGCGGGCGTTCGCGGAACACGGCCACACCGATGACGCCGACGTTCGCGGGCCGCCCGGTGCGTTCAGCGTAGGAGTTCGGTGCAGCGGTGAATGTAAAAGCCGCCACTTCCGCGTCGCTCTTGCGCCAGCCGGTGATCTGGTAGCGCTCGCCCGGGTCGAACACGTAGCCACCCTGATTCCAGCCCGCGGTCGCCCCCGAGAGCACGTTCACGCCATCGACCGACGTCACGGCCAGCAGGCGTGCGCCGCTGTCGTTGCGGACTTCGATCGCGTATCTCGCCCCAGGCGCTCCCGCGACCCAGTACTCGCCGCGGAAATAATGCGCCTCCAGGGTGGTTCCGTTGTCGCGGTCGACTATTGTCACGTTGGCGATGGCGCCCACCGCCAGCGCATCGCAACTCGTCGCCAGGGCGGCAAGTGCCGCGCAGTACATCATGAGTTTCATGTCGGCTCCCAGGTTCATGCGGACTCATGAAGTGAAGCGACGCAGGCGTCGAAACGGGGTTAAGGGCTCATCGCCGATGCCAGGTATCCCTGCACGAACTCGCGCCAGCCATCCGGCACGCTCGCCAGCGCCGCGAAATGCGGCCAGGCGCGATACCGGCGGTGCGGCCGCAGCTGCGCAGATCATCGCCGGTTATCGCGTCGCGCTTGCCGTTGACGCTCCCGCGGGGTTGCAGCTGAACGTCAGGTCGAACGCCGGCGCCAGCGTCCAGGTTCCCCGGCGATCCATGAGGAACGCGACGTTCTTGGCGTGATCGTCCCGGCTACTGGCGGTGTTCGGCCGCGACCAGATCGCTCATCAGCGCCATCAGCTGTTCCTCGCCGCCGGCCTCGACTACACCGGTGGTGTACTTGCCGTTGATGACGAAAAACGGAACGTGGTCCACGTGATAGCGCTGCGTGATCTCGAGCGCGCGCGCCATGCTCGAGTTCACCGAGAACGAGTTGTAGGCCTTGGCGAAATCGCTCGCGCTCACGCCGTTTTGCACCGCAAAGGCCTGCTGCAGGCGCAATGTCTGGTCATCGCTGTCGCCAACCAGGGGCGTCGCAACCTGCTGCACCGTGGCGAAGGCCTTCTCGAACAGGTCATCGCGGCCAAGCGCTTCGAGGGTGTAGTAGAGCTTCGCGTGCGCCGACTTCACGCTGTCCCAGATGACCGGCACGCGTACAAACTCGACGTAAGCCGGCTTTTTCTTCAGCCAGGCGAGGAGGTGCGGCTCCAGATCGTAGCAATGGGGGCAGCCGAGCCAGAACACTTCCATCACCTCGACCTTGCCCGGCGAGACGCTGGTGGATTGCGCGGGCACCACTGGCTGGTAGTTGGTCCCGGCCTTCCAGCGCCCCTCCGGGAGCTGCGCGTCGGCCGGCACGGCCGCGATATGTTCGAGGGACACGTCGCTCCCCGCAGGATGCGCGTTGTCGGCGCCGGTTTCCTGTGACGCGCGCGCCTGTTCGGTCTCGGTCTGATTCGAGGCGCTGGGAGCGGTGGGCGTCGGCGGCGTGGCTGCAGCGGCTGGCGGGTTCACGGCCGGCGGGACTGGAGCCGCCGGCTGCTGGCCGCAGGCGCACAGGGTGAGGACAGCCGCAATGAGGAGCGGGCGCAGCATTCGTGTCTGCCGCACGCTCAGCGCATGCCTTGCAGGTAGGACGCGACGTCGCGAATCTGCTCGGGCGTCAGCCGCTTGGCGAGGGTGAGCATCATCACGCCATTGCGGCTCGCTTGCGCCGGGTTCGCAGTGGTGTAGCGCGTGCCGTTGGCGTAGTCGTTCAGCTGCTTCACGACGTAGACGGCCTGCTGGGCGCGCAACGCCGGATAGCCGGCCGCGAGATTGCCGCGACCGACCGGGCCGTGACACGCGACGCAGGCCGGAATCTCGTGCGCGCGGTCGCCGCGCAGGTAGAGCGCTTCGCCGGCCTGCCAATAAGAAGGGTCCGCTTCCAGGCCCGTCGGGGTCTGCGCCTCGTAGTAGACCGCCAGATCGCTGATGTCCTGGTCGCTCAAAGTCGCCGCCAGCGGCTTCATGATCGGGTTGTTCCGCACGCCGGAGCGGAACAGGCGCAGCTGTTCGGCGATGTACACCGCGCTCTGGCCAGCGAGCCGGGGCCACTCGGGGTTGACGCTGTTGCCGTTCGGACCGTGGCAGGACGAGCAGATCGCCGACTTGGTGGCGCCATCGGCCGCCTTGCCGTCGGTGAAGGGTACGGTGGGCGTTGCAGCTGCCGCCGCGGGTGCTGCAGCAGGAGCTGCGGGTGTAGCGGCGGTGGCTGCCGGGGCCGCGGGCGTGTCAGGAGCGCCGGCAAAAGCCGGTGCCGCGCCGAGCGCGAATATTGCAGCGCCGGTGAGTCCCATCAAACCGAGTTTCAGGGTCCGCGGCATTGTTTTCTTTCCGGTTTGTGCCCGTGACAGAAGGGCGGGAATTGTACACTACACACGTGTTGAAGCTTTTCACCCACCCGTTCGCATGAGCCGCTTTTCCGCGGCGCGGTTCCTGATCAGTGCGGCCGCGCCGGCGCAATTCCCGCCCGACTACGGCGCCGAGGTCGCGTTCGTCGGCCGTTCCAACGCCGGCAAGTCGAGCGCCATCAATGCCATCACGCACCGCCATGGCCTGGCGCGGACCAGCAAGACCCCGGGACGCACGCGGCTGCTGAATTTTTTCGAGCTGGCTCCGGAAAAGCGCCTGGTGGACCTACCGGGCTACGGCTACGCGAGTGGACCTGAGTCCGAGCGGCGAGCGTGGCGGCCGCTGATCGATGCTTTGCATACGCGCTCGAGCCTGCATGGGCTGTTCGTGATCGTGGACGCGCGGCGCGGGCTCGCAGCCGGGGACGAAGGATTATTGGACTGGGCGGCACCGGGGCATCGCGTGCACGTTCTGTTGTCCAAGTCCGACAAGCTCAACCGCACAGAGGCGAGCCAGGCACTTAAGGATACCAAGGCTGTTCTGGGGGCTCGCGCGAGCGTGCAGCTGTTCTCGGCGCTCAAGGGTACGGGGGTCGGGGAAGCCGAGGACACTCTCGCTTCCTGGCTCGGGTAGGCGGTCACCACCGTAGCCGGCCAAAGTCCATCCGCTTACCCCACCACGAAGTGCTCGGCTGCTGAGGTGATCGCGACAGGTGCGCTTCGAGCCACGCCTTTGGCCGGCGGAAACGGAGCCAATGTCCGCCGAAATCGCTTCCTGCGATTTTGGCCGATGGACAAAAATACCCCGGCGGTCTCTTGCAAAACCGCCGGGGCAGACTAACCCGGCACAGGTCTCATGAACCGGGTCAACCCGCTCAGGGAGGGAAGCGGGGAGTGCACTAGGCACTCATTGGGTTCGACGCTCGAGGGTCGCTCGAGTTCCGGCTCATTCGAGAAAAATATCGTTTCAGATCATGAATTTGCCTCGGTTGATGTGGCGCACACGCCACAAAATACCGCGAGTCACAGCAGGTTCAGAATGACGGCGAGCGAAAAAACCTTGGCTCCGCTGGTGTTCGGGATATTGAAGTTCTCGTACTCGAGCCGGCCGCCGATGTTGCCGATATGCGCCTGTGCCCCCAGGCCCCACGCAAACTCAGTGCCCTGCCTGGAGAATGCAAATAAGTTCCCGGCCGGGGCGACGGATCCAGAGGTGCCGTCCAGCTTCCAGCGGGCCAGTCCCGCCTTGCCGTACACGTCGAGGAACGGGACCGGGATCGGCAGGAATCCGACGGCGTAGGCGGCGAAGGCCTTGGCGTCGGTGGCGGAGGTGAAGGACGCGCAGTTGGGCTGCCCTACCGGGCACGTCCCGACTCCGGGGCGGATGAAGGAGTCGCTGCTCTTGCCGAGATCGAGGTAGTCCACTTCCACCGCGAACGGGCTGATGGGGCGGAAGCCGGCGAGCACTTTCCAGGACGTTTTGTCCAGATCACCAAAGCTCCCGCCGCCGTCGGTGATCTCGCTCACCTTGTTCCTGGAGATGCCGGCGCCGAGATAGAAGAAGCCGTTGTCCGCCTGCGCGACGCCAGCGCCCAGCACCAGCGCAGTCATTACCAGCGCAGTCATTAAAAGTATCTTTCGCATGGATGTGAACCTCAGTGAGTCGGGCGTTACGGATATTCCGTTACAACGCACCGGTGTGGCAGCTGTTGCCGGCCGGCGACAGCGCGGACGCAGTCCGCCGCGAAGTTACAGGGACTGATGCGGCATCGATAAGTTCAGCTGCGGCCCGAGAGCGCTACATCGGCGGAAACGAAGCTGATGTCCGCGAAAATCGCTTCCTGCGATTTTCGCCAATGGACTAGTGTGCCTCGTCCCAGTTGGCTCCCGAGCCCACGTCAACCCGCAGCGGCACGCTCAAGGATGCGGCATTGACCATGTGCTCGCGCACCGCCGCGGTGACGGCGGCGAGCGTGTCGGTGGGCACTTCAAACACCAGCTCGTCGTGCACCTGCATGATGAGCCGCGCCGGCGCCTGCTCGCGCCGGCACCAGGCATCCACCGTGATCATCGCGCGCTTGATGATGTCCGCTGCCGTGCCCTGCATGGGGGCGTTGATGGCGCTGCGCTCGGCGTACTGACGCATTTGCGCGTTGCCTGAGCGGATATCGGGCAGGTACAAGCGCCGCCCGAAGACGGTTTCGACATAGCCGGTTTCGCGCGCCTGCGCGCGGGTGTTGTCCATGAAACGCTTCACGCCCGGGTAGCGCTGGAAGTAGGTGTCCACGTACGCCTGCGCCGCGCCGCGCTCAATGCCGAGATTGCGCGCGAGGCCGAAGGCCGACATGCCGTAGATCAGCCCGAAGTTGATCATCTTGGCGGTGCGGCGCTGGTCGGGTGTGACCGCCGCCAGCGCGACGCCAAAAACCTCCGCGGCGGTTGCCTGGTGCACGTCGGTGTCGGCCGCGAACGCCGCGCGCAGGCTTTCATCCCCGGACAGATGCGCCATGATCCGCAGCTCGATCTGCGAGTAGTCCGCCGCCAGCAGCACGTGGGCGGGCGGAGCGATGAACGCCTGGCGGATGCGGCGTCCCTCCGGGCGGCGTACCGGGATGTTCTGCAGGTTGGGATCGACCGAGGACAACCTGCCCGTGGCGGCGACTGCCTGCGCGTAGTTGGTATGGATGCGCCCGGTGTGCTCGTTGACGAGTTCCGGGAGTTTATCGGTGTATGTGGATTTGAGTTTGGCGAGCGCCCGGTACTCCAGCACGATGCGCGGCAGCGCGTAGCTGCCGGCCAGTTCCTCCAGCACATCCTCGGCCGTCGAGGGCTGGCCGGTCGGGGTCTTGCGCCGTACCGGCAGCTGCAGCCGCTCGAACAGGATTTGCTGCAACTGCTTGGGCGACTCGATGTTGAATTCGTGGCCGGCCTCGCGATGTGCCTGCGCGAGGAGTTCCTGCAACTGCCGCGCAAACTCGCGGCTCTGGGTACGCAGGCGTTCGCGGTCCACGAGCACGCCGTGATGCTCCATGCCGAGCAGCACCGGCACCAGCGGCTGTTCACACTCTTCATAAAGCTGGCGCAGCGCCGGCACCGTCGAGAGTTGCGGCCACAGCGCCTCATGCAGCCGCAGCGTCACGTCGGCATCTTCGGCGGCGTACTCGGCCGCCCGTTCCACCGGCACCTGGTCGAACGAGATCTGCTTGGCGCCCTTGCCGGCCACTTGCTCGTAGGAAATGGTGCGCACGCCCAGGTAACGCTGCGCATCCGAGTCCATGTCGTGGTTGGTCGCCACGCTGTTCCACACGTAGGACTCGAGCATGGTGTCGAAGCGCATGCCGGCGAGGGTGATGCCCGAGTTCAGGAGCACGTGCGCATCGTATTTGAGGTTGTGGCCGACCTTGGCGCGCGCCGGATCTTCGAGGATCGGCTTGAGCGCCGCCAGCACGCGCGCGCGGTCGAGCTGTTCGGGTGCGCCGGCGTACACATGGTGCAGCGGCACATAGGCGGCACTCCCCGCTGCGATACAGAACGACACGCCGACAATTTCGGCGCGCATGTAGTCGAGGCTCGTGGTTTCAGTATCGAAGGCGAAGAGTGCCGCGGTGCGCAGCTGTGCGAGCCAGCGCTCGAGGTCTTCCCAGCGCGTGATGGTCTCGTAGCGGCGCTCCATTTGCGCCGCGGCTGGCAGCGCGCCACCCGGACGGATCCCGTCCGCGCCGAGCTCCCCGGCCGGCGCCGGGCTCAGCGCACGCGCCCCGGCATTGGCGGCGGCTGCGGCGGGACCTGCCTCGCCGTCCAGCTGCCGCAACAGCGCCTTGAGGTCATAGCGTGTGTACAGCTCGCGCAGGGAAGCCGTGTCCGGCGCGCCCGGCGTCAACTCCTCGACCGAAAGGGGCAGCTCGAGGTCGGTGCGGATGGTCGCGAGCTTGCGCGACAGTTCGAGCGTCGTGAGTCCGGCTCGCAGGTTCTCGCCCACCTTGCCGGGAACCTCCGCAGCGTGGCTCAGGAGATTTTCGACACTGCCGTATTGCTGCAGCAGTTTCGCGCCGGTCTTGGGCCCCACCTTGTCGATGCCCGGAATGTTGTCCGAGCTGTCACCGACCAGGGCCAGGTAATCGATGATCTGTTCCGGGTAGACATCGAACTTGGCCTTCACGCCCTCGCGGTCCAGGATCGAGTTGTTCATGGTGTTGATCAACGTGACTGATCCATCGACGAGCTGAGCCATGTCCTTGTCGCCGGTCGAGATGAGCACCGTCTTGCCGGCCTGCGCGGCGCGGCGGGCGAGCGTGCCGATGACGTCATCCGCTTCCACGCCAGGGATTCGCAAGAGCGGCAGGCCTTGCGCGGTGATGATCTTCAGCAGCGGCTCGATCTGCGCGCGCAGGTCATTGGGCATCGCGGGCCGGTGCGCCTTGTACTCGGCGAACAGGTCGTCGCGGAAGGTCTTGCCCGGCGCATCGAACACCACGGCGATCCGCTGCGGCTGATAGTCCTTGAGGAATTTCAGCAGCATGTTCAGAACGCCGAGCACCGCCCCGGTCGGCTCGCCACGCGAGTTGGTCAGCGGCGGCAGGGCGTGGAACGCCCGGTAGACATAGGAAGAGCCGTCGACGAGGACCAGGTCGGGCGAAGGCATCGGTGCGAACCGGTGAGCGGGCGGGCGGCGAGTATAGCGGACGGCTAGCCGCTCGCCGCCGCCCGTCTACGGCTTCGGGTCTGCGCTCTTGTCCTTCGGCTTGGCCGTCGTCGCCGGCGCGGGAGCGGCCGTCACCGGCGGTATGGTCACGACGGCGGCGCCCTTGTCCGGCAGGTACAGCGGACCCTTCTGGCCGCACCCCGTCATCACGGCGGCGGTGCAGGCTGCAAGGAACGCGATCGCGCGGGGTGTCATGCTCACACGTACATGGGGCGCTGCTCGCGCAGCGCGAGCCAGCCGCGCGCGACGCGATAGACGATCCAGATGGCGAGAGCGTAGTGGCTCACCACCAAAAGCGGAAAGCCGACGAGTATCAGCATGAGCGGCACGCACACCGCCCAGATGACGATGCTCCACAGCACCGCGAACCAGAAGGTGCGGATCTGCCAGCGGAAATGCGCTTCGAGAAACGTGCCGCGGGTGGCCGAGCGGCGCACGTAGTTCATGATGACGGCGATAATCGACGGCAGACCCCACACGAAGCTGCCAATGATTGTGGCGAAGGTCGTTACGCCGATGAGAACCGAGAGCGCGTGAAGCGCGTAGATGATGTTGGTGTAGGTGATGAGAGACGCATCGACCGGGCGCGCGTCAGCGGTCATCGGCGGGTTCGGATCGTTCATGAACTTGCCCCTTGGGTGGTTTTGTTGTCGCGGCGCTCGATGACCGCAATCGTCATGCGGGACACGCACACCAGCTGCTCGCGCTCATCGCGCAGCTCGACGTTCCAGACGTGGCTGGTGCGGCCGAGGTGATACGGCCGCGCCGTGGCGGTGACCACTCCTTCGGCCATGCCGCGCACATGGTTGGCGTTTATCTCCTGCCCCACGACCGAGAACCGCTCGGCGTCGACACACAGCATCGAGCCCATGCTGCCGAGCGTCTCGGCGAGCGCCACCGAAGCACCCCCGTGCAGGAGACCGAAGGGCTGATGGGTGTGGGCATTCACCGGCATGGTGGCGCGCAAGAAATCCACACCGATCTCGGTAACAATGATGCCCAGATAGCCGGGCATGGATTTGCGGCCGACCTCCGTCAGCTCCCCGGGCGTGGCGATACGCTTCCAGATGCTCATTGACGCTAGTCTAACGGTTTGCGCAGTGGCAATCTCGCAAGCGTACGACAGGACGTGGGGTTTGAGGCCATGAGCCGTTTTGTTTTTCCGCCGACGGAAGCTCCGAGCGTAGCCATTGCCGGCAGCACTGAGCGCTTTCCGGTGCATCGCATCTACTGTGTCGGCCTGAACTACTCCGATCACATCCGCGAGATGGGGTCGGAGCCCGGATCGCCGGTGTTTTTCATGAAGCCGGCGGATGCGGTGGTGGCCAACGGCGTGGCCGTTCCATACCCGCCGGCGACCAGTAACTTCCACTACGAAATCGAACTGGTGGTGGCGATCGGCCGTGCCGGTCGCGATATCCCACCCGCGCGGGCGCTGGAGCATGTGTTCGGCTACGCCGCCGGCAACGACCTGACACGCCGGGACCTGCAGGCCGCCGCCAAGGCGCGCGGCCAGCCGTGGGACATCGCCAAGGGGTTTGACTATTCCGCGCCGGTTGCCGCGCTGCGGCCGGCGGGCGCCGGCCATGTTGTCAGCGGGCGGATCTGGATGAAGGTGAACGCCGAGCTGCGTCAGGAGTCGGACGTGAGCCGCATGCTGTGGGATGTGCCGCACATCATCGCCGCGCTCTCCGGGCTCTATGAACTTCTGCCGGGGGATCTGATTTTCTCCGGCACCCCTGCCGGTGTCGGCGCATTGCAGCCCGGTGATGTGCTCGAAGGCGGTATCGATGGACTCGAAGTGCTGCGCACCACCATCGGGCCGCGCGTGGTTGCCGCGGGATAAGCCACCATGAAGCTGTACGAGTATTTCCGCAGTTCCGCCGCCTACCGCGTGCGTATCGCGCTCAACGTCAAGAAGCTCGACTACGAGTCGATCGCGGTTGACCTGCGCGCGGCTGCAAGCGCGCAGCGCACACCGCAGTTCCTGAGCGTCAACCCGGAGGGCCTCGTGCCGGTACTGGTAGACGGGGAGCGCACGTTCACGCAGTCGCTTGCCATCATTGAGTATCTTGAGGAGGTCCGCCCCCAGCCGCCGCTCCTGCCGCGGACACCGCGTGAGCGCGCGCAGGTTCGCGCCATGGCGCTCGCCATCGCGTGCGACATCCATCCGCTCAACAATCTGCGGGTGCTGAACTACCTGCGCGATCCGTTGCAGGCCGACGAGGCCGCGGTGAACACCTGGTATGCACACTGGATTGCGCAGGGATTTACCGCGCTCGAGGCGCAGGTGCAGAACACCACCGGCGACGGTCGCTGCATGTTCGGCAAGTCCGTGACGCTCGCGGACGTGTGTCTCGTGCCGCAGATGGCCAACGCACACCGTCTCAAGTGCGATGTCGAGCCGTACCCGACACTGCGTTCCATCTGTGCGCATCTCGAAGGATTGCCGGCCTTCGCCAGGGCGGCGCCCGCGGTACAACCGCAACCGCAACC
>JANWKL010000055.1 GCA_025451375.1 Steroidobacteraceae bacterium
GGCCCCAGGGTTTATCGCAGTGAGGTAAGCGGCGCCAACTGCTCGTTGACCAGTTTTTCCGCCAGCGGTGATTCCGCGGCGACCGCCCCGGAATCGAGTTCTGCAAGAATCTGCGCCTGCACGCTGCCCCGTCGCAAGGCTTCTGCGTACGGAATTTCCGGGTGGAACATCACCATGGAGTAGCGCGGAATGAACCGTCCCGGAAAACGCCGCTCGAGCCCCATGGCAATTGCCTTGCGCCGCAGGTAGCGCGCGTCCAGCACCGTGTCGCGCATTTCGGTGTAGTTCTCCACGGCCATCTGCGCGATCGCAGCGGCGTTCGGACGCCGCAGCGCCTCGAACTCATCGAATACCGTGTCCCAACTGTCGTGCGCGTCGAGCAATGCATCCAGCGCCAGGCAGTCCTCGAACGCTGCGTTCATGCCCTGACCGTGGAAGGGCACGATGGCGTGCGCCGCATCGCCGAGCAGCAGCAGCTGCCCGTCAAGGTGCCAGGGCGCCGCGTGCACACTGCCGAGCTGGCCTTGCGGATGCTGCGCGAAGTCAGCGCGCATGTCGGGCGTGAGGGCGAGGGCGTCCGGAAACTCGCGCGCGAAGAACTGCGCCGCAAGCTCCGGTGAGGTCAGCGCGGCGAAGCTCGCCGCGCCGCCGCTGCGTGCCAGGAACAGAGTGGCCGTGAAACTGCCGTCGGTGTTGGGCAAGGCGATGAGCATGAAGCCCCCGCGCGGCCAGATGTGCAGCGCCTCGCGCTGCAACGGGTGGCGACCGTCGGCGGCGGCCGGGATCGTAAATTCCTTGTAGTCGTGATCCAGCCATTCCTCGCGCACGGTCATCAAGCCGCGCGCGGCGAGGCTCGAGCGCACCGCGGACCCCGCGCCGTCGGTGGCGATGGTGGGGGTGAGCGTCACCTCGCGCTCGCTGCCCGTGAGTTGATCGCGCAGGCGCAGCACGTTGCGCGACGGGTCTGCGCCCAGGCACTGCTGGTTGAACGCCACGGTCACGCGCGGGTGCCGCACGGCTTCCTCGATGAGCACGCGGTTTAGCTCACCGCGGCCGACCGAGTAAATCACCTCGTGCTCGCGCTGCCCGTAGGCCTGCAGCGAGGTCTTGCCGGACAGCTCATGCACCATGCGGCCACGCATGGGAATGAGCAGTGGCCGGATGCGCTCGAGGACCGCGGCGCGCTCAAGCGCGCGCATGCCGCGCGCGGCGAGGGCGAGATTGATTGAGCGGCCGCGTTCGGGTTTCGACTGGCGCGGGTCAGGCCGCCGCTCGTAGAGGGCGACCGGGTAGCCGCGTCTCGCCAGGAGTACCGCGAGCAGCGCCCCCGCCAGGCCCGCGCCGACGATGTTGACTGGCGTATCCGACGGGATGCTCACGCGCTGCGCCCGAGAATCGCGCCCAGGGTCTGCCCGAACTGCGCCACGTCCTCGAAGCGGTTGTACAGCGGCACGGGCGCCGCACGAATGATGTCCGGCGTGCGCCAGTCGCACACGACACCGCGTTCCAGGAGTGCATCAAACACCGCGCGGCCGCGCCTGGCACCGCCGGCGATGCGGATGGACAGCTGGCAGCCGCGCGCAGCGCTCGCAGCTGGCGTGAGGATGTGCACCTGCGGTTCCAGGCGTCGCACCAGGGTGTCCATGAAGTCAGTAAGCGCTACGGATTTCGCGCGCAACCGGGTCATGCCGGCGTCCATGAAAATTTCGAGCGAGGCGATGAGCGGTGTGGCCGAGAGGATCGGTGGGTTGCTGATCTGCCACGCACTGGCGCCAGTGGCGGCGCGGAACTGCGGCTCCATGAGGAAGCGGGTTTGCAGCTCGTGGCCCCACCAGCCGGCCAGGCGCGCGCCGGGCACGCCACCGCTATGCTGCGTACGCGACTGGGACTCGGCGTGGCGTTCGGGGATGAAGCAGCCGCCGATCGCCCCGGGTCCACCGTTCAGATACTTGTAGCTGCACCAGACGGCGAAATCCGCGCCACTGTCGTGCAGGGCGAGCGGTGTGTTGCCGATGGAATGCGCCAGATCGAATCCCATGACGCACCCGGCGGCATGCGCAGCGCGGGCGATGCGCGCCAGATCAAACGCCTGCCCGGTTCGAAACTGCACGCCTGGCCACAGCACCAGCGCAATCTCGTCGCCGTGTTTCGCAATAGAGGCTTCGATCGCGCCTTCCGTCACGAGATCTTCGCCGGCCTGTGGCGCGAGCTCAATGAGGTGGGTTGCCGGATCAAGGCCGTGCCAGGCGATTTGTGAGGACACCGCGTGCCGGTCGGACGAGAACGCACCGGTCTCGATCAGGATCTTCGTGCGCCGCCCGGCGGGCCGGTAGAAGCTCGCCAGCATCAGGTGCAGGTTCACCGTGAGGGAATTCATGGCGATCACTTCGCCCGGTCGCGAGCCGGTGAGGGCCGCAAGTCCCGCCGTCAGGTTCTCGTGGTAGGGCACCCACGGGCGGCGCCCGTGCTCATGCCCCTGCACTGCGAGCCGCGACCACTCGTCGAGTTCCTGGGAGAGCAACTCCCGCGCCGCCAGCGGCGCGAGCCCGAGCGAATGGCCGGAGAGGTACACCACCTCCGCGCCACGCTCATCACGGGGCAGCGCAAAGCGGGCGCGGAACGCGCGCAGGGGATCGGCGGCGTCACGCTCGCGCGCGTCGTTCAGGGTTGCGGCGATGCTCATGGGTTTTCCGGAGGCAGGAGTGGATAGAGCAGCGGACGGCTGGGCACGGCATCACCCGCGAGCGCGGGCACCTGCAATTGCAGGAGATACGCGCCATCCGGGAGCTGGTCCGGGACGAACGCGAACTCGGTTACCGTCGCGTCCGGCCGCGCGGCCATACTGAGCTGCGCGGCGCCCGGCGGCAGTCCGAAGAAAATCCGGTGCGCGCTGAGGCGGCCTTCATCGTGGGTGCGATCAAGCGAGGGCACATCGACGATGAGGTGCACGATGCCACGGCTGACGAGAAGCTGCGCCGCCTGCCGCGACAGGTATGGCGGGCTCGCGAGGGTGTAGTCGCGGGTGGCCTTGTCGGCAGTGTTGGGAAGCGTACGAATGATGAGGGCGCGCGGCGCAAACGGGAGCGCCGCAGGCCAGGCGTCCGTGATCGCCCGGGCGCTGACCAGGAGATCCGCGGCGCCCGGAGTGGGCTCGGTGCTCTCGCCGCAGATCGCGGCAGGCGAGGGCGCGACCGACACCAGCACCGCCGGCACGAGGCCTGCGGGCACCACGCGATGCGCATCGAGTGTCTCGCGGGTGAGGTGGCCAACGCATTCGGTGTGCGTGCCCTGGCAATGCGGGACCAGGGTGATGACCTCGCAGTTGCAGCTCGCGCCGCTGGCGACGGCGCCGGAAAACCCCGGCGCTTCGAAGGGGCGGGCGGTGGCGCGCGGCGCACCGAAGTGGCGCGGCTGCGGACCGTCGAATTCCAGCGTGAGGGCGAGGCTCACCGGACGTGCCAGATCAACGCGAACGTCACCGCCGGGTAAAGCGATGCGTGCGTTCACACCGGGCGTTCCATCACCGTGCCGCAGTGGCGGCAGGTGCGCGCTGCCGTGTTCGAGAAAAACCGCTCGAATACTGGCGGAAACTGTTTTTCGATATCGGTGAGTTCGAAGAACTCCTCGTACAGTCGCTCGCCGCAGCGCTCGCAGTACCACTGGAAGCCATCCAGTTCCCCGGCACGCCGGGCGCGTTCGACCACCAGTCCAACCGTGTTCGCGGGGCGTTGCGGGGAGTGCGGCATGTTCGGCGGGATGAGCAGAATCTCGCCGGCGTGGATGGGTACATCCACCGGCCGACCCTCCTGCATGGTCTTCAGCACCATGTCGCCCTCGAGCTGATGGAAGAACTCCTGGCCCGGATCGACGTGGTAGTCCTTGCGGGCGTTGGGGCCGCCGACCACCATGATGATGAAGTCACCGTCGCGGAAGACGCGCTTGTTGCCAACCGGCGGCTTGAGCAGTGCGCGGTTGGCGTCGATCCACTCCCGGAAATTGAACGCTTGCAGGGACGGCATGTGTGCTCCTTGCCTTTCGCGTATGTTACCCGCTGCGGCGCGGCTTAAGGAGAGCGCGATGTACGGTAGGGTGCTTACAAGATACGGCGTGCGCGCGGGCACAATGCTATGCGTGCTGCTGCTCAGCGCCTGCGGACACTGGCCGTGGCATCACGCGCCGCCAGCGCCGCCCGCCGAGGTTCACGACGTGGACATCAGTGGCGCAACTGCCGCAGGCATACGGCAGTCCTGGAAGCGCAACACCTTGCTGGTGGATTTGAGTGCTGCGAGTGGTTCCGGGAGCATCACGCTCAAACCGGGCGCGGCAGGCTGGCCGGTGCGGATTGCGTTTCGCGTCACGCCGGGTGCCATTGGGTTTCTCGAGGTGCAGGCGGATAAGCGCCTGAGCTTGCCGATCACCCCGGGCGGTTCAAAGCCTGTGGACGTCGAGCTCGCGCCGGGGCTCTACAGCGCGCATACGGCGCAGGTGAGCGTTTCCTGGGGACCCGCTCCGGTGGTGCCGGAGCTTCCTAAACCCTAGCTCGCGTCAACGCGCTGGTGAGGGCTGCAGGCGAGTGAGACCGGTGCGCGCTCGCGATCCAGATCAAATGCGGTGAGCGCGCCGCCCCAGACACAGCCGGTGTCCAGTCCCACCACGCCGTCGCGCTGCACGAAGCCGAGCGCGGACCAATGTCCGAAGATAATGCGTGTGTCGCGGCTGCGGCGCTGCTCCAGCTCGAACCACGGGCGCAGCGGCGAGGGTGGTGGCGGCGGCTCGCCCTTCATGCTGAGGTCAACCCGGCCGTCGGGCGTGCATACGCGCAGTCGCGTGAGCACGTTGATCACGAACCGCAGCCGCTCTTCGCCCTTGAGGTCTTCGCTCCAGCGGTCCGGGTCGTTGCCGTACATGTGCGCAAACAATGCCCGCGGATCACGCGCCAGGGCGACCTCCACTTCGCGCGCGAGGCTAAGTGCCTGTTGGGCGCTCCACTGCGGCACGAGCCCGGCGTGCACCATGAGGTCAGAGCCTTCCGCGTGAGCCAGCGAGCGCGTGCTCAGCCAGGCGAGCAGGGCGTCCCGGTCAGGGGCGCCAAGCAGCGCGTCGAGGGTATCGGACTTGCGCTTGCGCTCGCTCCCATGCGCCACCGCGAGCAGGTGCAGGTCATGATTGCCGAGGACCACGACGGCGTTGTCGCCGAGCGAGCGCACCAGCCGCAGCGTCTCGAGCGACCCGGGGCCGCGATTGACGAGATCACCGACGAACCACAGCCGGTCCCTGTCCGCGGAGAACTTCAGGAGCTTGAGGAGCGCCCGCAGTTCCTGGTCACAGCCTTGCAGGTCGCCGATCGCATAGCGCGTCACTGCAGGATGCCGGGCATGGCGAGCCGGAACGGCTGGATGGGCGCATCGAAGTGCGCGCCGTCGTCGGCGAGCATCTGGTAGCTGCCCTGCATGGAGCCCACCGGGGTCTCGAGGACCGCGCCGCTTGAGTAACGGAAGCCCTGTCCCGGCTGCAGATACGGTTGTTCACCGACCACACCGTCACCGCGCACTTCCTCGACCTTGCCGTTGGCATCGGTGATGAGCCAGTGCCGGGTCAGAAGGCGCGCCGGCACCTGGCCTTCGTTGCGGATGGTAATGGTGTAGGAAAAAACGAAACGGTGCTCGCGCGGATCGGATTGCTCATCCAGATAGCTGGTCTCGACATCGACCCGGATCATGTGATCGGCGCTCGTCACGGTTCAGGTACGTCCGGTGCGCATCGCCAGCACATCGCACGGCGCGGCGTGCAGCACCCGGTCTTCAGTGAAGTTCAGGAGCACCGAAAGTCCGTGGCGCTCACGGCTGCTGAGGATGATGAGGTCCGCCCCGATCTCGCGTGCCACGCGCACAATCTCTGCTTTGACGGTGCCACTCTCGACATGACAGGTCGCGCCGGTGAGCCCGAGCGTGCCGGCGAGCGCCGTCAGGCGCTGCCGCGCCCGCGCCAGCAATTCCTCCTCGATCTGCACCGGGGGCATGAGCGTTTCGCCCATGGGCTCAACCGGAACGAACTCCACCACGTGCAGAAGTTCCATGCTGGCGTTGAGCGCTGCGGCGAGTGCTTGTGCGCGCCGGCCCACGCCCAGACTCTCCTCGCTCAGGTCCACGACCAGAAGAATGCGGCGGTAAGGTGCGCTCATCAGGACCTTAGACTAGCGTCAGCCGCGGGCGCGGTCGAGGGTTTGCGCCAGGGCGTTGAACTGTTGCGCGTCGAGGGTCTCGGGGCGCGCCGCCGGATCCACGCCGCAGGCGCTGATTTCCTCGCGCGACAGGAGCTGCGCGAGCGCGTTGCGCAGCGTCTTGCGGCGATGCGCGAAGGCTGCCGCCACGACGGCTGGGTAGTGCGGACTGACGGGGAACAGCGGCTGCGCGCGCACGGTGAGATGCACCACTGCCGACCAAACCTTCGGCGGCGGCTGAAAGGCTCCCGGACCGATGTCGAAGAGTTTTTCCACGGCAAGGTACGGGGCGACCATCAGGGTGAGGCGTCCGAAGTCCCTGGTTCCGGGCGATGCTGCCAGGCGTGTTACGACTTCCCGCTGCAGCATGACGTGCAGATCCTGGATCGCCTGCATCTGGCCGAGGAGATGAAACAGGAGCGGCGTCGAGATGTTGTAGGGCAGGTTGCCGATGATCCGCAACCGGCCGCCGCGGCGGTTCGCCAGGGCTGCGAAATCAAAGTCGAGGGCGTCCGCTTCGTGCAGTTCGCAGCGCGGGGCGTCCTGGAACTCGCCGCGCAGGCGCTGTGCCAGGTCGCGGTCGATCTCAATGGCGTCGAAGCTGCAATCGGTGCGGCGCAGCAGCTCGTGGGTGAGGGCGCCGCGGCCCGGTCCGATTTCCACCAGGTGCTCGCCGGCGCGCACATCGAGCGCCGTCACGATCCGCCCGATCACCGCCGGATCATGCAGGAAGTGCTGGCCGAAGCGCTTGCGGACGCGCTGCATCAGCGCGGCCGGGTGGCGAGCGCGATGGCGAGTTGCAGAGCGGCGGCGAGACTGCCGACGTCGGCACGGCCCGTGCCGGCAAGATCCAGCGCCGTGCCGTGATCCGGCGAGGTGCGCAGCAGCGGCAGGCCGAGCGTCACGTTCACTGCCTGCTCGAATCCTGCGTGCTTGACCACCGGGAGCCCCTGGTCGTGGTACATGGCGAGGACGGCGTCGAAGTCCGCAAGCACGCGTGGAACAAACGCGGTGTCCGCGGGCAGGGGTCCTCGCGCATCAATGCCGCTGGCGCGCATGCGTGCGATGGCCGGCGCGATGGTTTTCAGTTCCTCATCCCCGAGGTAGCCGCCCTCGCCGGCATGTGGGTTCAGGCCGCACACCGCGATCCGCGGCGCCTCGATTCCCCACCAGCGCCGCAGATCCCGCTGCAGGATGCTCGCCGTTTCGCACAACAAGTCCTGCGTGATGGCGCCGCTGACGGCCTTGAGGGGCAGGTGGGTCGTGGCGAGGGCAACCCGCAGCGCGCCGCTCGTCAGCAACATCACCGGGCGGGCACTGTGGGTGCGCTGCGCAAGGTATTCGGTGTGGCCCCTGAAGGGCACCCCGGCATCGTTGACGATGCCCTTGTGCACCGGGGCGGTGACGATCGCGGCGAACTCGCCGCTAAGGGCGCCGTCGATCGCCCGGTTGAGCAGCGACAGGACGTAGGGGACGTTGGCGGTATCCAGCGAGCCGGCGACACTGGGTACAGCGAGCGGGTGATGTTCGACATTGAGGGTGCCGGCCACGTGCGCACGCGGCGGGCTGCCCGCTGCAGCCTGGCGGTGCACCGCCACCGTGCCGCCGAGTGCACGCGCGCGATTTTCGAGGAGTCCTGCGTCCCCCAGACACACCAGCTCGCACGGCAGCGCCCGGGCAGCGAGCGCAAGACACAGCTCGGGACCGACGCCTGCCGGCTCGCCCGAGGTCAGGGCAATCCGCGGCAGGTTAGGACTTGTACTCGACGTAGGCGTCATCACGCAGGCGGCGCAGCCAAAGCTCCGTCTCCTCGTCCGCCTTGCCGGCGCGGATAGCTTCTGCGGCCTGCCGGCGCTTCATTTCATCGCTGTTGTCGAAGCGGCGGTGACCGAGCATCTGGATGAGGTGCCAGCCGTACTGGCTGTGCACCGGCTCGCTGATTTCCCCGTCCTTCAGCCCCGTGAGCGCCTGCTCGAACTCCGGCGCGAAGCTGCCCGGGCCGGTCCAGCCCAGATCACCACCCTCGCTGGCAGTGCCGGGATCCTCGGAAAGGGTCTTCGCCAGCACCGCAAAATCCTCGCCTTTGACAATGCGTTCACGCAGTGCGGTGAGCTTCTGCTTCACGGTTGCATCGTCGGCGAGCTCATTGGTCTTCATGAGGATATGCCGCGCGTGGACCTGGTCGATCACCGTCGGCGCGCTGGCGCCGCCACGCTCGTCGTTGAGACGAATGATGTGGAAGCCCGTGGGCGTGCGCAGTGGTTCGCTGACCTCGCCGGGTTTGAGCCTGGCAACGACATCGCTGAGAAAGGTGGGCAGCTCGCTGCCCTTGCGCCAGCCGAGCGCGCCGCCCTCGAGCGCGGTCTGGCTGTTCGAATAGCCTACCGCCAGCTTGGCGAAGTCCTCGCCGTGCTTCGCGCGCTGGTAGACCTCGTCGGCGCGCTTCGCGGCCGTCTCGAGCTGGGCGGTGCCGGCTTCC
Source organism: Steroidobacteraceae bacterium (assembly GCA_025451375.1). Lineage (GTDB taxonomy): Bacteria > Pseudomonadota > Gammaproteobacteria > Steroidobacterales > Steroidobacteraceae > 13-2-20CM-66-19. The sequence continues at coordinate 8,700 of JANWKL010000055.1, forward strand.
TGCGACACCGCGATGAGGATGTGCGAGACGTTGTATTCGCTGTGCTCGGAAGGGGTCCGAGCCTGTTTATCCAGGTACTGATCAATTTCGCGCGGCGTCACGGCAATGTGCTGCAGGACGTCACGCTGGCGCAGCAACGAGAGGGTGATCTCCTTGCGCATCTCCTCGCGGTACGAGGGGTAGTCGATTCCCTGCGCGGCGAGCGCCTGCGGCAGCTGCGACAGCGTCAGGTTGTTGCGCTTGGCGATGTCCAGCAGCGCGGCGTTGAGCGTCTCGTCCGAGACCTTCACGCCCGCGTGGGTGGCGTGCTGCATCTGGATTTCCTGGAGCACCAGTCGCTCGAGCACCTGTTGGCGCAGGACGTTCTGCGGTGGCAGCTCGAGCTTCTGCGCGCGCAGCCGCTCGCTGACGGTCTCGATCTGTGCATCCAGCTCGCTGTTGAGCACGACGCCGTCGTTCACAATCGCCGCGACCCGGTCGAGGAGCTCGCCGCGGGTGGCAAGTTCGCGGGTCTGCGCGAACGCGCCGCCCTGCAGGGAAAGGCCTATGACGGCCAGCGCGATGGCGCCCGCGGCCGAGGTCAAAATCCGTCGCATGATCTTCCTGGTTTCCTTGGCGGGCGCGATCTTACGGCGCCCGGTGTCGTTGGGTATTGGCGTCCGCGGGGATATAGCCGCGGATCTCCTCGCTAAGTGAAGTGTCCGACGCCGATCCGACACCGGCCAATCCGGCGAGTTCCAGTTGCAGCCAGATTCCCGTGTCCTGGCTGCCGTTGAAGCTGCTCAGGTAGCGCCGGGCGCCGAGCCGCAGCCGCCAGCAGCACGAACGGTACTCGAAGCCGGCAAAGCGCTCCAGCTCTTTGTTATCCCGCAGCGAATACACGTCGCGGACGAAGACGTTCCAGTCGCGCCGGATGGGCATGGCCCCGGAGATGTCCACCTGGTCGAACCCCCGGCTGTCGCAGGTCGCGGGACCTGCCACCAGCGGCGCGCACTGCACTGGCACTCCCTGTACGAACACTGGTTCCTGAACAAACCGCTCGTAGCGGTAGGCGACGTTGATAACCGTTTGGGGGGCGGGCTTGTACTGCAGGTTGACCTGGGTGCGCTCGCTGCGCCCGTTCTGCGGATCCCATTGCACCCCCATGTCGGCGCTCCAGTCCTGGTAGGCGGACAGTGCCAGCTGCGCGACGAAGTCCGAGCGCCTGGCGGTGATCGGCGTTTCCCCGGGCAGCATGACTCGCGGAGTGCCGAAGTAATAGGTCTGTCCGAAGGTCGCCGCCAGGAACTGCCGGCCGCTGCGAGCGTCGAGCAGGCGGCTCGTCACCCCCATGCTCACCTGGTTCGCATCGCTCACGCGATCGGCGCCGACGAAGCGGTTGGTGTTGAACAGCTCCACCGGCGTCAGGTCCGGCAACGCGGTGTCGAACACCGGCAGCTGGTCCTGGTTCCGATAGGGCACGTCGAGATACAGGATCCGCGGCTCGAGTGTGAGTTTGCGCTGATTGCGCGATCCGGTTTCGCGCTCGAAGACGAGACCCGCGTCGAGGCTCGCGATCGGCAGCGTGCGCGAAGGGGAGCTCGGCTGACCGGGCAGAAGTTCAGTGAGTTCGTATTGCGTCAGCCGCCAGGCGTACGCCGGACGCAGAAAATAGCCGGGGCCGGTGAGATCCAGGGACACGGCGGGCATCAGCTCGCCGCGCCAGCCCATGGGTCCGGTGGCGCCGTCGGCGTGCCTGAAGTTGACGAGCTCCGAATCGAAGCCGTAGTGCAGCATGTCGTGCCAGGTGTAGGCACTGTCGACGGCAAGGCGCGGCACCCGGGCATAGGGGCGTGAGTACACGGGCAGGGTGTCGTCGATGGTCTGGTACTGTTGTGCCTCGCCATCCACGCTCCAATGCTCGTCGCGATAGGAGAGAGTTGCGCGGCGTTCCAGGAAGGCGGTGCTCGTACCCTCGGGGGTTTGCGAGAAGTCCTGGAAGTAAAGCGGATCGCTGACGTTCTGCGCGTCGATGGTCAGGCGGAAATCATCCGGCAGCTCCGCGACCTCGTTGATCTGCACACGGCTGCGGCTGCCGTGATACTGGCTGTCGTCGGGGAGGAAGTTCCATTGCACCTCCCCGCGCTGGTCTTGCGTCAGGAAGCGCAGGTCGCCGCCGAGATCCGGGCCGCGTCTGCTGTATTCGGTGGGCAGGAAAGTGAAGTCCGCGTTGGGCGCGATGTTCCAGTAGTAGGGAACCGCTACCTGCAGGCCGCTGCTGGAGGTGTTGCCGATGGTCGGGAAAAGAAAGCCGCTCTTGCGCTCCCCGCCGAGCGGGAATGACAACCACGGCAGATACACCAGCGGCACCCCCATGAAGTCGATCTGGGCGTTGCGGCCGGTGCCGGTCTGGCTGTGCGTGTCGAGCACGATGCTGTCCGCCTTGATCTGCCAGCCGTTGCTGCTCACCGGGCAGGTGGTGAACGTGACGCCCTTGAGACTCACGAGCCCCGCGGGCGTGACCGACATGTCTGCCGCGGTGCCGCGCGCGCTGCGCTGGTGCAGGTCGAAATGCGCGGACTTGAATTCCGCGCCCCGCTCCGCCGAGTAGCTGCCGCCGCCGTCGCCGGCGACGTGCAGCAGCGGGTCGTTGTAGTCGATGTGGCCGTCGGTCCTCACCGACTCGTCTTGCGGGTTGTACTGCACTTCGTTGGCGCGGATCTCGCGCTCTCCCTGGTGCACCTGCACGTTGCCGTGCAGCTGCGCGGTGCCGTCCACGCCGAGTGTTGCGGCATCGCTGGTCACGTCGATGTTGCCACTCGTATCGGGCGCCTGCGGCGTGCTGCCGCTGGCGGCGCCCGGCACCTTCGCTGCCGCGGTGACGCCGGGCGTCGCGCAGGATGGCTCCTCGGCCCAGGCGTCGGGGTTGAATCCACCGAGCAGGGTCACGAGTATCCACAATGGGTGCGGGCGGGGCATGAGGGGCGGCATTATAATGGGCGATGCAGGAAACGGATGCGCGACTCGCGCTGATACGGGAATGGTTGGCGCGCGAGCTGCGACTACCGCTGACGAGGCTCGAGCCCGCCTCGAATGATGCGAGTTTCCGGCGTTATTTTCGCGCTTTTGCCGGCGATGTGACCTACGTGGTAATGGACGCGCCTCCCGGCAAGGAGGACGTTCGGCCTTACCTTACGGTGTCCGGACTCCTCGAAACTGTCGGCGTGCACGTGCCGCACGTGCACGAGGCGGACGTCAGCCGGGGCCTGCTGTTGCTCGAGGACCTGGGCACCACCTTGTACCTGGAGCGCCTGCACGCTGGCGACGACCCCTCGCGTCTCTACGCGGACGCGCTGGCGGCGCTGGCGAATATCCAGGTGCGCGGTGCCGCGGCTGCTGCGGAACTGCCGCCCTACGACGAGCCTGCACTGGCGCGGGAACTGGCGCTCATGCCGGAGTGGTTCCTGCGTCGGCATCTGCTGCTCGCGCCCGAGGCCGCGGAGGAGGACCTGCTGGCAACGAGTTTCGCCTTTCTCATCCGCGAGGCGCTCGCGCAACCGGCGGTGTTCGTGCATCGGGACTACCACTCGCGCAATCTCATGGTCGTCGCAGACCGTAATCCCGGGGTGATTGATTTTCAGGACGCGCTGCGCGGACCGGTGGGCTACGACCTCGTGTCGCTCCTCAAGGACTGCTACATCGCCTGGCCGCGCGAGCGCGTGGCCGCGTGGGTGGCGGGCTACCGCGCGCAGCTGGGCGCGCTCGGCGGTCCGTGCGGGGAAAGCGACGCGCAGTTTCTGCGCTGGTTCGATCTCATCGGCGTGCAGCGGCACCTGAAGGTGCTCGGGATCTTCTGCCGCCTGTGGTATCGCGATGGCAAGTCCGGGTACCTCGCTGACCTGCCGCGTACCTTCGAGTATGTGCTCGATACCTGTGCGCGCTACGCGGAGCTTGCGCCACTGGCGCGCTACCTCACCCTGCGTGTCGCGGCCGCGCTGCCGCCGGCCAACGCGCGGGAGCGCGCATGAAGGCGATGGTGCTGAGCGCGGGACGCGGTGAACGGTTGCGGCCTGTCACCGACACCGTGCCGAAGCCCCTGGTGCAGGTGGGTGGCAGGGCCCTCATCGCCTGGCATCTCGCGGCGCTGGCGCGCGCCGGGATCCGTGATGTTGTCATCAATCTCTCCTGGCTCGGCGAACGCCTGCGCGCCGCGCTCGGGGACGGTCGCGACTTCGGGGTCAGCATTGAGTACAGCGAGGAGGGTCCGGTGCCATTGGAAACCGGCGGCGGCATTTTCCGCGCGCTGCCCTTGCTCGGGGCCGAGCCGTTTCTGGTTGTGAGCGCCGATATCTGGACCGACATCGACTTCAGCCGCGTGCGGCTCGAGCCGGATGCGCAGGCGCACCTGGTGCTGATTCCCAATCCACCGCACCACCCGCGCGGTGACTTTGGGCTGGAAGGCGACCTGGTCATCGACCATGACGGCGAGCGCCTCACCTACGCCAACGTAGGTGTCTACCGTCCCGAGTTCTTCGACGGCTGCCCGGCGGGACGCTTCCCGCTGCGACAGCCCCTGACGCATGCAATCGCGGCGCGCCGGGTGCGTGGCGAGCTGCATCGCGGCCTGTGGTACGACGTCGGCACCGCCGAACGGCTCGCCGAGGTCGACGCCCGCGTGCGTGCGTTACAATGACCGCATGTCGGCTTTCAAGGATATCCCGCTGGTCACCGAAGGGACGCGCACCCGCAGCGGTGAGAAATACCTGACTCCGCAGGGCTTTACGGCCATCCGCGACGGGGTCAAGAACCGCGCCGAGCCGGGTGCCGCACCGCCCCTGCGCAAACCGCCGTGGCTCAAGGCCCGGGCACCCACCGGCACCGGCTTCCAGAGCGTGCGGGCCCTGGTCAGGGAATACCGCCTCGCGACGGTGTGCGAAGAGGCCAAGTGTCCCAACATCGGCGAATGCTGGAACGCTGGCACCGCCACCATCATGCTCATGGGTGCGGTCTGCACACGCGCCTGCCGTTTCTGCTCGGTCGACACGGGGAATCCGCACGGCTGGCTCGACGCCGATGAGCCGCAGAACGCGGCGCGCACCGTGGAGCTCATGAAGCTCAGGTACGTGGTGCTGACCTCAGTCGACCGGGATGATCTCGCTGACGGTGGCGCGGCGCACTACGCCGCCTGCGTGCAGGCTATCAAGCGCCGCAATCCGCACACGGCGGTCGAGGCGCTCACGCCTGACTTCCAGGGCGTACTCGCGGATGTCGCGACCGTGGTCGACTCGGGAATCGAGGTCTTCGCCCAGAACATCGAAACGGTGCGGCGGCTCACCCATCCCGTGCGTGACCCGCGGGCCGGCTACGAGCAGACGCTCAGCGTTCTGGCGCACGCGAAGCAGCATCGCGCCGGGCTCCTCACCAAGAGCAGCCTGATGTTGGGACTCGGCGAAACCGACGCCGAGATCTCGGCTACTCTCACTGACCTGCGCACCGCGGGCGTTGATATCGTGACCCTCGGTCAGTATCTGCAGCCCACGCTGAACCACCTGACGGTGCAGCGATTCGTCACCCCCGAAGAGTTCGACCGCTATCGCGTCGAGGCGCTCGCACTGGGGTTCCTTGAGTGCGTGTCCGGACCCCTCGTGCGCTCAAGTTACCGCGCCGAGCAGGCCCTGAACCGTAACAACGCCGGCCTCGATAACCGGAAGCTGGCGGGATGAATGCCCTCGGCTCGGCCGGTGCGACCTTGCCGGCCTGGGCGGCGCCCGCGCCCGTAATCCGCCACCTGGGACGGGTCGAGTACGAGCCCACCTGGCGTGCCATGCAACGCTTCACCGAGGAGCGCGGCGTCTCCACGCCCGACGAGATCTGGTTCCTCGAGCATCCCCCGGTTTTTACCCTGGGCCTGAACGCCAGCCGCACGCATGTGCTGGCGCCGGGCGACATCCCCGTGTTGCAGATCGATCGTGGCGGGCAGGTCACTTATCACGGACCCGGACAGCTCGTGGTGTATCCCCTGATCGATCTGAAGCGAGCGGGCCTGGGGATCCGCGATTTCGTCACGGCGCTCGAGCGCAGCGTGATCGATCTTGCGGCCTCCTTCGGCATCACCGCTGAATGCAGGAGCCACGCGCCGGGGGTGTATGTCGCGGACCGCAAGCTCGCGAGCGTCGGCGTGCGGGTGCGCCGCGGCGGCAGTTATCACGGGCTCGCCCTCAACGTGAACCTGGACCTCGAGCCCTTCCAACGCATCAATCCGTGTGGCTACCAGGGACTGGAGATGACCCGGCTCGCGGACCTTGGGGGACCTGACTCGGTGGCTGCCTGCGCCGCAGCCCTCGAGCCCCTCATGGTGCGGGCGCTCGGCTTGGTCACCGTAGCGGATGCATAAGCAGTTGAAATGGCCACGCAGTGCGTGGCGCCTGGTGGCATGCGCGTTGGTCGCCGCACTGACCGGTTCGTGCGGTCAGTCCGCACCGCCTGCCACAGGTTCGCGCGTCACGCTGTTGAACGTGTCCTACGACCCGACGCGCGAGCTGTACGCCGAGTTCAACTCAGCCTTTGCCCGCTACTGGAAAGCGAAGACCGGCCAGGATGTGCGCGTGGACCAGTCGCACGGCGGTTCAGGCAAGCAGGCGCGCTCGGTCATCGAGGGTCTGGCCGCGGACGTCGTTACGCTCGCGCTGGCCGCCGACATCGACGCCGTCGCGACGCAGGGTCAGCTCTTGCCGCTGAACTGGCAAAGCCGCCTGCCCGACAACAGCTCACCGTATACCTCGACCATCGTGTTCGTGGTGCGTGCCGGCAATCCCAAAGGCATTCACGACTGGGGCGATCTGGTGCGCCCCGGCATTGGGGTGATTACGCCCAACCCCAAGACTTCCGGCGGCGCGCGCTGGAACTACCTGGCCGCCTGGGGCTGGGCGCGTGCGCAACCGGACGCCAGTGAGGCGAGCGCCCGCGAGTTCGTGCGCCGCCTGTATCACAACGTTCCGGTGCTCGACACCGGCGCCCGCGGCGCGACCACCACCTTCGCGCAGCGCGGCCTCGGGGATGTGCTCATTACCTGGGAGAACGAAGCGCTCCTGGCGGTGCGCGAGCTGGGCGCCGACAAGCTGCAGATCGTCGTGCCGGCCATGAGCATCCTCGCGGAACCGCCGGTGGCGGTGGTCGACAAAGTTGCGCTGCGCCACGGCACGCGCGAGGTGGCGACGGCCTACCTTCAGTACCTCTACAGCAAGGAAGGCCAGGACATCATCGCCCGCCACGACTACCGGCCGCGCGACCCTGAAGTGGCGGCGCGCTACGCGGCGCGTTTTCCGCCGCTGAAGCTCACGACCATCGCGGACTTTGGCGGCTGGGCCAATGCGCAGCGCGTGCATTTTGCCGACGGCGCCGTGTTCGACCAGATCTCCGGGCAGTAGGCACACGAGGCGTCACGCCTGCGGCGCCGCCAGCTCCTCGATCAACGCGAGATATTCCCGAAGGGTTGGAGTCTTGAGTCCCGCGACCTTGCCCTGATCGTCCCAGTGGCGCAGACGCACCGCGTCCGCCCCATGCCGCTCGGTCTGAAACTGTGCCACGGCCTGCGCCGACATCGGACCGCCTTGCAACTTCAAGGTGTGCACCGACGCCGGACTCAGTCGCGCGACGTACTGCGCATCGGTGGCGCACAGATAGCGCTTGGCCGCGACATGCAGCCGCACCGGTTCGGAGACTCCTGACGGGAAGTGTTGCGCGAGCCACCGTGCTCCGGCTGCCTCATGGTGTGCGTCGGCCGTCCAATCCTCGAGCGCGTCGGGCACCGGTTCAATCAGGTGGCCGATGTCGTGCAGCAAGGCGGCGACCACCAGCGCCTTCGGCGCGCCGCTGAGCTGCGCGAAGTACGCTGCCTGCAGGCCGTGCTCGGTCATGGTTACACGCTCGCCGAAGTAGGCGGCCGCGCCGCGCGCCTGGTAGATAGCGAGGATGTCTTCGGTCAGGTTCATGGGGGTGCTATTGCACGGCCGCCTGGCGCCGCAACAGCGCCGCCGTACTGTAGACACTGTCACGGGTGAGGTAGCAGCCCTGCAGATGCCGTGCGTGCTGCGCCGAGGCGAAGGCGGTACGGCCGTGCAGCGTGCGCTGGTTGTCGAACACGACGAGCGTGCCGTTCCCGAGCTGCGTGCGCAGCTGGAACCGGGGGTCGCGCAGCA
>JANWKL010000056.1 GCA_025451375.1 Steroidobacteraceae bacterium
CGAGGCGGCCCGCAAGGCGGCGGCGACAACTTCCTTGCTGACCGCGTTGGCCATGATGATCGGCGCCTTCGTGGCATGCGTGGCGGCGGCACTGGGCGGCCATGAAAGAGATCGACACCCCTAGGTCTCACGCCGGCACCGAACGGCATCGGCATTCCGGAGGGTGGCCTGCAAATGGACGCCGGGCGCGGTAGGCGGTTGCCGAAGCAACCTGGCCGCGGTGCTGGCTGGCGACCGTTGACGATCAATGCAACAGTCCGGCAATGACCATGGCGATTCGGCCGCCGGCAGTTTGGCTGCTCGCGCTTGCGGGCGCGTGCGTCTCGGTCTGGCTGGCTGCGCTGATTGCCGAGCACCACATGCAAGGCTTGCTGGTGCATCTGTTCGAGCAACGCACGCAGCGCTCGATTCGGATAGCGGGGGGCCTTGAAGGGCACCTGCTGTCAGCGCAGCCGACCATCGTTGCCCGGGACGTAGACATCAGCAATCCGCCCTGGAGCGGACCGGGTTCACTGGGTCACGTGGGCCGCGTCGGAATCCTGCTCGAATGGCACTTCGCATGGCTGCCGCTCGAGATTCGCCGCCTCGAGCTCGACAAGTCCGAGTGGCACCTTCGACGCGATGCGCACAACCGCGCCAACTGGACCGCGACTGAGGGGGGTGCGGACCGCGGGCCCCCGCTCATCCGCAGCCTGTCGATGGAGGGGGCCCGGCTGGACCTCGACGACGAGAGGCTACATCTCAAATTCAAAGGGACCGTGAGCGCCCGAGATGGAAGTACCGGCGCCGCACCACCGCTGCGGGTGGAGGCGGCAGGCGACCTGAATGGGCGGCCCGCAACGCTCCGCATAGTCGGGGAACCGCTGGCGACCGCGCAACGCGACCACGCGTGGCACTTCACTCTTCAGGAGCGATCCGGTGACAGCCAACTCGCCGGGCAAGGGTATTTTCCGCATCCGTTCGACTTCCACGAGATCGAGGGAACCTTCCAGGCTGCCGGGCCCAGCCTGCATGACGCTTACTATCTCATCGGACTAAAGTTGCCCGAGACCCGAGCGTTTAACGCATCCGGGCACCTCTCGCGCCGCGACCTCCGTTTCACCTACCGGGAGCTGCGCGTTCGCTCGGGTGAGAGCGACCTGACCGGGACCCTCACCGTGGAGGCCGGCGGGGATGCGCCACGTATGACGGGTGAGTTGAGCTCCAGCGTCTTACGGCTGGCGGACCTGGGCACTCAGGGCCGGGAATCATGGCAGACGCTGGCCGACTCGCCGCTGCATACAGCGGGCTTGCAGCATAGCGAGGCACGCGTGCGCTTTAGCGCGCGACAACTCGAAATCGGGTCGCAGAAGCTCGAGGACGTCTCGGTATTGCTGGTCACCCACCCGGGCAAGCTGCGGGTCGAGCGGGTTCAGGCGAAGCTCGCAGGGGGAGAGCTGACTGGGCAGGCACACTTCGAAGCGGCAGGTGACGCGGTGCCGACCGGTGGCCTGGATCTGCGTGTAAAACAGGTCCAGCTCGAGCAGCTGCACGCCAGCGGCCGCCCGGCGATCGCCTCCGGATCGCTGGACGGGCGCGTAGACCTGGCGAGCGAAGGCAGCACTTGGCACGCAATGGCGGACGCGGTGCACGGTGAGGCAACCTTTGTGGTCCCGGAGGGATCCTTGCGCGCGTCGGTAGCCGACCTGGCAAGTGCTGACGTTGTCGGTGCATTGGATTTGATGAAGCGCAACGTCAAGGAGACGCCGATCCGCTGCGCCGTGATGAGCCTGGAGGCCGAACGAGGTGTCGTCCGCAGCCGGACACTGGTACTCGACACCGAAGCTGCGTTAGTCGCCGGGTCAGGGGAGCTGCGCCTGGACACACAGACCCTTGAACTCCAAATTCGGGGACGGCCCAAGCGCCCGACTCTCGCGCTGCATGCGCCGATCACGGTATCGGGTCCGCTGAAGAAGCTGCGAGTTACGGTCCAAAAGCGCGGTGCCTTGCTGCAAGGGGGCGCCGCAGTTGCGCTTGGCACTGTGCTCACGCCACTAGCCGCCGTACTTGCGTACGTCGATCCTGGTCTCGCGCGCGACGCTGACTGCAAGACGTTGCTCGCCGCGGTGAACAACGAGCCTCCGGGGTGAGAAGCAGCAATTTGTCGTCACACCCGACCTCGATATTTCATCTTGCGACGAGCTGCTACCCTCAGATGCGACGGAGGAACGTCTGAAGACCAGACCCGCGAAGCACCGCGCCAGTGAGGTGGTCGGACCGAGTAAGCCGCGCCTCGGGAAGGTCCTGGGCCCGGGATTGATCACGGGAGCTTCCGATGACGATCCCAGCGGGATTGCGACGTACGCGCAAGCGGGCGCTCAATTTGGATTTGAACTCTCGTGGACGTTGGTACTGACCTACCCGCTGATGGTTGTCGTCCAGGTGATTAGTGCCCGAATTGGCCGCACCACGGGCCGAGGGATTGCCGGAAATCTACGCAAATATTATCCAAACTGGCTTCTGCAAATTCTGGTCGGTCTTCTGTTTGTCGCGAACACGCTGAATATTGGTGCCGACCTGGGAGCCATGGCGGAGGCGACACGCCTGCTGGTTCCGCTGCCTCCGGCATGGTTGTACATCGTCGCTTACAGCATCGTATGCACGGCGGGACAGGTTTTTTTCAAACATACCCGGTATGTAGCCATCCTGAAATGGTTGACGCTGGCTCTGTTCGCCTACTTTGCGGTTCTGTTCTTCGTGAAGGTGCGCTGGATCGCGGTTTTACACGGGCTGGTCGTTCCCAAGTTCAGGTTCGATCGCGACTTTTGGCTGGTGGTGGTCGCCATTCTTGGGACGACGATTAGTCCGTATCTGTTCTTTTGGCAGGCCGCGCAGGAAGTGGAGGACACCAAGGAGCATCCGCAACGCGAACCCCTCCGTGACGAACCCAGCCAAGCTGCCAGTGCTTTAGCCCGCATCCAGTTGGATACCGTAGTTGGCATGGGACTTTCCAATCTGGTGGCGCTGGCGATCTTAGTGACTACAGCGGCAACTCTGTGGGCGGCAGGAATACACGAAGTGACGACCGCCGCGCAGGCGGCCTCAGCGCTCAAGCCGATGGCGGGGTCCTTGGCCTTTGCGATATTCGCCCTGGGGATTGTCGGAACAGGCTTATTGGCCGTGCCGGTCTTGGCCGGATCGGCTGCGTATGCCATTGGTGAAGCACGCGGATGGTCGGTGGGGCTCAGCCGACCCCCCCTGCAGGCGAAAGCGTTTTATGGTGCGATCACGGTGGCAACCATACTCGGCGCTCTGGGAAATCTCTTGTCCATCAGCCCTCTCAAGGCGTTGGTGTGGGCAGCCGTGATCAACGGAATTGTGGCGGTTCCGGTCATGACACTGCTGATGCTGATGTCTGGCGATGCCCGAGTCATGGGGCGCTTTTGCATCTCCAAGTCCTGGAAAGTCGTCGGTTGGACGGCTACCGCTGTTATGGGCGCCGCCACCGTGGCGTTCATTATCGCCACGGTCGGCAGCTCATCCTGACGGCACGAGCGTTTACTGTCGCCGGGTGAGGGAGGGAGCTTTGACTCACTGGCGCAGCGTTTCCGTCGACCGCGCGGCTGAAGGGCTAGGGCGGCCTGCCGACGGATCAAGGGCATCGAGCTCCCGGTTGCCAAGCCCGCGGCGCAGTGGCGCACTGCTTGCCGCCTCGGCGGCGGCTCTGGCTTAAGCGGTGGTGGCACGTATCAGCGCATGTCGGCGGGACGGCAAAAGACATCGTCGTCGGCGCGTTGTCCTACGACGTCTCGAGAACTTCCTTCCTAGACCGGTAGCCTAGATTCGCTAGCCTTTGTGCCCGCATTGTCGGCGGCCATCGCTGGCGGTGTGCTTTTAATCCGCAGTTCGAACTCAGGAGACACACATGGCAGTTACCAAGAGCCATGCGCCGGCAGGCGCGGCTAGCAAGGATGCTATTGCCACTTTGATTGCTGATCATAGGAAGGTAAAGGAGCTCTTCAAGCAGTTTGCGAAGCTCAAGGACAAAGACGACGCTGAGGACGAGAAGAGCTCCTTGGTGGCGCAGATCTGCACTGAACTGACGATCCATACGACGATCGAGGAGGAAATTTTCTATCCGGCGGTGCGAAAGCAGATAGAAGACGAAGACCTGATGGATGAAGCCCTGGTCGAGCATGCCGGGGCGAAGGATTTGATCGCACAGCTTGAAGAGATGACTCCGGATGATGACCTCTACGACGCAAAGGTGACTGTGCTCGGCGAGCAGATCGACCATCACGTTAAGGAGGAAGAGGGCGAGATGTTTCCGAAGGCCAAGAAAGCGAAGGTCGATACCGACGAGCTTGGGGCGCAGGTGGCCCAACGGCGTACGGAACTGAAGGCTCAGTTTGCCGAGGACGAGGACGAAGATGAAGAGACGCCCACGAAGCCTGCTGGTTCGCGGCGAGAAAACGAAAAGCCACCACGGTCGGTCTAGGCACGTAGGGGGCAGTGAAGGGGCGCGCAGCGCCCCTTCTCCTTTTCTGGCGTCGAGTCCATGACCCACATCGCCAGCCGCAGGATTGGCGTTTTTCGTGCCACGCTGCACGCCCAGGCTACTGACATTCAAGGAGAGTTTATCGACGCGCACGGGCTCCCTACCGCAGCGCAAAGAGGACTATCTATCTTTTCTTAGTGTCGTGGCACAGGGCAGGAGTACAGTCCGCTCAATCTGGCAAACGAATCGCTGATAGGAACGGGGGGGACTATGAACATCCGAATGCTGCAGCGCGGCCTCAAATATTGCGGCCGGGTGAAGGCGGTCCGTCAGACCTACCATGTGTTCGAGGCCCAGCGCCATTTCTTCGTGCTTTCTTTTGCGCTCTCGAAGGCGCGGCGCGGTTCCGGCTATTTCAATGTCATCGCCACGGACGCCGTTGATTACGTACAGCGGCGCGTGGGCGGAACGCGAGGGGTGACGGCGAAAGATCTCGTGGCCATGGCGCGACGCACGCGACACATTCCCACGACGCTCGCGGCTCTCAATATCCTGTACATATTGGTCGCCGTTCGAGCGGCGAGTATCGTGCGGGCAGGCAAAAACCGGCAGCTGTTCTTTTCAGTTAGGAAAAGTCCCGCAGTACGAACGTCTGGGACGTGAGACATCCCCGCGAGATGCACGGGCTACTCTAGAGTCGCTGCAGCGAACCGGGTTCCGGCGAAATGCGTGGGTGATGCTCGACCTTTGCTGCCTGCCACCCTTGTTTCGAAGATCTGGATCGAACAGCCAAAACGGGAGAGAAAAATGAACACGCGAGCGTTCCTGACCTCAGGCGTTGCCGCCACGATTGTCGTCGGATGCGCCTTGGTAATGCACGGCGGGCAAACCCGGGCTCAACCGCTTCCTCTCGATGAGTGCATTAGCGTCGGGGACTCTTCGCCGCGCACCCGACTCTGCATGCACCAGTTCTCGGACCACTCGAAATGCGTGGTGGCCGTGACTCCAGGAAAGGAGTTCTCAACGACTGAACTATCTTGCAAGGTCCTCTAGTCCCATCGGACGCGTAGTCCGGTGGTCGTCGGAGTCGATCGACTTGTCTGTAACGCTCCCTTGCTGCTGCACTCTAGTTTGTACCGCTTACAGGTTCCTTCGCGCGGGCGAGCAGCCTGGTAACGGAAATTTCAGCTTGGTGGTCCGCCGCACCACGATCTGCGTGAAGAACAGTCGATCGCGTGAGCGCCAGTGCTTTGGAGCGTCGCTCACGTGCGCGGCTCAAGAGCAGATCTGCAACTGCCTCGCGGGCTTCCAGTTTGGCGGTTCCATGCGGAAACTCGAACACCTCCGTCGGATCGAAGGAGTTTGTTATTCGCACCGGCTCACCCTGCGGTTCGGCAGGTTTGGTCGGGGTGGCCTCGACAACCAGAGGCGCAGGGCGGGTGATCGCCGGCGCGGGCGGATGCCGCTCCGACGCGGGCCACAGGAACGCCACGGCAACAACCAGCATCGCCGCAGCGAATGTCACATTACAAATGAAGTCGATTCGTGCCGTGCGCCTGAAGGTAGAGTTCTCGTACGCAGGCACGGCTAGCGCCGGGCCCGTTTCATCGCGACGCTCCGTTTGCTGGGCCGCTTCAGCCGCCCGCGCAAGCGCTACCCCCTGGTCGCCCGTCAGCTCCAGTTCAATCGTGTCGTCGCTCGACTCGGGAGCGGTGGTCGTCGGTCCTTCAGATCCCGGGATCATCCTGACCCTCTTAATCCATGCGCGCCGCTTCTCTACGAAGCCGGCTGCGGGTGTTGCTCGAGCGCTTGGGCGAACGGACACTGATCTTGCGTTCGGTGAAGCCATTATCGCACCGCCAGGCACGAGTCCTCTACGGTACGAGCTGCCGTGTGCGTTGTCGGCGGATGCCTACGGTGCGTGGCGGCGCGATCGTCCGCCAAGCGAGCGAGCAGCGCATACGCGCGGGCCAGCAGGAGGGGTGAAGGCAGCCTCAGCTTCCGCGCCGGCGCGGGGTATCCACACGCGGCCAGGTGTCAAGGGCCTGGCAGAGGAGTTCGCAGGCCCCGCGCCCACTATATGTAAAGCGCACGCGGGCGAAGACACTCAGAGGTAGGCAATCTGCTGAGTCAGTTGTGGGCAGAAGATGATGCTCTCGCGACGAAACTCGAGGTAAGGTCACTGCAGTGTCGAAGCCATCCCCGCAGGGATCAGGCAGATCCGAACACGCGTTGCATCACTTTCACGGTCTGGTGCTTGGAGCCTACGAGCGAGCCAGTCGAGCCTGACGGCAGCGGACGTCCTGCTGCATGGCATTGCCGCAGAAGGTTTGTCGCGCCTATCGTCTGTGTGGTGCAATTGGCTTGAGCGGCGGGTTGGAGACACATCCGTTTCCATAAACACGAGGCGTCAAGGCTTGACGCATGAGAATAAGGGATGGTCGAGTCGCAGCGGTCAGCGATGACGGGACTGGGCAGACCGCGGCGTCCGATTCAACGGGGGCATCAGAATGATTGAGAAGGCCGGCACGGCTCGCACCGATAGCGGCATGGAGCACTTCGGCTACAAGGAGTCGCTCGATCGGGGCATCGGGAAGTTCGGAAGCTTTGCCGCCGGGGTCAGCTATATCTCGATCCTCACCGGTACCTTCCAGCTGTTTTACTTTGGCTTCGGTACCGCCGGACCGGCCTACCTGTGGTCCTGGCCGATGGTGCTGATCGGTCAGCTCGCAGTCGCGCTGTGCTTCATGGAGCTGGCGGCAAAATATCCCGTCGCAGGATCCGTTTATAACTGGTCCAAGCAGCTGGGCAGCCGGATCGTGGGCTGGTCTGCGGGTTGGCTGATGCTCACCGCATCGATCGTTACCCTGTCTGCGGTGGTGCTGGCGCTGCAACTCAACCTGCCACGGTTGTGGAGTGGCTTCCAGATCGTCGGCGACGGCCAGGGTCCCTACGATTCCGCCAGCAACGCGGTGGTCCTGGGTACGGTGCTGATCGTTTTCACCACTGTGGTGAACGCGCTCGGCGTGCGGTTGATGGCGATGATCAACAGCGCGGGCGTGTTCATTGAGCTGATTGCCGCCTGCCTGATCGCATTCATCCTGGCACTCCACACCACGCGCGGACCCGCGGTGTTTTTCTCGACCAACGGATACGGCGCCGGCGCCAGCGGCGGCTTTCTGGGCGCGTTTCTGGTGGCGTCGCTGGCCTCGGGGTACGTGATGTATGGATTCGACACCGCGAGCTCGCTGGGCGAGGAGACGGTCGAGCCGCGCCGCACCGCTCCCAAGGCGATTCTGCGCGCCATCCTGGCCTCTTTCGTCATTGGCGGTGCGATCCTGGTGTTCGCGGTCATGTCGGCGCCCAATCTGCAGGACCCGCAGATCGCCAGCAACAGCGGTGGCCTGCAGTACATCGTCGAGCAAGTCATGTGGGGCCCGTTGGGCAAGCTCTTCCTGATCTGCATTGTGGTGGCGGTGACCGTGTGCTCGCTCGCCGTACACACCGCCGCCATTCGCTTGACGTTCGCGATGGCACGCGACAATGCGCTGCCGTTCGGCGAGCGGCTCGCTCGGGTGAATCCCGACACTCAGACGCCAATCACGCCCGCCGTCGTGATCGGCGTGATTGCAGCGCTGATCCTGGTCGTCAACATCGGCCAACCCAAGATCTTCACCGTGCTGACATCGATCGCGGTGATCATGATCTACCTCGCGTACCTGATGGTGACTGGCCCGTTGCTGATGAAGCGGCTGCGCGGGGACTGGCCTCCCGCGGATCTTGCGGCCGGCGGCTACTTCAACATGGGCAGGTGGGGACTGTTGGTCAATGTCGTCGCGGTACTGTGGGGCGCCGGGATGGCGCTCAATCTGGCTTGGCCGCGCGAAGCTGTCTATGGCACGCCTTGGTACAACACTTGGGGTGCATTCGTGTACACGGGGCTGATTTTGGGGAGCGGCCTGTTGTGGTATGGCTTCAAGGGCCGCCATCACATCGGTACGCTTGCCTCGCACGCCGTGGTGAGCATGGACGACGCAGCCCCGGCGAAGATCTAAGGCACTTGGTGTGCGCGTTCGGAATCCGCGGCGCCGGGGCCGTGGCCGCCGGAGACTAGCGGCGGATCTTGCGCACCACGCCGCCGGCAGATGCGGCTTCACCGGCAAGGGCAGCGCGGGCATCGCGCGCGAACTCCTGGGCGGCCGCCGCAGCGCCGTCGCGCTCCAGCACGGACAGCGTCACGTGGCGCACGTACTCCTCGATCCCGCGCGGCCCGTTGTGTGTCGCCTTGAGCTCGATGCGGGTGCCGTGCTTGCCGTCCAGCAGGCGCGCGGTCATTGAATACGTGCGCGGCGCCGCCAGCAGCTCGAGTCGCTCATGGAGGATCTCAAGAAGGCCATCGACAAGAGTCAGGCGCTGCAACCATTCAAGGATCAGCTGCTGCTCGACATCACTCCCGAGGGGCTGCGCATCCAGATCGTCGACCAGCAGAACCGGCCGATGTTCGACAGCGGCAGCGCGCACCTCAAGCCCTATACCCAGGACATCCTCACCGAGCTGGCGCGCTACCTCAACACCGTGCCCAATCGCCTGAGTCTCACCGGGCACACCGACGCTGCGCCCTATGCCGGCGGCAGCGGCCGCACCAACTGGGACCTGTCGAGTGACCGCGCCAATGCCGCGCGGCGCGCGCTGGAGGCGGCCGGCCTGTCGACCGACAAGACCGCGCGCGTCGTCGGTCTGTCTTCGTCGGTGCTGTTCGACAAGGGGGATCCGCGCGATCCGATTAACCGCCGCATCAGCATCATCGTGATGACGCGTCAGGCCGAGGCCGACGCGCTCAAGACCGACACGCCCGCGACCCTCGGGGCGGCGGTCGAGGCCGGCGCGGCGCACTAGGCGCGCCCGCCGCCCGGGCTCAGCTAGTCGGGCAGGTGACTTCCTTGGGCGCGCTCTCCTTCGGCTTCACCAGCTTCCAGTCCGCCGGAACTTCGAACTCCGAAGCCGCGACCGCTCCGGGCGTGATGGCGGTAGTCTCGGTGGAGAACTCGGCCGCCTGGATCATGCCGGGCGGGGTGCTGGTATCTGGCGCCGGTGCCGGCGTCGCGGCCGCGGCGTCGGCCTTCTTTTTCGCAAACAGGCCGCTCACCAGCTTGCTGCCAAAGGTGCTGGCCGCGGAGCCGAGCACCGAGCCGGCTACGCTGTTGCCGGCCGCCTGGCTGGCCGCCGCACCCGCGGCGCTGCCCGCGGCCCCCGCGGCGGAGCCCGCCGCCGCCTCACCGGCTGCCTGGCTGGCGTCGGCGACGGTGTTGCCGCTGCCGGTGCCGCTCTGCTGCGCCTGCTTGGCGGCCCCGCACTGCGGGCCACCGAAGGAGATGCGCACGGCGGTCTTGAGCGGGTAGCCCTTGAAGTCCTCGCTCTTCAGCCCAAGCTGCTTCAGGCTCTCGGCGTAGGGCGCGAGGAACTGGCGCAGCTGCTTGGCCACCAGGGCGTTGGCGTCATCCAGCCCGAGCTTCTGCAGGTAGGCCTTCTGGAACGCACGCCGCTCGTCGAGCCCGGCGATCTGGTCCTGGCTGAGCCACGCATCGAGCGTGATCACGAAATCGCACACGTCGCCCGTTTCGCTGTTCTTGCAGCTCTGGGTCAACGCCAGCTGCGACAGCCGCGCGTCATGGCCGGCAAAGCTCGCGTGCTTATCGGTCTGGCGCGAGTCGATCTTGGGCGGGGACATCTGGCACTTCGAGGTGTCCGGAGCGGGCGTCTTGTTCTGCGCCGCCGGGCACTGCTTGAGCTTGTCCAGTGTCGCCTGCACCTGCTGCGCGGCGGCCTGGCGCTGCGCGGCGGTTGGGAACGGCGACTCCCGGTATTCCTTTTTCTTGGGGTCGAGCGTCCAGGTCAGGTCGCGGTCGAGGCGCACGATCTCGCCACTCTGCGTGTTGCCGCACACCAGCGACAGGAACCCCTCGCAGTGGAAGGTGTTTTCGCGGCGCTCCTTGTCCGCGGTGACGTACTCGGTGTCGGTGCCGTGCGCCTTGACGATGCTTAGATTGAAGGTGCTCTGTTGCTGGACCGTGACATCGGCGCGGGCCGCCGGCCATGCGCTACAAGCGGCAAAGACGACGCACGTGGTGAGCGCACGACGCACGTGTCTGTGAACGGAATGCATGTGGTTCTCCCATGGCCGCGCCACCCATCGACGGGGCGCGCGTCGTTTGCCGGCAGTCTACGCGGACCCTGCACCGCGGACCAAGCCCGCAGCAGCGGCTGTGCCCGCCGTCTCCTGAGATAAAGAACCGCAAAAGCCGCCCCGACCCGCCACCGCTGGCGTGCGCCAGGCCCGTCGGGTCGGTCGTTCCCGGGCGGTGCATGCTTGCCGCGCACGCGCACCTTGGCGCAACATCCCGCGCGCCTGCGCTGCGTCCGCGCCAGGTGCGGCTTAAGGGGATGCGCCATGTGCGACAACGACTCGCTCGATGACATGATGCGGTACCAGCTGCGCGCCGGCGAGCTGTCGCGGCGGCAGTTTGGTGCACTCACCCTCGGCGCGGGTCTGGTCTCAATGCTGCCGGTAACGGCCGGGGCGGTCGAGGTCGCAGAGGCGGACGTCGACATCAAGACTCCCGACGGGAGCGCCGATGCTTACTTCGTGCATCCGGCGCGCGGCAAGGCCCCGGCGATCCTCATGTGGCCGGACATCTTCGGGCTGCGGCCCGCCTTCCGGCAGATGGGCAGGCGGCTGGCCGAGTCGGGCTACGCGGTGCTGGTGGTCAATCAGTTCTATCGCAGCAAGCACGCGCCGACCGCGCCCGAGCACGCCGACTTCGACGACCCGGCGACCCGCAACGCCCTCATGGACCTCACCCACACGCTCAGCCCGGAAACGCAGATGACCGACGCCAAGGCGTTCGTGACCTGGCTCGACGCGCAGCCGGCGGTCGACCGCAAGCGCAAGATGGGCACCATGGGCTATTGCATGACCGGCCCCTACACCATGCGCACGGCCGCGGAGTTCCCCGACCGCATCGGTGCCGGCGCCTCGTTTCATGGCGGTGGTCTGGTCACCGACAAGCCCGACAGCCCGCATCTTCTGATCCCGAAGATCAAGGCGCACTACCTGTTCGCGATCGCGGCGAACGACGATGAGCGCCAGCCGGAGGCCAAGACGGTGCTGCGCGAGGCATTCGCCAAGACGCACGTGCCGGCGGAGATCGAGGTCTACGCCGGCACGCTGCACGGCTGGTGCCCGACCGACTCCAAGGTCTACAACCAGGAGCAGGCCGAGAAGGCCTGGAGCCGCGCCCTGGCGCTGTTCAAGTCGACGCTGGGCTGAAGCCTACAGCCCGAGCTCACTCAGTCCCGGGTGGTCCTGCGGGCGCGGCCCGGGAGCCGGCCAGCGGTAGCTGCGGTCGGCCTCGCTGATCGGCAGGTCGTTGATCGAGGCATGGCGCCGGCGCATGAGGCCGCTGGCGTCGAATTCCCAGTTCTCGTTGCCGTAGGAGCGGAACCATTGGTTCGAGTCGTCGTGCCACTCGTAGGCGAAGCGCACGGCGATGCGATGCTCGCCGAACGCCCAGAGCTCCTTGATGAGGCGGTAGTCGAGCTCGCGGCTCCATTTGCGGCGCAGGAACTCGACGATGGCGGGGCGACCGCCGAAGAACTCCGCACGGTTGCGCCACTGCGAGTCCTCGCTGTAAGCGAGCGAGACGCGCTGCGGGTCGCGCGTGTTCCAGGCATCCTCCGCCATGCGCACCTTGGCTACCGCGCTGGCGTGGCTGAAGGGTGGCTTGTTGGGGGCCGGAGCGGATGCAGCCGCTGTGTCGCTCATGGATTCTCCTCGCCGGCGCTGCCGGTCAGCCGCACGCTGCTTACCACGGCCGCAGTCAGCGCCAGCGCTGCGGCCAGGTACAGCGCCAAGTGTGAGCCCTCGGTGCCGTAGGCGCGAAACAGGATCGCGACGCCGGCCGCCCCCAGGGTCTGCCCGAGCAGCCGGGCCGCGCTCAGCATGCCGCCGGCGGCGCCACTGCGCGAGCGCGGCGCGGCGGCCATTATGGTGCGGTTGTTGGGAGCCTGGAAGAAACCGAAGCCCAGGCCGCACAGGGCCATGCGCCACACGAAGCCGGTGATGCTGCCGTCGTCGGGGAACGCCGCGAGCAGGGCGAGGCCGGCGGCGAGGGCCAGGAGCCCCAGCCCGCCGAGCAATCCCGCCGCGTGCCGATCCGCCAGGCGCCCCGCCAGCGGCGCCGCCAGGGCCAGCGCCAGCGGCCAGGGAGTCATGAACAGTCCGGTGGCCACGGCGCTGTGTCCGAGGCGCTGAATCTCGAATGGCAGCGCCACCAGCGCGGCCATCTGTGCCATGAACGAGCACACCGAGGTCACGATCGACAGCGAGAACAGGCGGCCGCGCAGCAGGTCGAATGGCACGATCGGTCCGGGCCGCGGCAGCTCGTGTCTGACCAGCAGCGCCCCGAGCAGGGCGCCAGCGGCGATCTGCAGCAGCGCCAGCGGCGCGGCGCTGTGATGGGCGAGGGACTGCAGGCCGCTCAGCAGCAGACCGAAGGCTCCGGCACACAGCACCGCGGCGGCGAGATTGAACCGGCGCTGCGAGCGCTCGTTGTCGGGCAGCGCGTAGAGCGCGATGGCGATGGTGAGGATGCCGAGCGGCACGTTGATACCGAACAGCCAGCGCCAGTGCGCGACCGCCAGCACGGCCGAGGCGATGGTCGGACCGAGCGCAGCGGAGGTGGCGACCACGAAGGCGTTGATACCCACGGCGCGCCCGAGGTAGCGGTGCGGGTAGGTGAAACGCACGAGCGCGCCGCTGACGCTCATGATGCCCGCCGCACCCAGCCCCTGCACGATACGCGCGATGCTGAGTGTCAGCAGGTCGGGGGCGAAGGCGCAGCCGAGCGAGGCGAGCGTAAACACCGCAAGACCCGTCTGTGCCACGCGCCGGTAGCCCACGATCTCCCCGAGCGAGGCGAGCGGCAGCAGCAACATGAGGATGGCGAGCTGGTAGGCGTTGATCACCCAGATGGAGGCCGCGGCGCTCGCGTGCAGCTCGCGCGCGATGGTCGGCAGCGCGACGTTGACGATGGTGCTGTCGAGCACCGACATGGTGATGGCGAGCGCGATTGCGGCGATCGCCCAGTAGCGGCGCGGCACGGGCAGGCCGTCGTGGCTTGCGGGGCTGGCGCTCGGTGGGGGCATCGGCGCGCCATCATATAGAGGAGTGACGCCGGTTGTCATAACGCGGCGCGGTCGCGCAGCGGCGCCGCGCTGTGAGCTGCGTCACGCTCTGCGGCCGCCGCAGCCGCCGTCCGCACCGCTAGAATCATGCCGCATACGGCCGCGCCACGCGCACCACGACAACGACAAGAATCATGGAAGAGAACGGGCGCGACCCCCTGGCCGCGGCAACAGCATCCGAACCGGAACGTCGGCGCACCGAGCGCCGCCGGCACGTGCTGCGCGCGCTCTTGCACGGCAGCTTCCGGCCGCGGCGGCGGGGTCCGCGCCGTGCCGACGAGCACCAGGTGAGCGCGGTCGACTGGCACCATCCGCAGTGGCTGGCGATCGCCATGCTGATCGTGGTGTTCTCCGCCGCCGATGCGCTGCTGACCCTCATGCTGATGGAGCGCGGGGCGTACGAGGTCAATCCTTTCATGGCACCGCTGGTGGGCGGCTCGGCGCTGTCGTTCGCGTTGGTGAAGGTCGGGCTGACCGCCGGTGGCGTGGTGCTGCTCACGCAGATTGCGCGCATCCGCGCCTTCGGCCGCATCCCGGTCGGCGTGTTCCTCTACAGCGTGCTGGCGCTGTACGGGGCGCTGATCGCCTACGAATTCAGCCTGCTGAACGCCCCGTAGGCGCCGCCGTCGGCCCTGCGCCCCGTCCGGGGCGGTTTTCCGTTAAACTAAGCCCCTGCGCTGCGCTTTCCCATGCTGGAACCAACTGCCCTCTACGGCGGTAACGCCGAATTCCTCGACGCGCTCTACGAGCGGTACCTGCGCGATCCTCAAAGCGTAGCCGCGCACTGGCGCGACTATTTCGCGCAACTCGGTCCGCCCGCCGCCGAGCGTGCCCACGCACCGGTGCGCAGCCAGCTGGCGCAGCGTGCCGCCGCGGGCCCCGGCGGCGCCGGTACCACTCACGGCGCCGACGTACGCCAGGCGGCGGTGTCGCGCCTGATCCAGGTGTGGATCAACCGCGGGCACCTGCTGGCGAGCATCGACCCGCTCGGCCTCATGACGCGCCCGCGCCCCCGGGTGCTGGACCTCGAGTACTTCGGCCTGTCGCCGGCCGACCTCGACAGCGAATTCATCACCGGCAGCCGCACGCCCGCGGTCCCCAAGCGCATGAAGCTGCGCGACATCCTGGCGCAGCTGCAGTACATCTATGCCGGCAGCGTGGGCGCGGAGTTCGCGCACATGTCCGACTCCGAGGAGCGGCTGTGGCTGCAGGAGGAGTTCCAGGAGGGCCGCCTCACGCACCGCTTCAGCGCCGAAGAGCAGCGCAACATCCTGTGGCAGCTGACCGCCGCGGAGGGCCTGGAGCGCTACCTGCACACCAAGTACGTCGGCCAGAAGCGCTTCTCGCTCGAGGGCGGCGATGCCTTCATCGCGCTGCTCGACGATCTCATCCAGCGCGCCGGCGCCGACGGCGTCGAGGAGCTGGTCATCGGCATGGCGCACCGCGGCCGGCTCAACGTGCTGGTGAACATTCTCGGCAAGTCCCCGGCGGCGCTGTTCTCCGAGTTCGAGGGCGTCTACGACCCGCTGGGTCTCAAGGGCTCCGGCGACGTCAAGTATCACAAGGGCTTCTCCGCCGACCTGCGTACCCCGAGCGGCAATGTGCACACGGTGCTGGCGTTCAACCCCTCGCACCTGGAGGTCGTGAATCCGGTGGTCGAGGGTTCGGTGCGCGCGCGCCAGGAGCGCCGCGACGATGCGCAGGGCGCGCGTGTGTTGCCGGTGCTGGTGCACGGCGATGCGGCCTTCGCCGGCCAGGGGGTCGTCATGGAGACGCTGCAGCTGTCGCAGGCGCGCGGCTTCTTCACCGGCGGCACGATCAACATCATCATCAACAACCAGGTCGGCTTCACCACCTCGGACGTGCGCGATGCGCGCTCCACCCTGTACAGCAGCGATGTCGCCAAGATGCTGGAAGTGCCGATCTTCCACGTCAACGCCGACGATGCCGAGGCGGTGGTGTTCGTGACGCGGCTGGCGCTCAAGTACCGCATGCGCTTCCGCAAGGACGTGGTCATCGACCTGGTGTGCTACCGGCGCCACGGCCACAACGAGGCCGACGAGCCGGCGGCGACCCAGCCGGGCATGTACCAGGTCATCCGCCAGCACCCGACTGCCCGGCGCCTGTACGCCGATCAGCTCATCGCCGCCGGCGCGCTGGGCGAGGCGGACACCGAAGCGATGTTCGAGCAATACCGTACCGGGCTCGATGAGGGGCGGCCGCAGGCGCGCGCCTCGCTCGGCATGATCGGCAACAAGTACACGGTGGACTGGAGCGCCTACACGCAGGTGGACTGGACCGAGCGCGTGTCTACCGGCATCGAGCTGACGCGGCTGCGCGCGCTCGGCGAGCGCATCACGCAGGTTCCCGAGGGCTTCACGCTGCACCCGCGCGTGGCGCAGGTGATCGCCAACCGCAGAAAGATGATTGCCGGCGAGCTGCCGCTCGACTGGGGCTGCGCCGAGACGCTGGCCTATGCCGGCCTGATCGCCGACGGCTTCGGCGTGCGCATCACCGGCCAGGACAGCGGCCGCGGCACCTTCTTCCACCGCCACGCGGTGTGGCACGACCAGAACAGCGACGCCACCTGGATTCCGTTGCAGCACATCGCAGCGCCGCAGCCGCGCACGCAGGTGATCGACTCGGTGCTCTCGGAAGAGGCCGTGATGGGCTTCGAGTACGGCTACTCGACCACCGACCCCGGCGCGCTGGTGGTATGGGAGGCGCAGTACGGTGACTTCGCCAACGGCGCGCAGGTGATCATCGACCAGTTCATCAGCTCCGGTGAGGCCAAGTGGGAGCGCTTCTGCGGCCTGGTGCTGCTGCTGCCGCACGGTTACGAGGGGGCGGGCCCGGAGCATTCCTCGGCGCGCCTGGAGCGATTCCTGCAGCTGTGCGCCGAGAACAACATGCAGGTGTGCGTACCTTCGACGCCGGCGCAGATGTTCCACATGCTGCGACGGCAGATGCGCCAGTCGTTCCGCAAGCCGCTCATCGTCATGTCCCCCAAGAGCCTGCTGCGCCACGAGCTGTCGGTGTCGGCACTCGAGGACCTGACGCGCGGCTACTTCGCGCGCGTCATCGGCGAGGTAGACGAGCTCACCGCTGCCGACGTGCGGCGCGTGGTGTTCTGCAGCGGCAAGGTGTACTTCGATCTGCTCAAGGCGCGCCGCAAGGAGGGTCTGCAGGACGTCGCGCTGATCCGCCTCGAGCAGCTGTACCCGTTCCCGACCGAGGAGTACCAGACGATTCTCAACCGCTATCCCAACGCACGCGAGGTCGTCTGGTGCCAGGAAGAGCCACAGAACCAGGGCGCCTGGTACCAGATCCGCCATCGCCTGCAGGAGCTGGCGCTCGGGCGCAGGCCCGTGCTGTACGCCGGCCGCGCCCCGGCGGCGGCGCCGGCCACCGGCATCGGCAAGATTCACGAGATCGAGCAGCAGGGGCTGGTGTCGGCGGCACTGCACTCGACCGCGACCGAGGAATCCGGACGCGACACCACGCGCCTGAAATCCCTGCCGGCGCAGTCGGCCGCGCCCCCGGCGCAGCCCGCGCCACCTGCGACCCCATTGAGAAAGCGCTCATGAGCACCGAAATCCGAGTTCCGCAGCTGCCCGAGTCGGTCGCGGACGCGACCCTGGTCGCCTGGCACAAGCAGCCCGGCGATGCCATCCGCCGCGACGAGAATCTCGCCGATCTCGAGACCGACAAGGTCGTGCTCGAGGTGCCCGCGCCCGCCAACGGCGTCGTGCGCGAGATCCGCGTGCAGAGCGGCGCGGTCGTCACCAGTGGCCAGGTGCTCGCCGTCATCGAGGAGGGCGCCGCGGCGGCCACTAAGCCGGCAGCCGCACCGGCGCCCACCGCGCCGGCAGCCACCAGGGCAGCCCCGGGCAAGGCACCGCCGTCCAAGACCGCGAGCGCCGGCGCCGATGGCGGCCGGGACGCGGCCAAGCTCAGTCCGTCGGTACGGCGCCTGGTCGAGGAGAATCGCCTCGATCCGGCATCGATCGCCGGCTCGGGACGCGAGGGGCGCCTCACCAAGTCAGACGTGGTCGACTATCTTGGCAAGCGGCCGGCGGAAAACGCGGCACCCGCGGCACCCGCGGCGCCTGCGGCCCGCCCGGCTACCCCCGCCGGCACGCGCGCCGAGCAGCGCGTGCCGATGACGCGGCTGCGGGCGCGCATCGCGCAGCGCCTGATCGAGGCGCAGTCGACCCAGGCGCTGCTCACGACCTTCAACGAGGTGGATCTCACCGCCACCCAGGAGCTGCGCGGGCGCTACAAGGAGCGCTTCGAGAAGGAGCACGGCGTGAAGCTCGGCTTCATGTCCTTCTTCGTCAAGGCCGCGATCGAGGCGCTGAAGAGGTTCCCGGTGCTGAATGCCTCGGTGGACGGCAACGACATCATCTACCACGAGTACTACGACATCGGCGTGGCGGTGTCGACCGAGCGCGGCCTGGTCGTGCCGGTGGTGCGCGACGCCGACGGCAAGAGCTTTGCCGCCATCGAGAAGGAGATAGCCGAGTACGCGCGCAAGGCCCGCGAGGGCTCGATCGCGCTCGAGGACCTGACCGGCGGCACCTTCACCATCACCAACGGCGGCGTGTTCGGCTCGCTCATGTCCACGCCGATCGTCAACGCCCCGCAGAGCGCCATCCTCGGCATGCACAAGGTCCAGGAGCGGCCCATGGTGGTCAGCGGCCAGATCGCCGTGCGCCCGATGATGTACCTGGCGGTCACCTACGATCACCGCATCATCGACGGCCGTGAGGCGGTGCAGTTCCTGGTCGCGATCAAGGACGCGCTCGAGGACCCGGGGCGCATGCTGCTCGGGATCTGAAACCTGCTGCGGCGCCCTCAGAAGAGCTGACGAAACAGCCAGTAGAGTCCCCCCGACAGCATGATCGCCGCCGGCAGGGTCAGCACCCAGGCCACGGCCAGATTGCGCAGCGTGTTCAGCTGCAGCCCGGAGCGGTTGGCGGCCATCGCACCGGCGACGCCGGACGACAGTACGTGCGTGGTCGAGACCGGCAGCCCGAACATGTCGGCGGCGGCGATGGTGCTCATCGCCACCAGCTCCGCCGCGGCTCCCTGCGCGTAGGTGAGGTGCGTCCTGCCGATCTTTTCACCGATGGTGACGACGATGCGCTTCCAGCCCACCATGGTGCCGAGCCCGAGGGCGATGGCTACCGCCACCTTGACCCACGGCGGGATGAACTTGGTGGCGCCATCGATCTGCTTCTTGAAGGCGGTGAGATTGCCCTGGGTCTCGGCGTCGAAGGCCTGGGCGTGCGGGTCCTTGGCGAACAGCCGCACCGCCTCCGAAGTCAGGTACATGTCGTTGCGGACGTTGGTGACCGCGTTGGCGGGCAGGCGGGCGAAGCTGCCACGGCTGCGCACCTGGTCGGCGATGTCGCCGGTGATCGCGGCGAGCGCCGGCACCACCTCATCGTTCCAGCCGTGGGTGCGCACGTAGGTGGAGAGCATGGCGCGCGGATCGGCCGGCGCCGGCGCGGTGGCGTACTTCTCGAGCGAGCGCTGCGTGGTCGTGGCCATGGCCACGAACGGCGTCATCTGCGCGACCGGCATGGCACGGTTGAGCGCGTAGGCCGTGGGCACCGTGCCGATGAGGATCAGCATGATGAGGCCCATGCCCTTCTGGCCATCGTTGGAGCCGTGGGCGAAGGACACCCCGCCGCAGGTGAGGATCAGCAGGCCCCGGATCCACCACGGCGGGGAGCTGCTGCCGCGCGGCTCCTGGTAGAGGTCCTGGTTCTTGACCAGCCCCTTGAGCACCAGCAGCAGCAGCGCGGCGCAGATGAAGCCGACCAGCGGTGACAGCAACAGCGAGTAGCCGATCTTGGTGGCCTGGCCCCAGTCGACGCCGCTCGTGCCATCGCGCCCGTGCATGAGCGCATTGGCGACCCCCACGCCGATGATCGAGCCGATGAGGGTATGGGAAGAGGAGGCCGGCAGGCCCAGCCACCAGGTGCCGAGATTCCAGATGATGGCGGCGATCAGCAGCGCGAACACCATTGCAAATCCGGCGCTCGACCCCACCTGCAGAATGAGCTCGACGGGCAGCAGGGTGATGATGCCGAAGGCCACGGCGCCGCTAGAGAACAGTACGCCGAGGAAGTTCAGCGTGCCGGAATAGACCACTGCCAGGTGCGGCGGCAGCGAGTGGGTATAGATGACGGTCGCGACCGCGTTGGCAGTGTCATGGAAGCCGTTGACGAACTCGAAGCCGAGCGCGATGAGCAGCGCCACGCCCAGCAGCAGGAACGGCAGCATCGTGAGGGTCTGGGTGGGTGCGCCGCTGATATCGGCGATCAGGCTGGAGGCGGCGTAGCCCACGCCGAGCAGCAGCAGCGCGGCGAATACCAGGATGGTGGGCCGGCCCGGCCTGCGATCGAGAAGCGGGCGGGAGGCGACGGGGGCGGCAACGGACTCGGCGGCGACGCTGCTCATGGCATGGCACTCGTAGTTCTTATGCGGGGAGTGCAGCGTATGACGGTAGTATTCCGGACTTATGACGCGGCGGCGTCAGCCAGCCGCTGTGCCACCTTTGTGTTATTTTTCAACATTCTCCGACTTAGCGCGGGGCGCGGAAGCTCATGACGAACGACGACAAGCGGCCAGGCGGCGCGGATTCCTTCGATGTGATCGTCATCGGCGGCGGTCCGGCCGGCTATCCCACCGCGATCCGTGCGGCGCAGAACAAGCTGACCGTTGCCTGCATCGACGAGTGGAAGAACCGCGACGGCAGCGCCGCCTTCGGCGGCACCTGCCTGAACGCCGGCTGCATCCCGTCCAAGGCGCTGCTGGAGTCCACCGAGCTGTACCACCGTCTGCAGGAGGAATTTGCCACACACGGCATCAAGGTGAGCGGCGCGCAGGTGGATCTCGCGCAGATGCAGAAGCGCAAGGCCGGCATCGTGCGCGCCATGACCCAGGGAATCGTCGCGCTGTTCAAGGCCGCCGGCGTAACCCCGCTGCAGGGACACGGCCGGCTGCTCCCCGGTCGGCGGGTGGAGTTCACCGCCCACGACGGCACGCGACGCGAGCTCAGCGCGCGGCACGTTGTGCTCGCCTCGGGCTCGGCGCCGATCGAGCTGCGCTCCGCGGCCTTCCAGGCACCGCACATCGTCGATTCCTGGGGAGCGCTCGACCTGGACGCCGTACCCAAGCGCCTCGGTGTCATCGGCGCGGGAGTCATCGGTCTGGAACTCGGCAGCGTCTGGCGGCGACTGGGGGCGGAGGTCGTGGTGCTGGAAGCGTTGCCCGACTTCCTCGCATTCGCCGACCAGCAGCTCGCCAAGGAGGCGCTGCGCCACTTCAAGAAGCAGAGTCTGGACATCCGCCTCGGTGCCAAGGTCAGTGGCGCGACCGTCAAGGGCGGCGCAGTCGAGGTCACCTATGCCGACGCCAAGGGCGAGCAGCACGTGACGGTCGACCGGCTGGTGGTCGCCGTCGGCCGTCGTCCGTACAGCAAGGATCTCCTGGCCGCCGGTACCGGGGTCGAGCTCGACGAGCGCGGCCTCATCAAGGTCGATCATTCCTGCCGCACCGCGGCCGAGGGTGTCTGGGCGGTCGGCGACTGCGTGCGCGGTCCGATGCTGGCGCACAAGGGCAAGGAGGAGGGCGTGAACGTCGCCGACCTGATCGCGGGACGCTACGGCGAGGTCAACTACAAGGTCATTCCGTCAGTCATCTATACCGCGCCCGAGATCGCCTGGGTCGGCCTCACCGAGGAGCAGGTGAAGGCGAGCGGTCGTGAGTACAAGGTCGGCATGTTCCCCTTTCTGGCCAGCGGCCGCGCCCGTGCCATGGAGCAGGCGGCGGGGTTTGCCAAGATCGTCGCCGCGCGCGACGACGATGAAATCCTGGGCGTGCACATCGTCGGCCCGATGGCCGGCGAGCTGATCGCGGAAGCGGTGCTCGCCATGGAGTACTCGGCGAGCAGCGAGGATCTGCAGCGCACGATCCACGCGCATCCGACGCTCGCGGAGGCCGTGCACGAGGCCGCCCTCAACGCCGACAAACGCGCCATCGACTCGCTGAACCGCTGAACCAGCCCTGCCGTCGGCCGGGCCACGCCCGGTGTTCGTGATTACATTTCGTTAATGACCGTCATCCGACGTGGAACTGTGACGTTTAGCGTCTTTGCAGCCGGCGTGAATGCGTAGGCTGCGTCACGAACTACACATCAGGGCGGTGTTATGTCGCACGCTTGCAGGATTTCACTGGGCGCCGGGACGCGTGTCGCCGGCCTCATTCTGGTCGGCACTACCTTGGCGCTGAGTGGTTGCGTCGCACGCGTCGTCGTGCCCGCTCCGCCACCGCCGCCGCGCGTATACGTTGCGCCGCCTCCGCCGCCGGTCGCCGAGGTGAGCGCCGAAGCCGAGGTGCAGGCGAACGAAGCGCCGCCGGCGCTGCCCGTTTATGAGCAGCCGCCATGTCCGGTCGAGGGCTACATGTGGACTCCCGGCTACTGGGCCTGGGCGCCCGCCGGCTACTATTGGGTGCCAGGCACCTGGGTGGCCCCGCCGCGCGTCGGATTGCTGTGGACCCCGGCCTACTGGGGGTTCGTCGGCGGCGTGTACGTGTTTCACGCCGGATATTGGGGCCCGCACGTCGGCTTTTACGGCGGCGTCCACTATGGCTTCGGTTACACCGGCGTGGGCTTCGCCGGCGGTCGCTGGGTTGGCAGCTCGTTTGCCTACAATCAGTCGGTCACCAACGTCAATGTCACGGTGGTACACAACACCTACAACGAGACGGTGGTCAACAACGTCACCGTCAACCGGGTGAGCTATAACGGCGGCGCCGGCGGTGTGGTGGCGACGCCGACCGCGCAGGAGCGGGCGGCAGCGCAGGAGCAGCACGTGGCGGTGACTCCGGCCCAGCACCAGCACATTCAGCAGGCATCGAGCAATCCGGCGCTGCTGGCGCGGAACAACGGGGGGCGTCCCGCCATCGCCGCGACCCCGCGGCCGGCGGCATTCAGCGCCCCGGGCGTGGTCGGTGCACACGGCGCGGGCTCGCCACCGGCCGCGGTGGCGCACGCGGCGGGCGGCCACCGGGCAGGGGCGAACGGGCAGGGCGCCAATCCCGCCGGCGGCAATCACGCTGCCGTCGCTGCCGGCCAGCCGAACGGCAAGGCCCCCAAGCCGCACGTGGCCAGGCATCCGAAGAATCCGGAGAACGGCAAGCACGAGGGCGAGACTGCGCAGCGCTGAGCCCAACCAGCGCCGGCTTGAAAACCGCGCCGCCCGGCAGCAATGCCCGGCGGCGCGTTCACATGGAAGGCGTCAAGCGCGCCGCCGCGCCTCGGTGACGTTGGGTACGGCGGCCAGCCGGCGCAGCAGGCGCGCCAGCTGCTCCAGGTCCAGCACCGCGACCGTCAGGGCAAAGTGCGCCAGTCCGGTGTCGTGGTCGGTGCGCGAGTTCACCGCGTCGATGCTGAGCCGTTCCATGGCCAGCACGTCGGTCAGATCGCGCAGCAGGCCGCGCCGGTCGTAAGCGGTCACTGCCAGCTCCACGCTCAGCGCCTGCGCATCCGCGGCGGTCCACTCCACCTTGAGCAGGCGATCGGGCCGGTGCGCCGCCATGCGCTGCAGCCCGGCGCAGTCGCTGCGATGCACGGTGACGCCGCGTCCGAGGGTGACGTAGCCGCTGATCGGCTGCGGGCGCAGCGGCGCGCAGCAGCGCGCCAGGGTGATCGGCAGGTCGCCGACACCCTCGATCTCGACCGGCGAGGTGCGGCGGCCACGCGCGGGCGGGCGCGCCGTACGCACGATGCGTGGCGGCGGCGCGAACAGCCGGCTGGCCGCCTGCAGCAGCTGGCTGACGGTGATCTCACCCTCGCCGAGCAGCTGGTGCAGGTGGTCGGTATCGCGTGCCTTCAGCTCCTGCGCCAGCGCGGCGAGCTGCTGCGGCCCGGCACCGATGCGCGCCAGCTCGCGCTCGGCGATGCCGGCACCGGCGTCGCGGTTGTCGCCTGCGTCCTGACGGCGGAACCAGGCGCGCACCTTGGCGCGGTTGCGCGGCGAGATGAGAAATCCCTGTTCGGGTGCCAGCCAGTCGCGGCTCGGGGCGTCCTGCTTGCCGGTGATGATCTCAACGACCTCGCCGTTGCTGAGTGTGTGCGTGAGCGGCACGATGCGGCCGTTCCCCTTGGCGCCGCGGCAGCGGTGACCGAGCGAGGTGTGCACGCTGTAGGCGAAGTCGAGCGGCGTGGCGCCGCGCGGCAGGTCGATCACCTCGCCCTTGGGCGTGAGCACGTACACGCGATCCTCGAACAGCTCGCTGCGCATGCCTTCGATGAGATCGCGGTCGGCATCCGCGGCGCGCCCCTCCTGGGGCTCGAGCAGGCGCCGGACCCACTCGATCTTGCGCTGGTACTGCGCGTCGCGTGCGCCGCCTTCCTTGTAGGTCCAGTGCGCGGCGACGCCGAGCTCGGCATGCTCGTGCATGTCGCGGGTGCGGATCTGCACCTCGACGCTGCGCGAGTGCGGGCCGATCACGGCGGTGTGGATCGAGCGGTAGCCGTTGCCCTTCGGGGTGGCGATATAGTCATCGAACTCCCCGGGGATGTACGTCCAGCGCCCGTGCACGATGCCGAGCGCCGCGTAGCATTCGGGAAGTGAGGACACCACCACGCGCACGGCGCGCACGTCAAACAGCTGCTCGAAGGCCAGCTGCTTGCGCTGCATCTTGCGGTAAATGCTGTAGATGTGTTTCGGCCGGCCGTAAACTTCAGCGGCGATGCCGGCCGCACGCAGCTCTTCGCGCAGCTCGGCACACAGCGCAGTGATGTAGTGCTCGCGGTCAGCGCGCCGCTCATTGAGCGCCGCGGCCACGCGGCGGTACTCATCGGGCTCGAGGTAGCGGAAGGCCAGATCCTCGAGCTCCCATTTCAGCTGCCAGACCCCGAGGCGATTGGCGAGCGGTGCGTACACGGCGCGCGCCTCGAGTGCCCGCCGCTCGCGCTCCGCGGCCGGCAGCCCGCGTGCGTGCCGCAGCATGACCAGCTCCTCGGCGAGGCGCGCCAGCACCAGGCGCGGATCGCTCACCACCGCGAGCAGCATCTTGCGCAGCGTCTCGGTCTGCCGCGTGTCGAGGCCCTGAGCCGGCGACCAGTCGCGCGGCAGGCCGAGCGTGCCGAGCCGCTGCAGGGCGAGCGCGATGTCGGTCGCGGGCTGGCCGACGATGCCGGCGCTCTGCTCGGGGGTGAGACTGGCGCGCGCGATCAAAGGGCGCGCCAGCACGGCGTGCGCGAGCTCGGCGCTCTCGGTGAGTCCGCCCATGATCTCGGCCGCCTCGGTCGCGAACGACAGATCGGCCGGCGCGCTGACGCCGGCGCGCTCGAGCGCGGCGCGCGCGCCGACGATGGCGCTGCGGACTGCGGCAGGGCAGAGCTGACTGGTCTCCATGGCGGGCGACGGATGGGGCCCCGCGGCGTGTCATGAGCGCGGGATTGCAGCTATCATACCCCCTTGTTTTTACAAGCGTGATGGCGCGGGCTTCTCAAGGCGGGCATGGCAGGGCACAGCAGGTGGGCCAACATCCGACGCCGCGCACGCGTGCAGGCGTGGCGCCGCGGGCGGCATGGGCCGACGCAGCCGGGGGCGGGCCTGGAGAACGTGCAGTATGAGGGCTACGGCCCGGGGGGTGGCGCGGTCATGGTGGAATGTCTCACCGCCGACCGCCCCGGCGCGGCTGCCAGGGTGCGGCACGCTTTTGCACTGCACGGCGGCAACCTCGGCGCCGACGGCTCGGTGAGCTACCTGTTCAACACGGTCGGCCTGATGACCTACCCGCCGGGCACCGACGAGGAGCAGCTCATGCAGGTGGCGCTGGAAGCTGGCGCCGAGGACGTGGTGCCAAACGCCGACACTTCGGTGGAGGTACTGGCGGATCCGCTCGAGCTCGACAGCGTGCGCGCCATGCTTACGCACCACGGCTTCACGCCGGCGAGTGCGGAGATCACCCGCCGGGCGGCGACCTCGCTGGAACTGTCGGGCGAGGCGGCGCAGCGCATGGTGCAGCTGCTCGAGGCGCTCGAGAAGCTGGACGAAGTACGGGACGTGTACTCGAATGTCGAGATATCGGACGAGGTCCTGGCGCGCATTTGAACCGGGGACGGCCGTGGCGCTCACGACCGTCAGCGTGCGCATCCTGGGCCTCGATCCGGGCTCGCGGCGTACCGGCTTCGGTGTGATCGAATGCCGTGGCACGCAGCTGGTGCCCATCGCACACGGCTGCCTGAACGTGGCCAGCGCCACGCCCGGGGCGCGCCTGCGCCTCATCTTCGAGGGCCTCAAGGCGCTGCTGGCCGAGCACCTGCCGGCGGAAGTCGCGATCGAACGCGTCTTCGTCAGCCGCAATGTGGACAGTGCCCTGAAGCTCGGTCAGGCGCGCGGGGCGGCGCTGTGCGCCATCCCGGCCGGTACGCCGGTATTCGAGTATGCGCCGAGCGCGGTCAAGCTCGCCGTCACCGGCTCCGGTGGCGCAGAGAAATTCCAGGTCGCGCACATGATCCGCGCCCTGCTGGCGCTCGGCGAGCGGCCCGGGGCCGATGCGGCCGATGCCCTGGCGGTTGCGGTGTGTCACGCGCACGCGCGGCGCCTCGGGGCGCTGCTGCCGGCCGGGACGGCGTCGCTGTCGCAGGCGCGGCGATGATCGGCTCGCTGCGCGGCCGCATCGCCTCCAAGTCCCCTCCACAACTGACGGTCGAAGTCGGTGGCCTCGGCTACGAGCTGGAGGCACCGATGTCCACCTTCTTCCACCTGCCGGCGGTGGGCGAGGAGGTACGCCTGCTCACCCACCTAGTAGTGCGCGAGGATGCGCACGTGCTCTATGGCTTCGCCACGGCAGAGGAGCGGCGGCTGTTTCGCAGCCTCATCAAGGTATCCGGCGTCGGGCCCAAAATCGCGCTGGCGCTGCTGTCGGGGCTGAGCGTGGCGGCCTTTGCCGAGTGCGTGGTGCGCGAGGATGTCAGCGCGCTCACGCGCGTACCGGGGGTCGGGCGCAAGACCGCGGAGCGGCTGATCGTCGAGATGCGCGACCGCCTGGCAGCTCCCGGGACCACGGCGGATGCGGTGGCGCCGGCGCCGGCCGCCAGCGCCGAGAGCGAGGCCTACGGCGCCCTGGTGGCCCTCGGCTACCGGCCGGCCGAGGCCACGCGCTTGCTCAAAGCGGTGGGTCCCGGTACACATTCCACCGAGGAACTGATTCGCCGTGCCCTGCAGGGCGCGGCGCGGGAGTAATTGCTCTGGCTGAGACAGCAGAACGCGTCACCAGCGGCGCCGCGGGCGCGGACGAGGAGGCCGTCGAACGTGCCATCCGGCCCCGCCG
Organism: Steroidobacteraceae bacterium; assembly: GCA_025451375.1. Lineage (GTDB taxonomy): Bacteria > Pseudomonadota > Gammaproteobacteria > Steroidobacterales > Steroidobacteraceae > 13-2-20CM-66-19. The sequence goes on from JANWKL010000056.1 coordinate 27,083, forward strand.
TCTGGCCGAGTACGTCGGCCAGGCACCGGTAAAGGCGCAGCTGGAGATCTTCGTCAGCGCGGCGCGGGCACGCGCCGAGGCGCTCGACCACGTCCTGATTTTCGGTCCCCCGGGACTCGGCAAGACGACGCTGGCGCACATCATCGCCCACGAACTGGGCGTGAACCTGCGCCAGACCTCGGGGCCGGTGCTCGAGCGGCCCGGCGACCTGGCGGCCCTGCTCACCAACCTGCAGGCGCGCGACGTGCTGTTCGTCGACGAGATCCACCGTCTGGCGCCGGTGGTGGAGGAAGTGCTTTATCCCGCCATGGAGGACTATCAGCTCGACATCATGATCGGCGAGGGGCCGGCGGCCCGCTCCATCAAGCTGAATCTGCCGCCCTTCACCCTGGTGGGCGCCACGACGCGCGCGGGCCTGCTCACCTCGCCGCTGCGCGACCGCTTCGGCATCGTGCAGCGCCTCGAGTTCTACACCGTCGCGGACCTGGAGAGCATCGTGAAGCGCTCGGCCGCGATCCTCGATGTCAGCATCGAGGAGGAGGGTGCGCGCCGCATCGCCCAGCGCTCACGCGGCACCCCCCGCATCGCCAACCGGCTGCTGCGCCGGGTGCGCGACTTTGCGCAGGTGCGCGCCGACGGGCGCATCACGGCCACGGTGGCTGATGCCGCTCTCGATCTGCTCGAGGTCGACATCCAGGGTTTCGACACCCTGGATCGCAAGCTGCTGACGGCGATCATCGAGCGATTCGAGGGCGGACCGGTCGGCATCGACAGCCTGGCGGCGGCGCTGGGCGAGGAGCGCGGCACCCTCGAGGACGTGACCGAGCCGTTCCTGATCCAGCAGGGCTTCCTGGTACGGACCGCGCGCGGCCGCATGGTGACGCGCGCTTCCTACCTGCATTTCGGCCTCCAGCCCCCCGAGCGCGCGGCGGGGAACCTGCAGTTGTTCGAGGACCCGCGGTGAGCGGGTTCTCCTGGCCGGCACGCGTCTACTGGGAGGACACCGATGGCGGCGCCATCGTCTATTACGCCAACTACCTGCGCTACCTCGAACGGGCGCGCACCGAATGGCTGCGCGCCCGCGGTCACTCGCAGCAGGAGCTGGCGCGCGACCCCGGCATTCTGTTCACGGTGATAAGCCTGAGCGTTGACTACCGCGCCCCGGCGCGCCTCGATGACGAGCTGCAGATCACCTGCGAGCCGGCGCTCGAGGGGGCGGCCTCGTTGCGCTTCGCGCAGCGCATCTACCGCGCGCCGGGCACGGACGGCGGGCAGCTGCTGCTGGAGGCGAACGTGCGCGTCGCCTGTGTCGATGCACACACCCTGCGGCCGCAGCGGTTGCCGCGATTTCTGACGGAGGCGCTGGCCGCGCCGGGGTCGAGCCATGGGTGACCAGCTGTCGATTCTGCGCCTGATCGTGCAGGCGAGCGTGCCGGTGCAGTTCGTGATCGGGCTGCTGCTGCTCGCCTCGCTCACCTCCTGGGCGATCATCTTCAGCAAGCGCAGCGGCATCAACCGCGCGCGCCGCGAGGCGGATCGTTTCGAGAGCCGCTTCTGGTCGGGCGACGACCTGGCGCAGCTGTACCGTGCCATCGAGGCGCACGGCGGGGCGACCGGTATGGCCGGCATCTTCGAGTTCGGCTTCCGCGAGTTTGCCCGCCTGCGCCAGAGTTCCGCCGACGCCGAGCAGCTGCTGGAGGGCTCGCGCCGCGCCATGCGCGTGGCGCAGCTCAAGGAGATCGACCGGCTCGAGCACAACCTGGCGACGCTCGCGACCGTCGGCAGCACCAGTCCCTACGTCGGCCTGTTCGGCACCGTTTGGGGCATCATGAGCGCCTTCTCCTCGCTCGGTAACGTGCAGCAGGCGACGCTTGCCATGGTTGCGCCCGGCATCTCGGAGGCACTGGTGGCGACCGCCATCGGACTGTTCGCGGCTATCCCGGCGGTGGTGGCCTACAACCGCTTCGCCGATCAGGTGACGCGGCTGGAAATGCGCTTCGACGCCTTCATCGAGGAGTTTTCCACCATCCTGCAACGGCATGCGGCGCGCGGCAGCAATGCACCGCTGCGGGAGGAGCGTTAGACCATGGCGCAAGGCTCACGCGGCCGGCGGTTGATGGGCGAAATCAACGTCGTGCCGTACATCGACGTTATGTTGGTGCTGTTGATTATCTTCATGATCACGGCGCCGCTGCTCACCCAGGGCGTCAAGGTGGATCTGCCCAAGGCTGGTGCGGAACCTCTGGAAGCGCAACGCATCCAACCCCTGGTGTTGTCGGTCGACCGCGCCGGGCGGCTCTACCTCAATGTCGGGGCCAACCCACAGCTGGCGCTCGATGATGACACGGTGGCGGCGCGTGCCACGGCGGCACTGCGTCACGACCCGCAGCGCCAGGTGTTGGTGAAGGCCGACACCGCGGTGCAGTACGGCCGGGTCGTGCAGGCCATGGTCATCCTGCAGCACGCCGGGGCCAGCAAGGTGGGTTTCATCACGGACCCCCTGCCGGAACCGGGACATCGCCGGAGCTGATGCGCCCTTAAGAATGCAGCGCCCGAGTGATCGCTGGGTGTCGATTGCGCTGTCGGTGCTGCTGCACGGCGCGCTGGTGGCGGCTCTGGTGTACGGCTGGCTGGTGTTCCGCAGCCCGCCGGCGCCCCATCCGACGCTGGCAATCGAAGCGACGGTGGTGGACTCGCGCACCGTGAAGGGCGCGCTCCGGCCACCGCCTCCGGAGCCGCCACCCCCGGCCGCGGCGCCGGCGCCGGCGCCGCCGACCCCGGAGGAGGCGTCGGGGCCGCCGCAGCCGACACCCGAGGAGCTGGCGCAGCGGGAAGAGCAGCGTCGCCAGGCCGCCGCGGCGGCGGCGGACGAGCAGCGGCGCGCCCAGGAGCAGGCCGCCCAGGCCGAAGCGCAGCGCAAGGCGGAGGAGCAGCGCAAGGCCGAGGAGCAGCGGCAGGCGCAGAAGCGCGCCGAGGCGGAGCGCAAGGCGCGGGCCGCCGCCGAGGCGCAGAAACGGGCCGACGAGCAGCAGCTCAGGGCGCAGGACGACAATGCGCGCGCCGACCTGCAGCGCAGCCTCGCGGCCGAGGAGCACGCCGACGTGGCGCGCTCAAGCGCGGCCGTGGCCAACTGGGAGGCGCTGATCGCGGCCAAGATCACGCGTGCGTGGCTGCGCCCGCCGAGCGCGCGCCCCGGACTAGAATGCACGCTGAACGTAACGCAGGTGCCAGGAGGAGTGGTGACCAGGGTGAGTATCGGGCAGTGCAACGCCGACCAGGCGGTACGCGACTCGATCGAGGCCGCAGTGTACCGTGCCTCACCCCTGCCATCGCCGCCGGCCGGGGTGCAGTTCGATCCCGACCTGCACATCGACTTCAAACCGGACTGAGGGACATGCAGCCAACCAGGGAATCACACTCGCACTCATGGCACCGCAGCGCCCGGCTGTTGGCACTGGCGCTGTCGCTGGGAGCCGCGGCCGCCGCACGCGCGGATCTGAAGATCGAAATCACCTCCGGGGTCCGCGATCCGGTGCCGATCGCGATCGTGCCGTTCGCCCCGTCCGCGCCCGCCGACGGCGGTCTGGATGTGGCCGGCGTGGTGCAGCATGACCTCGAAGGCAGTGGCCGTTTCAAGGGGCTGCCGCGCGAGCGCATGCCAGCCACGCCGACCCAGGCGGACCAGGTGGTGGGTGCGGCTTGGAAAGGCGCGGGCAGCGACTACGTCGTGGTCGGGCGCCTGAGTACGCTCGCCAATGGCTCCGTGGCGGTCGACTTCGATCTGGTGAATGCCCTCACCGGGGCGAAGCTCGCCACGCAGCGCTTCGTCGGCAGTACCAGCGCCCTGCGCAATGCCGCGCATCGCGTGAGCGACGTCATCTACCAGAAGATCACCGGTGTGCGTGGCGCCTTCGCCACGCGCATCGCCTACGTGGAGGTCGACGGCACCCCTCCCAACCAGCGCTACCGGCTGATCGTCGCGGACGCCGACGGCGCCAATCAGCACCTGGTGCTCGAGTCGCAGCGCCCGCTCATGTCGCCGGCCTGGTCGCCCGACGGCCTGTGGCTCGCGTACGTCTCGTTCGAGACCAAGCACTCGGCCGTATACGTGCAGCTGGTGCGCACCGGCGAGCGGCGCCAGGTCTCGGCGCGGGCCGGGGTCAACGGCGCACCGGCCTGGTCGCCTGACGGACACAAACTGGCGCTCACGCTGGCGGGCACCAACGGCAACCTGGACATCTACGTGCTGGACCTCGACACGCAGACGCTGAGCAAGCTCACCGATGACCCGGCGATCGACACCGAGCCGGCCTGGGCGGCGGACGGGCGCTCGGTCTACTTCACCTCGGACCGCGCCGGCTCGCCGCAGATCTACCAGATCGGCGTGCAGCCGGGCGCACGGCCGAAGCGCATCACCTTCGGTGGCACCTACAACGCCAGGCCGCGCATGTCCCCGGACGGCTCGCTGCTCGCCATGGTGACCCTCGACGGCAGCAACTACCGCATAGCAGTCCAGGACACGGCGAGCGGGGCGGTGCGTATCCTGTCCCACGGGCGTCTGGACGAATCACCAAGTTTTGCCCCCAATGGGGCTACACTTATCTATTCGGAGCGCGACGGTAACCGCGGCGCTCTGGCGACGGTGTCGACCGACGGCCTGACCGGTCTGCGACTCAACGCGACCGAGGGCGAGGTGCAGGATCCCGCCTGGGGACCTTTCGGCCCGTAGCGGCCTCACGCGGCTATTTCGGAGGATCTGGAATGTCGGAGCAAGTATCGATGCGGCGAATGATGATGGTCCTGCTCGTGGCGGCGGCGCTGAGCCTGGGCGCCTGCGCGAGCAAGAAGCCCAAATTCGTACCCGCCCCCGGGCCCAATGCCGCCGACACCGGCGCGCAGGGCTCCGGCGCCAATGGTGCCAACGCCGGCGGTGCCGACGAGGAGTCCGAGGGCCCGCAGGGGGGAATGCTGGCGACGCGCCTGGTGTACTTCGACTTCGACAGCAGCGAGATCAAAGGCCAGGGGACCGATGTGGTGGGTGCCCATGCCAAGTATCTCGCCAGCCATGGCAGTGCACGCGTGCGCCTCGAAGGCCACACCGACGAGCGCGGCTCGCGCGAATACAACATTGGGCTCGGGGAGCGCCGCGCCCAGGCGGTGCGGCGCGCGCTGCTGCTGCAGGGCGCGTCCGAGGGTCAGATATCTACCGTCAGCTATGGCGAGGAGCGCCCGGCCGTGCCCGGTCATGACGAGGCGGCGTGGGCCAAGAACCGCCGCGTCGAGATCGTGTACCTGACGCCGATGCCGGCGGGCGCTCCGGCGGCGGCACCCAAACAGTAGGCGCAGGAGTGCCGATCATGCGATTTGTCCTGCCGCTCGCGCTGCTGGCGCTGCTCGGCGCCGGTTGTGCCAGCACCCCTCCCGAAGAGGATCCGGTACAGATCAAGCTGAACGACCTCGACACCCGCGTCGGGCGCATGGAGCGCATCGCGGCCAATCAGGTGCAGGTTGCGCAGCGCCTGGACGAAATCCAGAACAACCTTCGCGAGTTGCGCGGGCGAGTCGACGAGCTGGAGCACAACAACGACGCGCTCAGCAAGCAGCAGCGCGACCTGTACAACGACCTGGATAAGCGTCTCGGGACCGCGGCCGGCGGCGCGGCGGGGGCGGCCGGTGCTGCGGGCGCGCCCGGTGCGGCAGCGGGATCTGCCGCACCTGGAGCAGCCGGTGGCGGCAACGCCCCGGCGACGGGCGGTGCGGGCGATGCCGGCCCGTCGTCGACGGAGCAGGCGGTGTATGGGCAGGCCTTCGATGCACTCAAGGCCGGCAGCTACTCGATCGCCATTGCCGGCTTCAAGGACTTCCTCAGCACTTACCCGACGAGCAGCCTGGCGGAGAACGCCCAGTACTGGCTGGGCGAGTCCTACTACGTCACGCACGACTACGGCTCCGCAGCCGGGGCGTTCCGCACGGTGCTGAAGAAGTACCCTGACTCGCGCAAGGCACCCGATGCGATGCTCAAGCTCGGCTACACACAGGCTGCGCAGAAGCAGTATGGCGCCGCGCGCAGCACGCTGACCGAGCTCACGCAGAAGTATCCGGACAGCGACTCCGCCAAGCTCGCTGCCGACCGACTGAAGAAGCTACCCGCCCAGTAGCGTCGCGGCGGCGACGCCGCGGCGCGCCGGCAGCGAGCATGTCGCGCCTCAAGCTCACGGAAATCTTTCACTCGCTGCAGGGCGAGGCGGACACCGCGGGCGTGCCCACAGTATTCGTGCGCCTTACCGGCTGTCCGCTGCGCTGCCAGTACTGCGACACCACCTACGCCTTCCACGGCGGCGAGTGGTGGGAACTGGCGCCGCTGCTGGCGCGCGTCGCCGAGTTCGGTACGCGTTACGTCTGCGTCACCGGCGGCGAGCCGCTGGCGCAGAAGGCGTGCGCGGCGCTGCTGACGGCGCTGTGCGAGGCCGGCTACCGGGTGTCGCTGGAGACGAGCGGCGCGATGTCCCTCGCCGCGGTCGATCCGCGCGTAGTGAAGGTCGTCGACATCAAGACGCCGGACTCGGGTGAGGAGGGCCGCAACCGCTACGAGGAGCTTGCGCGCTTGGGCGCCCAGGACCTGGTGAAGTTCGTCATCTGCAGCCGCGCGGACTACGAGTGGAGCCGCGGCAAGCTGCGCGCGCTGACGCTGCCGGCCGGCTGCACCGCGCTATTCTCGCCCAGCCACGAGCAGCTGCCGGCGCGCGACCTGGCGGACTGGATCCTCGAGGACCGTCTGCCGGTGCGCATGCAGATCCAGCTCCACAAGTATCTGTGGGGCAACGTGCCGGGGAAGTAGGCAGCGCATGCCCGCAGCACCTGCCGTGGTATTGCTGTCCGGAGGGCTCGACTCGGCCACCGCGCTCGCGCTCGCCGGCGAGCGCGGCTTCGTATGCCATGCTCTTTCGGTCGACTACGGCCAGCGGCACGTGGCGGAGCTCGAGGCGGCACGGCGCGTGGCCCGCGCTGCGCGCGTCGCGCAGCACCGCGTCATGCGCGTAGAGCTCGCCGGGATCGGCGGCTCGGCGCTGACCGACACGGCGCTGGCCGTGCCGGAAGGTCCCACGACGGGAATCCCGATCACCTATGTGCCAGCGCGCAACACCATCATGCTGTCGCTGGCGCTTGCCTGGGCGGAGGTCCTCGAAGCGCAGGACATCTTCATCGGCGTGAACGTGCTCGACTCCAGCGGCTACCCGGACTGCCGCCCGGAATTCATCGCAGCCTTCGGAACGCTCGCCGCCCTCGCCACGAGGGCAGGGGTCCAGGGACGTCCGTGCACCATCCACGCGCCGCTGATCGAGCTCAGCAAGGCCGGGATCATCCGCGCGGGGACGCGTCTCGGGGTCGACTATTCCCAGACCGTCTCGTGCTACCAGGCCGATGACGCGGGCCGCGCCTGCGGCCGCTGCGATGCCTGCCGGCTGCGGCGGAGCGGATTCATCGAGGCCGGACTGCCCGATCCGACCCGCTATCGCTAGGGCCGCTACGGGACGGCGCCGCCGAGTGCCGCGGCGCGCCGCAGGGTGAACAGGTACCACAGGTACAGGACGACGCCCGCACCTCCGAGTACCAGCAGCCACAGCAGCGGCTCACGTCCGATGCCGAGCGAAGCCCAGGCGCAGTAGATCACCGCGCCGAGCGCGGCGAAGCCGGGCAGCCAGGCGCGCGCGCCGCCGGCGGCTATGACGCCACGGCGCCGCAACGCGATGAGCGCCAGCGTACTGCCAAAATACAGCGGCAGGGTCGCGGCGGTCGCGATCACGGTGAGGAGCGTGAACACCTTCGCGACCGAGTCGGAGACATTGAACAGCAGCGCGATGCTGGTGAGAACGCCGGTGAGCAGCAGCGCACGGGCGGGGGCGCCGCGGGAATTCTCGCGGCTCAGCCCGGGCGGCAGGCCACCGTGCCGGCCCATGCACTGCACGACCTCGCCGGCGAGCAGGGTCCAGCCGTTCAGCACCCCCAGCGCACTGATGATGACGAAGGTGGCGATCACGGCGCCATAGCGCCCGCCGAGGGTGCGGGTGAACAGGTCCGCGTACGGCGCGGTCGAGGCGGCCAGCTCCTGCTGCGGGATCAGGAATATCGGCACCACCGAGATGCCGATGTAAATGGCGGCGGTCAGGAAGGTGCCCACCAGCGTCGCGCGCGGGATGTTGCGCTCCGGATCGCGGACGCGAGCCGCGGGAACCATGGCGCACTCGATGCCGAGCATCGCGAACAGCGCCAGCGATGAGACGCTGCTCACCTCACGCCAGGAAGGCGGGTTGGGCGGTATGTGCGCGGAGAACACCGCGGGGGTCGTAAACAGCAGCCAGGCCCCGAGCACGATCACGGCGAACTGCGGCACGAGCTTCAGGAGTGTCGTGAGCATCTGCACCCAGGCAGCAGTGCGCGTCCCGAGCAGACAGACGAAGACAAACGACCAGGTGATCCCCATCGCCGTGAGCGCTGCCAGGCCCGGGGTGCGCGTCAGCGCCGGCACGAAGAACGCGGCGTAGCCGACCAGGCCGATCGCGATGCCCGCATTCGCCACCCAGATCGACACCCAGTAGCACCACATGACGATGAAGGCGGGCCCCTTGCCGAAGGCGCGCGTAATGTAGGCCGCCGGGCCGTCGTCCCTCGGGAAGGCGCGCGCCAGGGCGGAGAATGACAGCGCGAGCAGCATGCAGCCCACGACGTTCACCAGCCAGCCCGTGAGGGCGTTCAGTCCGTAGGGCGCCAGCGCCGCGGGCATCGTGAAGATGCCGACGCCGATGATGTTTCCTACCACCAGCGCCGTGCTCATCCAGAAGCCGAGGACGCGCGCGTCCTCGGCGGCGGCCGGTGCTGCGGTGGTCACTTCTCCACCAGCGCTTCGGCGAGCGATGCCTCGAGCAGCGTGACCGCTTCGTCAACCTGTGCGCGACTCACCATCAGGGGCGGGATGAAGCGCACGGTGCTGATCCCGCACGACAGCAGCAGCAGGCCGTTGTGGAAGGCGCGCGTGAGAACGCGCTGACACAGGGCCGCGGCAGGCTTGCGGCTCGCACGGTCGGTGATCAGCTCGACGCCGATCATCAGGCCCTTGCCGCGCACGTCGCCGATGCATTCGAAGCGCTGTTGCAGCTCGGCGAGACGTGTCATGAAGTACGTGCCGACGGCGGCGGCATTGGCGGCGTACTCGCGCTGCACGAGCTCGAGGGTGGCGAGTGCCGCTGCGCAGCAGATCGGGTTGCCCCCGTAGGTGTTGCCGTGCGCGCCGCGCTTCCACTTCTCCATGAGGCGCTTCTTTGCCACCACAAGCCCGATCGGCATCCCGGACCCGAGCCCCTTGGCGAGGGTCATGATGTCGGGGCGCACGCCCCAGTGCTCGCTCGCAAACATCTTGCCGGTGCGGCCGATGCCGCATTGCACCTCGTCGAATATCAGCAGGATGCCGTGCGCGTCGCACAGTGCGCGCAGCCCTGCGAGGAAGCCGTCGGGCGGCACCAGGTAGCCGCCTTCGCCCTGGATGGGCTCGACCAAGACTGCGGCCACTTCCGCCGCCGGCACGTTGTTCTGGAACAGGACGTTCTCGATGTAGTCGAGCGTCGCGCGCCCCTGCTCCGCGCCCGCGAGCAGCGGCCGGTACGGGTTGGGGTAGGGCACGTGGGTGACGCCCGGCATGGTGGGAAAGAAGCCGGCCTGCTGGGTGTACTTACTGGCGGTGAAGGCCAGCGAGCCCATGGAGCGGCCGTGGAAGCCTCCCAGGAAGCCGAGGAAGCGCGGTCGCCCGGTCACGTAGCGCGCCAGTTTCAGGGCGCCCTCGACGGACTCGGTGCCGCTCTGGCAGGCGAGCACCTGCACGGGCTCGCCCATGGGGTTGAGCTCGTTGATACGCTCGCCGAGGCGCGTCATGCGCTCGTGCCAGTAGTCGCTGGAGATGTGCAGGAAGTCGTCGGCGGCATCCTTGATGGCCTGTACCACCTGCGGGTGCGCATGGCCGGTGCTGCACACGGCGATGCCGGCGGCGAAATCGAGAAAGCGGTTGCCGTCGACGTCCCAGACCTCCACGCCACGGCCCCTGGCCATGACGAAGGGGTAGTCACGCGGATAGGAGGGCGAGCTGACCGGGCGGTCGCGCTCGAGGAGCGCGCGGGCCTTGGGTCCGGGCAACTCGGTACGGATGTGGGGTGGATGCATGGCTGATCCTCAAGTTTGGGCAGGTCGGGGCAGGTCGATGCGCAGCGCGCGGGCGTGGGCCGCCTGGGTAGCGGCCTGCAGTTCGCGCAGCACCGCCAAGTCGGCAGGGTCCGGTGCCGGCAGCGTCTCGAGCGTGGGAGCAACGCGCAGCGGCCAGCCGGTGGCGGCGCGCGCTGCGTCCACCGTGGCCCCGGGATAGATGGCCACCAGCTGCAGCTCCTCGGTTACGGCGTCGGGCCGCAGGATGCCGAAGTCGGTAATCACCGCCCGCGGGCCGGCGCCCGGAAAGCCGGCGCGGCGCCGCTCGCCCGTGCCGCCGAGGTACCCGCAACTCGTCATGAAGTCCAGCCGCGCGACGAAGCTGCGCGGCGATTGCTTCATGATGATGAGCACCTCGCGTGCACAGGCGGCGATGTCCGGCGCACCGCCGGAGCCGGGCAGGCGCACCGTGGGACGGGCGTAGTCGCCGATGACGGTGCTGTTGAGATTGCCGTAGCCATCGATCTGCGCCGCACTCAGGAAGCCGACGTCGACGCGCCCGCGCTGCAGATAGTGCGCGAACACCTCGGGCAGCGAAACCACGCAGGTGGCCGTGGCAGCGAGTTCGCCGTCACCGATCGAAAGCGGCAGCACCTGCGGCCGCGTGCCGACCGTGCCGGACTCGTATATGAGCACCAGGTCCGGGGCGTGCGTGCGGCGCGCCAGATTGCAGGCAGCGCTCGGCAGGCCGATGCCGACGAAGCACACGGCGCCGTTGCGCAGCTGCCGCGCGGCGGTCACGGTCATCATTTCGTCGGCGTTGTAGGCCGTGGTCATGCCGTGATCCGCAGCCGGCGCAGCAGCTCGGCGTGGTCGGCGCTCGCTAGCACGTGCTCCTGCATCCACAGCTGGAAGCGCTCGCGCTGACGGGCGATGTCGTCCCACTCAACGTAGAAGCGGTTGTCGCGCTCGTAACAGCCGGCCGCATACGAGGGGTGGGCGCCACCCGGCACCACGCTCACGGCGCTGATCAGCCAGTGCGGCAGGACCACCGCGTTGGCAGGCGCCGCGAGCCGGTCCACGCGCTCCTCGACGGTGACGAGCAGGCAGCGCGCCGCGAGCGCCGCCTCGCGCGCAGCGCCGATGATGCCACGCAGGAGAACGTTGCCCTCGCGATCGACCTGCTGGGCGTGCAGGATGGTCACGTCTGGGGTAATCGCCGGTACGGCGCGCAACGCCGCGCCGGTAAAAGGACAGGCAATGCGCGCCAAGCGGCCGCCGCGCGCCCGGTCTAGATCGGTGTCGGCGTAGCAGCGCATCAGGCCGCAGGGCAGGCCGCTGGCGCCGGCCTGGTAGGCGACCGCCATCTCGGCGTGCGTGTGTTCGGCGATGGCGAGCGGTTGGGGCCAGCCACGCTCGATGGCATCGCGCAACCGGTAAAGCGAGCCGACGCCCGGATTGCCGCCCCACGAGAAGGTCAGTTGCGTGGCGCAGCCCATGCCGATCATCTGATCGTGAATCAGGTCCGGCGTCATGCGAATCAGATGCAGTGCGCGGCGGCCCTGGCGGATGATCTCGTGCCCGGCGGCGAACGGGATCAGGTGCGTGAAGCCCTCGAGCGCGATGCTCTGTCCGTCGCGGACATGACCGGCGATCGCCTCCCTCAGACTCAGCAACGGCACGACATCACTCGACCACGGTTTGGGACTGCTCGCGCATGTATTGCGGCAGATAGTAGAAGGAGCCGATGGCCTTGCCGGTGCTACCCGAGCCTTTCCAGCCGCCGAATGCCTGATAGCCGGGCCAGGCGCCGGTGGTGGCGCCCTGCGGACGATTTGCGTACGTGACGCCGGCCTCGATGTGCTCGTTGAACCAGGGGATCTCGGCGGCGCTGCCGTAGAACCCGGCGGTGAGGCCGAGCGGTGAGCGGTTGGCGAGCGCCATGGCCTCCTCGTTCGAGGCCACCCGGTGCACCATGAGGATCGGCAGGAACATCTCCTCGTTCCACAGCGGGTGCTCGAGCGCAGCTTCGGCAATCGTCGGGCGCACGAAGAAGCCCTTGTCCAGAGCGCCGCCTTTGAGCTGCTCGCCACCGCTGACGAGGCGTGCCCCGCCGCTGCGCAGGCGCGCGATGTAGCGCGCGTAGTTGTCGTAGGCCGATTGGGTGGTGACCGGCCCGAGCCAGTGCTCGCGCCGGGTGGGATCGCCGATGCGGATCGCGTCCACCTGGGCGGCCAGCTTCGCGAGCAGTGCGTCAGCGACCTCGCGGTGGACGTACAGCCGCGACAAGGCCGAGCATTTCTGCCCACCCATGCCGTAGGCCGAGCGCATGATGCCTACGGCGGCGCGCTCCAGGTCAGCCGCGGCACTGACGATGCAGGCATTCTTGCCGCCCATCTCGGCCACGCATGGTCGCGGGAAGGGCGGCGCCTGCAGCGCGCGCACGATGCCCATGCCCACCTCAAACGAGCCGGTGAACGTGACGCCGGCCGTCAGCGGGTGGGAGACGAGCGCCGCTCCGACTTTGGCACCCGGGCCGCTCAGGTAGTTGAACACCCCGGCCGGCAGACCGGCGTCGCGGATGCAGTCCGCCAGCAGGCGGTCCGCCCACGGCGTGGCGCTCGCGCCCTTGCACACCACCGTGTTGCCGGTGATGAGCGCGGCCGCGGTCGGTCCGGCGGCGAGCGCCAGCGGGAAGTTGAACGGCGCGATCACCACCCACGGCCCATAGGGCTTGAGGACGCTGCGGTTACGCGAGGTGTGACTGGCGAGCGGATCGTTCGGCAGCGGACGATCGAATCCGCCATGCCGCTCGAAGTCCGCGGAGTAGAGCGTGAAGAAGTCGGCCGCCTCCTGCGTCTCGCCCAGTGCCTCCATGCGGTTCTTACCGACTTCGAAGCTCAGTACCGCGGCGAGGTCGTAGACGCGTTCCTCGATCAGCTGCGCCACGCGGCGCAGCAGGCGCGCGCGCTCCGCAACCGGTGTACGGCGCCAGGCAGGCCACGCCGCGGCCGCCGCGCGCAGCGCGGCGTCCGCGTCTTCGGGGCCGGCGGCAGGAAATTCGCCCAGCACCTGCGAGGTATCCGCAGGATTGGTCTTGGTGAAATAGCGCTCGGCAGCGCGGTCTTCACCGTTCAGGAACAGCGCCTGGCGTCCCCCGAGCTGTTCGCGGACCCGCGCCACGGCTGCGTCGAAGCTGGTATGCAGCTCGGCCGGGGGTTCGAACATGGTCGCGTAGGTCAGCTTGAAACTCATGCGGCGTGCTCCGTGGACAGCTCGCGCGCCAGCGCGCCGAGCAGGCGGTCCAATAGGTCCAACGCATCGGTCAGATCGGGTTCGGCGATCACCAGAGGCGGGGCGATCAGCAGGAGGTTGCCGCGCGCGGCGAACGACACTCCGGCCTCCAGCGCCGCTGCCAGCAGGCGACGCAGGCCGGCGTGCATCTGCGGCCAAGGAGCGAGCGGCTCGCGCGTGGTGCGGTCGCGCACCAGTTCCACGACGGCGAACAGGCCTTGGCCGCCGCGCACCTCGCCGATTAGCGCGTGGCGCACCTGCAGCTCGCGCAAGCGCGTGAGCATGGTGGCCCCAAGTGCGCGCGAGCGCGCGATCAGCTGCTCCGACTCGTAGCTCTCGAGCGCCGCTACCCCCGCGGCACACGATAGAGGGTGACCGGAGTAAGTGAGTCCGGTCATCAGCACCTGGGTCTCGAGAATGCGCGCCACCGGGGCTGACACGAGCACCGCGCCGAGCGGCGCGTGGGCCCCCGTGAGGCCTTTGGCGAGGGTCATCAGATCGGGGCGGCCCTCCGCGCCGTAGCGCTGCCAGGCAAACCACTCGCCGCAGCGCCCGAAGCCGCTCATGACCTCGTCCGCGATCAGGTAAACGTCGCGCGCCCGGGTGGCGTGCCGCAGAGCTGGCCAGAAGCTGTCCGGCGCGACGATGCCGTTGGTCCCTGCGTTCGGCTCCATGAGGACCGCGGCGATCTGTTGCGGGCCACGTGCATCGATCTCTCCGGATACGCAATCAGCCGCGGCGATGCCGCAGGCGCGCTCGTTCGATGAACGAAACGGGCAACGGTAGGCGTACGGCGGGGGCACGTGCACCACGCGATGCAGCGCCGGATCCGTCTGGTCGGCGGTGCGTGAGTCCCCGGAGAACGCCATGGCCGCGTAGCTGCAGCCGTGATAGGAACGCTGACGCGTGATGACCCAGCCGAGTGTTCTGCCGCTCGCCTGGCGGGCGAATTTCACGGCGTGCTCGTTGGCGTCGGTACCCCCGAGGGTGAAGAACACGCGGCCACCTTCGAAGCCCGACTTCTCCAGCAGCATCTCGGCCAGGCGTGCACGTGGCTCGGCACCCCACGCGCTGGTGACGAAGCACAGCCGCTGTGCCTGCGCGCGGATGGCCGCCACCACGCGGGGGTGCTGGTGGCCGAGGTTGGAGCACTCCGACAGGCTGCTCATGTCGAGGATCGAGCGGCCGTCGGCAGTCTGAAGGCGCGCGCCGGTTCCGCCGATGATGGTCGGCGCGTTCCACTCGGTAGGGCGGCTCCACGTGTGCAGAACCGTTTGCGCTTCGCTGGACATAAACGTGGCGGGCAGTATGTCGGATCGTTGTACGCGCGAGGCGCGAGCCCGGCTCGTTAACAATGTAGGCCGCGCGGCGGGCCCGCGTCAACGCGGCCGCCGGGCGCGGAAATTCCGCGGTCGCGTCTGCGTTCGCGCGCTCTTGCGTGCCCGCATGCCGGGCCACTGTAGTATGATCCCGCCCCCGCGCGGCCGGTCAAATCCGGGCCGTTCGCCACGCGCGCCGGCTCCTGTGGGGCGTTAGCTCAGTCGGTAGAGCATCGGACTTTTAATCCGCTGGTCGACGGTTCGATTCCGTCACGCCCCAGTTAAACTAAGTAAAAACATGAACTTGGTGACACACGTCGCCAAGTGCCTTTTCTCAATTTTAAATTTCGTGCCCGCTCCGTGCAGTGAATCGGATGGCCGATGTTCACAACTGCACGGCGTGCAGTGGCGAAAGAGTCTCGTAGTGGCTCCCCATACAGCGCATCGTTTCACCGCGCACCAAAGAGATAAGTTATCGCGTGCAAGTGAGGCCGAAGGGACGCGTGCCTGAGAGCGCAACCTTTCCCAACGTGAAGGAGGCAAAGGCCTGGGCGGTTTCCATCGAAGCTGCGATCCGTGAGGCGCGACACTTTCCATACGCCGCCGCGCGACGAACAAGTTTCGATGCGCTCGCGAAGGACTACGCAGAGACGGTACGACAAGGCGTGGGAGAGCGTCGCGATGAAGCGGTTCACGGTTGAACTGCTACGCGAACCACCACCCGAGGTGACGCACGCGTGTCGCGTGTTCTTTGCCCTCGAACTCAGCGAGTACACAGTACATCCTAGGTACAAGTCCGCATGGCTAAACCGAGCGGTCGGGAAGAAGCTATGCAACGTCAGCACCGCAAACAGGATGACGGCCATGAGACTGGATTTCGAGATCGAGCGAGACGTTGAGGCCGAACTTAAGTGGGCCCCCGAGGTGGATGAAACTGCGGTCGCGATTAAGGTACAGGATGGGGTGGTAACACTGAGTGGATCGGTAAAGAGTTCTTTTGAGAGATATCGGGCCGAGCGCGCCGCGCGACGAGTGAAAGGCGTGGCGGCGATCGCCAACGAGATCGTAGTACGCGTGCCGGGCAGTCCGCGCAGCGATACCGAGATTGCTCATGCCGCGGCCAATGCCCTCAAGCTCGACATGCCAGTCAACCATGAGAATATCCAGGCGGTCGTGCATGAGGGCCACGTCTCGCTTTTGGGCCACGTAGAGTGGCATTACCAGCGAGAGCTCGCCGAAAAGATCATGCATCGAGTGTATGGCGTGGTCAGTGTCCGCAACTCTATTCAGGTCAAGCCGCGGGCCGGTGCGGAGAAGAACGTCAAGCAACACATCGAGGCGGCATTCAAACGGCTCGCTCACATCGACGCCGAGGGAATCTCCGTGGAGGCGGCCGGATCCGAAATCACCCTTCGTGGTGAGGTGCGCTCATGGGCCGAACATGATCAGGCGCAGGCGACGGCATGGTCGGCACCAGGCGTGACCAGCGTGCGGAATGAACTTGCAGTTCGCAGTTGACGTCAGGGAATCCATGTCGCGGACAGTATGAATCTTCGCGGCGCTCGGAAACTATTACGACGGACAATCCTGGTGTGTCTAAGTGGGTATTTCTGCTGAGCTTTGCGTTGCTTTGTGCTGATACGTCTGGCCCTGCAAGGGGGACAAGCGTGAGATCGCCCCTAAGGGACTAGGGTTACACAATCGCACGCGTACTCAGCGGCGCGATTCCGTGCGCACTGAGGGGCAAGTGTCTAGGCCTAAGTACACCCATCCGACGAGCGCTGTTCCTTCTCCGAGCCATGCACGAGCGCGGCGGACGAGCTTGGTGCTGTTCCTTGTCCTGTCGCTAGTTGTGGCTATCGGCCTAATTTGCGCAGCGTACCGCCGAGACCTGAGAGTCGCAGGGGATCGGAGTACGGCCGGAAGCCGGATAGCCCAAACACCATGCGGGCCGATTGAGTATTCGGTTCTCGGACAAGGTGTGCCCGTCCTGGTGGTGCATGGGGCAGGCGGCGGATTTGATCAGGGGCTGCGCTTCGCCGCGCCGCTTGCCGAGCGGGGCTTTCGGATCGTGGCAATGTCTAGGTTTGGCTACCTGCGCACGCCCTTGCCCAACGATGCATCGGCCGAGGCACAAGCTGCCGCCCACGTCTGTTTACTGGACGCCCTGCATATCAGACGAATCGCAATTATCGGCGCCTCGGCCGGCGCACCGTCCTCGATGCTATTCGCTTTGCGATACCCTGAAAGGACGGTGGCGCTGATTCTGTTGGTCCCGGCTGCATACGTACCGCGCCCTGATCATGGAGCGCCGCTCAAAGTGGCGCCAGGGACTGAATTGGCCTTCAACACAGCGCTGAGATCGGACTTCGTGCTTT
Organism: Steroidobacteraceae bacterium; assembly: GCA_025451375.1. Taxonomy (GTDB): domain Bacteria; phylum Pseudomonadota; class Gammaproteobacteria; order Steroidobacterales; family Steroidobacteraceae; genus 13-2-20CM-66-19. Next base: position 44,262 of record JANWKL010000056.1, read on the forward strand.
GGGCAGCAACTCGGGTTGCGCGCCGGACGCTCGTGCAAGCGCTGCTCGCCACGCCCCCTCAGGTGGTTGACGCGGCAAGCCCGGCAGAACAAGAACGCGTCGCCATGATGTTAGAAAGCATCCTGCCGGTTAGCGCACGACGTCTTGGTCTTAAGAACGATGCAGCCGTGACTTCCACGCTGCCGCGCTATGACTTGGAGCACATTGTTGCACCTACTCTGGCCATAAGCGTTGCTGATGACCTGTTTGGCACCTTCGATGCCGCACGCTACACCGCTGAGCACATCGTGGGCGCGCGCTTCATCGGATACCCGAACGGAGGTCACGTGTTGGTCGGCCATCAAGAGGATGTCTTCAAACAGATCGCGACGTTCTTGAGTCTGCGAGAGACGGGTGACGTGTCCCCGACGACTGCGGACTAGGCGCCAAATCGGCGCGCGCGATCCGTGGAGAGCAAGTTATGACCATTAAGAAACTGCTGGTCCCGCTATTTGATTCGCCCGACGATCGACAGTCCATTCTGCGTGCGGTCGAGATTGCGCGGGCCCTCGGCGCGCACGTGACAGTTATGTTATCCGGCGGCCATCTGAGTGAACTCGTGTCTGCCGATCCGCCCAGCTACGGGCGGGTAAAACCGTGGCTGCAGATTGAAGCACGAACACTGTTGGCCAAGCAGACTGAGGAAGCACGCGGGGCGTTCGAGTCTATTGTCAGCGAGCATGGCCTGACGGTTACGGATACACCCGACGGTCACCGCGCTGGTACGCTGAGTTTCGAAGCTCGCCGCGGGCCGATCGAAGCGACGATTCAGGAGGCAGCCGTTTTCCACGACCTCATATTGTTCAATCCGGACAACTGCACTGCGGGAACCGAGTCGCTTGGTCTCACGACAGTCAAGTCCGCGCTACAGGATTGCGGCAGGCCTATTCTCATTGCGCCTATCAATGTACCGCGGGCATTCGGATCGAATATTGCAATCGGATTTAACGGTAGCATCGAGGGCGCTCATGCCGTGAGTGCTGCGCTGTCAATACTGAGCGCCGCCAAGTCGGTTCACATACTCACGATTGACACGCAGAAGACCTCGGTCGAGCAGGGGCAGAAACTGCGCAGCTATCTCGCCTGGCACGGCATTCGCAGCGAAGTCCACGCAACGACGCCAAGCGACGAGTCCGTCGGCGCCAGGTTGCTCGGCATGGTCGCTGCCGTGGGTGCAGATCTCTTCGTGCTCGGCGGCTATACCCATAATCGCATCCGCCAGACCATCCTGGGGGGTGTGACGCATCACGTCATGCGACACGCGCGGGTACCGGTCTTCTTTTCTAAATAGCGGCCACTTGCGAGCCGGCTCTACCCGCTACTGGTCTTTTATCGGCGCCAGGCCCAATAAGGCACGACCGCGCATCGGAAGGGGTCGGAAGCGCCGCAGAGGAGTTGAGTCGCTGACTAAGAGCTACCGGGAAAGCGAATATCCAGGCTTGCACACTACGATCCAGCCTGCGCCGTGGCGGGCGCCCTTTAGGTAGTTCTGCGGATCGCGCAATCCTTCCGCGTGCGCGAATGTGGCAGGGGGAGACTTGAGGGAGGCCGTTGATGAGTGCCGTATCGATTAGAGGACGAGGAACGCCACGCTCGGGAGGCGAAAGCCTTGGGACGCCGATTCTTTCGAGCGGGAATGCCGTGTGCGAATGCGGTACCGACAGCATCGTTGAGCGACATGCAACGATCGCCGAAGCTGCGTACTAGGTTCAGAACGCCGCGGATTTGCACCAGGCCACGAGGTTGAAGACTTGTCTGTGCTGAGCACCAGATTAAATCCAGACAGACCTGAGATGCCAGTCTAGAGCGGGCATGGTTTAACTCCTGCGGTCGACCTCGTTTGGCTTGGGTAGCTTGTCGACCGCCGGGGCGACCTGTCGCTCCAATTTCACGCTGACACGTACGGCCCGAAGGCGTTGATACAGTCTCTGGCGGCGATACAGGGGTAGCCATTCATACGTCAAAGTCTCGGCGGGCCGCCATAGCGTTAACCAGGCGAGGATAATCAACCCTTCGTCAACGGCGGTCGGCATCGCCGGGGTAGTGGCTCTCAGGAGGGTGCGCGCCCCCATGAAGACTGCGAATAAGGCGAGACCTGCCAGCAGCCCGATGCGCGCACGACGAAAGTGCTCCTTAAGCTCGCGGTGAGTAGAGGTCGCGAGGCGATCGTAGTAACTTTCCAGGGCACTCTGCAGAGTTTGCGCATCTGCTTCTCCGGTACGTACGTGAACGATCAGATGCCATGTGTCTGCCCAGGGCCGTTCGCGGAACTCCCCCTCGATGAATTCCGCCGCGCTACGGTCCAGATCCCGATCCCAGAAGGGGGAGGGGTCCAGCGAGTTGTACAGCTGCGCCAGGTCTAGTACGTGGACGCGAACAGGCGCCACCCCACGTGCATGGCGCTCGTCACGACGAGCGGTCACGCCACGCTCCTACGCTGCGAGCGATACTTCACGTTCTGATTACTTAGCTCCACGGTTAGCTTGTGAAATCTTCGTTGTAATCTTCTTCCGCCGCCCATTCGCGCCAAACTGCATTGGCAACTCCAAGCAGAACCGGCCCGACGAACACCCCTACAAGCCCGAATGCAGCCAAGCCGCCGAACGCACCGAGCATGACGAGGAGAAACGGCACGCGCGTGACGCTGCTGATGAAGAGGGGCCGGAGTACATTATCCGTTGGATGAACCAGCAGGAGACCCCACGCCAAGAGCAAGACGCCTTTCCAGGTACTCCCTGCCAGGATAAGGCCGACGCCCAGCGGGACCCACAGGAAGGCAGTGCCTAGAAGAGGCGCGGTCGAGAGCAGTCCAGTGAGTGCGCCGAGCATGGCGGGCGCTTCCAGCCCAACGATCCAGTATCCGATTCCCGCTATCACGCCCTGTGCCAGCGCGGTGACGAGCAGCCCATAGACTACCGCCCGGGTCATGATTCCTGCGGCAAATATGAAACGATCCAGTTGAACGTCAAAGAGTCGCCTTTCGACGCGACGCATCTGGCGAACCAGCGAGTCACCGTCGCGAAAGAAGAAGAATAGCGTGAGCAAGGCCAGGAACCCCTTGCCGAGATTTCGGCCGAGTCCGCTGAGCAATGCGCGTAAGGCGCCACTCCAGTCTTGCAGGCCAGCGGCAATTTCGCGGCCCACTGCCGATGGGTCACCTGCATACCGGTCAAGGCGATCCTGCAACCATGCGCCGATCCAGGGAGTGTCGCGAATGGCTTGAGGCAGCGTGTGTGAGCCCTGTGAAACGTACGTGTTGAAAATGCGGTAAGCATCGATGAGCTCGCGCTGCATGAGAAGGAGGAGCCAGCTCAAGGGCACGATTGCCATTGCTACAACCAGCAGGGTCATCACCGATGCTGCTGCGGTGTTGAACCTTCGAAACGGCAGCCGCAGTCGATCGTATAGCGGCCAGGTGACGTACGCGAGGATCGCTGCCCATAGTATTGGAGCGATAAAGGGGCGCAGGACCAAGACGCAAAGCACGACGAGCGCGCCCACAAGAATGCCAAGAAGAGCGCGTTTGAATACGAGCGAGCCAGGGCCTGAGCTGTTGTCGGGTATCCGGACATCCATAACGGTTTGTACCAGTGTCGCCTATCGTTGCAGCGGTAGCTGTAGGCACAAACCCGGATGTTGTCCGGGTGGGCGACTGGCACAGTAGACCAGCGCCTGGGAGATTGGCGCTGTCAGGCGGTAAGGCGAGATGCCCGCGGTTCATGAGACGCCGTTATCAGGCCTATGTTGGCGTGACTATCTCTAGCCAGATACGGATAAATCCTGATGTGCTCGATATCGGCTACAGTACAGTAGCGTCCTACAGTGGACATCAGTGCAATCGCGAGCTTTCCAAGACTGCTGATCGTGGCAATGCTTTGCGTTGCGGCTGGAGGGTGCGGAGGTACTGGAGTTTCGGATCGCGACTGGACCGCGGTGGAGGAACAACTGCAGGCCGCGATTGCATCGTCCACCGAGTATTCACCCGGATCCATTGAGGTGCTGGCGAGTTCGGCTCTCGTGAATGTATCGATCAGGGACCGCAAGCTTGCGCGGGCAGATGTGGACGCGCGCGAGCGCGTGGCGGGCATAGTGGTCACCGCAGTCGAGGAATCGATGACTATCAACGCTCGGTTGGCCGCAGTTAGGGAAATACGCGTTGTAATCGTCCATCCGGAGGAGGCGCACGGGTTACTCAGCAGCACGCATACGGAAGATGTGCTGGACTTCAAGATGGGAGCGAACCGGCAATTCTTCCGGGATGTTCTCTAGCGCGCTACGACCTAGTTCTACGGGCAGTCGAGCGATGACCGTGGGCGCATCCCTTTCCGGGGCAGCTAAACCTGAGCTTGTGCACGGGCGCCCCGCGACTTTCGATGGCAGCCCGTTCACAGGGTTGAATGATCGCACCGTCCGCGAGCGCCTTTTGGCGGACGGCCCAAACGAGCTGCCATCGAGTAAAGCGCGAGGCGTTCTCAGCATTGCTGTGGACGTGGCTCGGCAACCGATGTTCATGCTCCTGGTTGCGGCTGGCACGCTCTATCTGCTGATGGGGAAGCCCGGTGACGCCCTGGTGCTCCTTGGATTTGTTCTCGTTGTCATGGGAATCACGATCATCCAGGAGCGCCGCACGGAACGGGCACTCGATGCCCTGCGCGACCTATCAAGCCCTCGCGCGTTGGTTTTGCGCATGGGGCGCCGACAGCGAATTGCCGGAACGGACGTGGTGAGGGGAGACATCCTTTTGCTCAACGAAGGGGACCGCGTTCCGGCCGATGCGATCCTCAGGCGTAGCAGCAGCCTGAGCGTTGATGAATCACTTTTGACAGGCGAATCTGTACCGGTCCGAAAGGTGCCCTCCGACAGCGCGCGAGAGCTCGACAGCCCCGGCGGCGATGAACTGCCGTCAATATTCGCCGGTACCTTGGTGACGTCCGGCCAGGGAATCGCTGAGGTCGTGGCTACAGGAGTGCGCAGTGAGCTCGGGAAAATTGGCAAGGCGCTGCAAAAGATCGAGCCGGAACCTACTCCTCTGCAACGGGAGACCGGACGAATTGTACGTATCCTGGCGAGCGTCGGCCTGGCGGCCTGCGCTGCCGTTGCGGTCGTGTATGGTCTGACCCGTGGGGGATCCTGGCAGGTCTGGAGGGATGGACTGCTCGCCGGTATTGCGATGGCAATGGCAATTCTGCCGGAGGAGTTTCCGGTAATACTGACAGTGTTTCTCGCGCTCGGGGCCTGGCGTATTTCGCGCAGCCGAGTGTTGACTCGGCGACTGCCGGTCATCGAAACATTGGGTGCGGCTACGGTCTTGTGTGTCGACAAGACGGGAACTCTGACCCAGAACCAGATGACGCTGCGGGTAGTAGCAACCGAGGCGGCTGCAGTTGAAGTGGACGAGAGCCTACGTACCGTCTCGAACGGGCTCGACGCTGTCTTGCAGTCAGCGGTACTCGCGAGCAAGCCGGACCCATTTGATCCGATGGAAAGGGCGCTTCTGGCGGCGCGTGACCGCCTGTTGCCAGGGGCCAAGGCTGCCCAGCGCGATTGGGAAATGACCCGCGAATACCCGCTGACGCACGAGCTGCTCGCAGTAAGCCACGTCTGGCGGTCCGGACATGACAGCTCGGTGGTCGTCGCCTCCAAAGGAGCGCCGGAGGCCATTGCCGAACTGTGCCGTCTGTCCCCGGATGGGCGCGCGCAGCTCAGCGCTCAGCTGAAGCAGCTCGCCTCACGCGGTCTTCGTGTCCTGGCGGTAGCCCGAACCGAACTTCCTATTCGAGAGCTGCCCGCGGACCAGGCGCAGCTTGTGCAGCGGTTCCTGGGGCTCGTGGCTTTCGAGGATCCCCTGCGCAAGAGCGTTCCGGCAGCCGTGGCCGAATGCCGCGCAGCCGGTATCCGGATCATCATGATCACCGGAGACTACCCCGAGACCGCCTGCAACATAGCCCGCAAGGCGGGCCTCAGCCACCCCGAGTCGGTCATTACCGGGAGAGAACTCGCAAGCATATCGGACCTCGAGCTCGCCGATCGAATCCGGGAGACTCAGGTTTTCGCGCGCGTAGTTCCGGAACAGAAGCTGCGCATTGTGAGGGCGCTGAAGGCGAATTCCGAGGTGGTGGCGATGACCGGCGACGGAGTCAATGACGCTCCGGCCTTGAAGGCCGCTCACATCGGGATCGCCATGGGCGGGAGGGGTACCGACGTCGCGCGTGAAGCCGCATCGCTAGTTCTACTGGATGACGATTTCTCGTCGATCGTAGCCGCCGTGAAACTCGGTCGACGAATTTACGACAATATCAAGAAGGCGATCACTTTCACGATCGCGGTTCATGTCCCGATCGCGGGGCTATCTATTGCGTCGGTCTTGCTTCCAGGCTGGCCACTGCTCTTGCTGCCGGTACACATTGCGTTCCTGGAGCTGATTATCGATCCGTCTTGTTCACTGATCTTCGAGGCGGAGCAGGCGGAGGACAACATTATGAGTCGCCGCCCACGAAGCACGTCGGAGCGTCTCTTCACCGGGCGAACGGTCACGACTGCAGTGTTTCGGGGGTTGAGCGTGCTGGCAGCGTGCCTGGTGATTGTATCTCTCGCCCGTCCCGGCCACGGACCCGACGCCGCGCGCGCGCTGTCGTTCGCCGCGCTTGTTGTGTCCTTCCTGATGATCATCCTTGTCAATCGGTCATGGACCCGGTCGCTCGTGAGCATGCTGCGGGCACCCAACCGGGCGTTGTGGTGGGTGCTCTCGGGAACCACTGTATTCCTCAGCGCGATCTTGACTGTGCCTGCGCTGCAGAGGCTGTTTTCCTTCTCGCCCCTCCATGCGGCTGACCTTGCGGCCAGTTTGATCACCGGGGTTCTTTGCCTCACGTGGTTCGAGCTGCTGAAGCGCTTTGCTCCTTGGAAACAGAGCTGACCCCCGGCTTCTTGGATTAAGCGCTGGCCGGGAGCCGCCAGATCATTGCAGCGAACAGCGAGCGCGTCATCGCGAAGCGCTGCCCAAATTTGACCAATACGCGAAATTGGGCGGTTTCGAGGCGCGTTCGCAAAATCGCGCCCTCGTAAGCGTCGAGCAGAAACGCAGCCGCCTCAGACGCATAAGCGTCTGAGGCGGATCGAGGGCC
>JANWKL010000057.1 GCA_025451375.1 Steroidobacteraceae bacterium
ATGCCGCCGCCGATGGCGCGGTAGCTCTCGGTGATGTCCTTGGAGAGGAAATCCACGCCGCCGACATCCAGCCCGATGGCGCGAATGGCGCGCTCGGCCATTTCGCGATTGTCCGGATGGATCACATCGGTGACATCGGTCGCCGTGCCGCCAGTGGAAAGGTTGGCGGTCGAGCGCAGATACACGACGTCGCCCTTTGCAGGCACGGACTCAGCCGTCAGTCCCACGCGCCCGAGCATCTTGTCCGCCTGCGCATCGAGCTCGAGTCGCGTCAGCACTTTCTCGTGACCCACGCCGCGGCGCGGATCGGTGTTCACTACCTCAACGAGCTGCGCGATGCTGTGCTCGCCGTCGCCCACCACGTGGCCCGGCGTGCGCCGGGTCGCGGCCACGAGCTCACCGTTCACCACCAGCAGCCGATGATCATCGCCCTCCAGGAAACTCTCCACGATCACCGAGCGCGAATGCTCGCGCGCGATGTTGAATCCCTGCGCGACTTCCTCATCGCTCGTGAGCCTGATGGATATGCCGCGGCCGTGGTTGCCGTTGTAGGGCTTGGTGACCACCGGGAATCCCATGCGCTTCGCGGCCCGCACCGCCTGGCCTTCGCTTTGCACCATTTCCTGCTTGGGCACCGGCAGTCCGAGGCCCGCGAGGATCTTGTTGGTCTCTTCCTTGTCGCTCGCCAGCTCCACCGAGATATGCGGCGTGCGCCCGGTGACGGTCGCCTGGATGCGCTGCTGGTACTTGCCGTGGCCCAGCTGCACCAGTGACTGCTCGTTCAGGCGCAGCCAGGGAATGCCGCGCGCTTCGGCGGCGCGCACCAGCGAGTGGGTCGAGGGACCCATGGCGCGACGCTGCGCGAAGCGGATGAACTCATCGCGCGCCTCGGGCCAGTTCCACCCCGCCGGCACCGCGTCGTTGGAACGCAGCTCCGGTGGCAGGAGCGACAACAGCAGGCGCAGTCCGAGTTCGCCGGCGGCTATACCCTCATCGCGCTGCGCGTATTCGTAGACGACCGTGTAGAGGCCGGGCGCGCCGGCACTGCGGGTCTTGCCGAAGGTGACTTCCTCGCCCGCGATGTTCTGCAGTTCGATCGCCACGTGCTCGAGCACGTGTCCGAGCCAGGTGCCCTCACCCTCGCGCATGCGGCGGAAGAATCCGCCCGGCTCACGGTAGGAACAGCCGTGCTCGGCAAGGCCCGGCAGCGCCGCTGCAAGCGCGTCGATGAACGAGGGACCTAGACGGCTGGTCGGCCAGGCCTCGAGCCGGCCGAGATCCAGTTCCAGGCGGATGACGGGAAAGCGCGCGTACAGGGACGGCCCGACGTACACGGATCGATCGAGGATGCGCATGGGTGTTGCTCTATATCGTAATAATTGTTCACGGCAACTTGGGGTAAGCGCTTCGGGTCAGCTCGGGGTCGACCACTCCTTCGGGGTCTGCAGCCCGGCGGCCGCAGCGATATGGGTATTGAGGTTGTAGGTCGCGCCCGCGACCAGGATATGCAGTCGCAGGCCGAGCATGCACACCGGCTGACCGTCGCCAACCTTGTCGATGGACGAGTGGCTGACATCCGAACCGTCGACGATGGTGACGCCGCCGCTGCCCTCGACTTCGAGGATCTCGTCCGGACTGATGAACGCCGCCGTGTCCTCGTCGAGGCCAACGCCAACCGCAAAAGGATTGTAGGCGAGCGCGGTGAGGAGTCTCCCCAGCCGGTCGCGCTGGCGGAAATGCTGGTCGATGATGATGCGGTTGGTGAGGCCCAGGCCCGGGGCCAGACGCACGGTGCCCGCGATGAGCGAGGAGCCCTCGTCCCCGGCCGCGATCATGTGTTCGGACAGGATGCTGGCGCCGGCGCTGGTGCCGCCGACGGTCACACCGTGGGCGTTGCGGGCGCGGATCATTTTCGCGACCGGCGTGCCGCCGAGCAGCGTCGTGAGTCGCAACTGGTTGCCGCCGGTGAAGAAGATGCCGCTCGCCTGGTCGAGGCGCTCGAGGCGTCCGGCTTCGTGGCAGTCCCGGCGGGTATCAAAATCCATCACCGTCACGCGGTCGACGCCGATATCGCGGAACACGTGCTCGTAGCGCGAGCCGGTCTCATGCATGCGGCTGGCGGTGGGAATAACGACAATGTCGGCGTCCTGGCCTCCCGAGACGCGCACGAAGCGCTCGAGGATCCGCCGGTCGTTTTCCTTATTCTCCGCTCCCCCGATCGGAATGATCCATCCACGCCGCTGGCCATCGGGAACTTTGCTGGGCATAGAACCGCTGACTCCTTAAATAGACTCTCGCGGGAGAGAAAGGTATCACGGAGGCGCTTTGCGGTCAGCCAAACTGCCTTGATAAGGGCGCGATGTGGCTTGAATTTGCTCCAAATGGACCGGAGACTGCGGACGGCTTCACAGCAGCGGAAACCTAAGCAGTGGCCCAGTTCAAGCGGCGGCATTTCATTATCGGCACCGTGGCCGCCGCGGGCGCCCTGGGGGTCGGCTGGCTCGCCGCCCCGCCGCGGCAGCGCCTGGTGGGCAAGAAGCCCCTGGGGGTCAGTCCCGGGCAGGCGGCGCTGAATGGCTGGGTCAAGGTCGGAAGCGACAACACGGTCACCGTCATGATGTCACAGGCGGAAATGGGTCAGGGCGCCCACACCGGCCTTGCGATGGTGCTCGCAGACGAGATGGACGCCGCCTGGGAATCGGTCCGCCTCGAGCAGGCGCCCATCGATGGGATCTACAACAACCAGGCCGCGGTCGTGGATGCCCTGCCGTTTGAACCCGGCGACAACGGCCTCCTGAAGCGCGGCTCGGAGCACGTGCTGCGCCGGTTGCTGCGCGAGGTCCCGGGACTTGCCGAGACCGGCGGCTCCTCCAGTATCAAGGACCAGTGGCTTCCGCTGCGGCAGGCCGGCGCCTCGGCGCGCCTCATGCTGGTCGCGGCGGCGGCGAAGGCGTGGAGCGTGCAGTCGAGCGAATGCACAACCGAATCCGGCACGGTGCGACACCCCTCCGGCAAGAGCGCGACCTACGGGGAGCTCGCCGCCGACGCTGCAGAGCAGCCCTTGCCGAAGGACCCGCCGCTTAAAGCTCCGGCGCAGTTCCGGCTCATCGGCACGGGACTCCGCCGCCTGGACAACCTGGCGAAAATCACCGGCACCGCGGCCTTCGCCATCGATGCCGCACCGCCCGGACTCGTCTACGCGAGTATCCGGATGTGCCCGACGGTCGGCGGCAAGGTCGCGAGCTTCAACGCCGCGCAGGCGCTGGCCATGAGGGGCGTGAGCAAGGTCATGACGGTGGACCCGGTGAGCGGCAGCCTCGCCGCCACCGGCAACATCTCAGGCGGCGTCGCCGTCATCGCCGACACGCCCTGGCGCGCCATGCGCGCGCTCGAGGCGGTCAAGATCGAGTGGGATCACGGGCCCGCGGCGAACCTTTCGACCAGCAGCCTGTTTGCTGCGATCAGCAGCGCGCTCGACACCCAGGAGGGCAGCACCAATCTCAAGAAAGGCGACGTCGCGAAGGCTCTCAAGGACGCTGCGAAAACCGTAAAGGCCGAGTACCGGGTACCGCTGCTCGCCCACGCGACCATGGAACCCATGAACTGCACCGTGCAGTTCGCCAACGGCGCGGCCACGGTGTGGGCCGCGACCCAGGCCGCTGGCGTCGCGTGCGATGCGGTGGCGAAGGCGCTGGGAATCAATGCTGCGAAGGTTGACATCAGGGTGCCCTTCCTCGGCGGCGGCTTCGGCCGGCGGTATCTGTCCGACTGCATTGTCCAGGCCGCGCACCTCGCGAAGGCCACCGGTGGCGCGCCGGTGCAGCTGATCTGGTCGCGCGAGGAGGACATGACCCACGACTTCTACCGGCCGGCGTACATCGGCCGCAGCGAAGCCGGGTTTGATTCCGCAGGCAAGCTCATCGCCTGGCAGCTCACCTCCGCCGGATCCAACATGGGCGCGCCCGGGTTCCTCGGCGCGTCCTCCGAGGGCGCATCCAATACGCCCTATCGCGTACCTAACATCAAGATCGCTCACCTCGCGGTCGAGAGTCCGCTGGCGGTGGGTATCTGGCGCTCGGTGGCGAATTCCGAGAATGCGTTCTTCATCGAGTCGTTCATGGACGAGTTGGCGGTGAGCGCCGGTGTTGACCCCATCGCCTGGCGCGCGGACCTCTTGGCGCACGATCCGCGGGCGCTGCGAGTCCTGAGCCGCGTGGCGGCGCTCTCCGGCTGGGGCACACCGCTGGCCGCGCCCGATGGAACGCGCCGCGCGCGCGGGGTCGCGTTCCATCGCTGCTTCGGCAGCACGGTGGCTCAGGTCGCAGAAGTGTCGGTGAACGCGGCGCAGGAAATCCGCGTGCACCGCGTGACCTGTGTCATCGACTGCGGGGTTGCGGTGAATCCCAATCTCATCCGTCAGCAGCTCGAGGGCGGCATGATCTTCGGCCTGTCCGCAGCCCTGCGCGGGCGGATCACCATTGAGAAGGGCCAGGTGCAGCAGAGCAACTTCCACGACTACACGCCACTGCGCATGTCCGAGTGCCCCGAGATTCACACCGAAATCATCGCCGACGGGACGACACCGGGGGGCGTGGGCGAGACCGGGACACCGCCCATTGCGCCGGCGGTCGCCAACGCTGTGTTTGCGCTGACCGGGCAGCGCTTGCGCGAACTGCCCCTGAAACTGGCGTAAGGGGATTGACCGCATGCTGACACTCAACATCAACGGCAAGACCTTCATCACCGATGCGGAAGCCGACACGCCGCTTTTGTGGGTACTGCGCGGTGAGTTGCACCTGCCGGGCACCAAGTTCGGCTGCGGCAAGGCCTTGTGCGGGGCGTGCACCGTGCACCTCAACGGCGTCGCGGTGCGCTCGTGCGTGACCCCGGTGGCGGCGGCTGCCGGACATGAAGTCACGACTATCGAAGGACTCGACGATGCTGTGGCACAGGCGCTGCGTCGCGCCTGGACTGAAATCGACGTGGTGCAGTGTGGCTACTGCCAGAGCGGCCAGCTCATGTCCGCGAGCGCGCTCCTCAAGGCAAACCCGCAACCCAGTGATGCCGACATCGACGCGGCGATGAGCGGCAACCTCTGCCGTTGCGGGACCTATCCGCGCATCCGTGCCGCCATTCACCTGGCGGCAAAGGGCCGCTGACCCCCTCACGGACCCAACACCATGCAACGCCTACTCCAGGTGTTACTCGCGGGCCTGTCGGCCTCGACACTCGTACATGCGCAAGGCGCCCCGGTGGGGCCCTTGCCCAGGGAAGTCACCCCGACGCACTACCGCTTGCGACTTACCATCGACCCTCGTAAGGCAGACTTCAGCGGCGAAACCACCATCGAAGTGGCGGTGCATCACGCGACCAGGCTCATCTGGCTGCACGGCATGGGACTAAAGGTCAGCGCGGTGTCGGTCACCGTCGGCAGGAGGCAGATTCCTGCCCGCTACGAGGAAGTTGCTCACGAGTTCGGCGTCGCGCGCGTCACCACCGGCACGAGCATTCCGGCCGGCAATGCCACATTGCATTTCCACTACAGCGCCCCCTTCCAGGAGACCGGACAGGGGCTCTACCACACCCAGATCGCGAACGAGTGGTACGCCTTCACCCAATTCGCGGCAATCGACGCGCGACGCGCCTTCCCGGGCTTCGACGAGCCGGGCTTCAAGACTCCGTTTGATCTCACGCTCATCGCCCCCCATGGCGACCGCGTGGTCACCAACACCCCGGAAATCAGCGCCGCGCGAATCAAGGACCGGATGGTGCGGCACGAGTTTCAGACCACGCGCCCGTTGCCAACCTACCTCCTGGCGTTTGTTGCAGGTCCGGTCGATATCGTCGAGCTGCCGCCGATCCCTCCCAACGCCGCGCGCGCGACGCCGTTGCCGCTGCGTATCGTGGCCGCCAAAGGCCAGGGTCCACGCACCGCGTTCGCAGGTCGTGAGGCGCCGAAGCTGCTGAGCGCGCTCGAGGCGTATTTCGGCATTCCCTTCCCGTATCCGAAGCTTGATCTCATCGCCAGCCCCCTCGAGGGCGGCGCGATGGAAAACGCCGGCGCCATCATTTTCGATGAGAGCCTGCTGCTCTTCGGTGACCATCCACCCCCACGACAGCAACAGCGCTTCGGCGGAGTTGCAGCGCACGAGATGGCGCACCAGTGGTTCGGGGATCTGGTGACACCGGCGTGGTGGGATGACATCTGGCTGAACGAATCCTTCGCCGAGTGGATGGGCGTGAAGATCTCTGATGCGTGGCGCCCGGACCTGGGCATTCAGGCAGAACAGATGCGCCAGACGCTTGCCGCCATGGACACGGATGCGCTGCGCGCCGGGCGGCAGATCCATCAGCCCATCAAGAACAACGCGCAGATCAGTGGCGCCTTTGACGACATTACCTACGAGAAGGGCGCGGGTGTGCTCGGGATGATCGAGTCGTATCTGGGCGAAGAGCGCTTCCGACAAGGGGTGCGGCTGCATCTGCAGCGTCATCCGTACGGGATCGCTACCGCCGCGGAGTTCTTCGCCGCCATGGCCGAAGGCAGCGGGGATCCGGGGGTGATCGACGCCTTCCGGTCATTCGTGGACCAGGCCGGCGTGCCGCTGGTGACCGTGAGCGCTGCGCCCGATGGCCGCTCCCTCACCCTCGCGCAGTCGCGCTACCGGCCGCTGGGCTCGGAAGGTGCGGATACGGAGCTGTGGAAAATTCCGGTATGCGTGGACGTCATCACCGCCGCGCACAACAGCAAGACCTGCTCCCTCCTCACTTCGCGCACCGGCACGCTGGCCTTGGGCCCTGATGCGGTGGGCGCCGTAATCCATCCGAACGCCAACGGCGCGGGTTACTACCGCTTCGCGGTCGACGCCGGCACGTTCAAGGGCTTGCTCGCGGCCGCGCCGAAGCTGCCGCCTCGCGAGGCACTTTCCCTCGCCGACAGCGTCGGCGCCGCATTCGATGCCGGCAAGCTGTCGTTCACCGACCTGCTGGCCGCGGCGGGCGTGCTCGCCACTTATCCGGATCGCACCGCCTCGCTCAGCCTCGGCAACAAACTGCTGTCAGTCCGCAATCGCATGGCAAGCAGCGATGAACGTGGCCCGCTCGAGAAGAGGATCAACGCGATCTACAAGCCGCGCCTGCAAGCCGTGGGATTCGATCCTTCGGCCGCGCACTACGCCCGCGATTCAAGCGAACAGCAATTGCTGCGCGGGGAACTCATCCGCATCGTGGCCTTCGGTGGACGTGACGCTGAAGTGCGCCACGCATTAGCCCAGGCCGCTGACCGCTCGATCGATGATCCCAAAGCGCTCGATCCGGGCATTCGGGGTACGGCCTGGGGTGTCGCCGTGCAGGAGCTCGGCAAACCCTTCGCCGACAAGATCGAGCCATTCGTGTTCACCAGCACCGACCCGCAGCTGCGCCAGGATGCGGTCGCGGGCCTTGCCGCTGCGGAAAAACCGCCGGTGACGGAGGCGGCGCGCGAGCTGGTGCTGGACAAGCGTACGGACGTGACGAGCACGGCCCGCATCTTGTTCGTCCAGATGAATAATCCAGTGACGCGGCAGGCTGCCTGGCAATGGTTCAATACCAACCAGGAAGCGGTGCTGGCGCGCGTCCCGGCGAGTTTGCAGTTCTTCCTCGCGAAGCTGGGTGACCCGCTATGCAGCAAGGCGGAGCGGGCGCAGTTCGATGCCGCGCTCGGCGACCGGCTGCTCAAGGCCAGCGGCGGGGAACTGGAGGTGGGGCGCACGCGCGAGATCATCGACGACTGCGCAGCGTTGAAAGAAAAGCTCGCCCCGGAGCTCAAAGCGACGCTCGTCACGGCGCAGTAGACGCGGGGGAAATTCCCGCTTAGCCGGCGGCTTTGCCGGCGGCGCCGGCCGCGGTGCGCGCCGCAGCACCGTGCTGCGCCCCCCGGATCCACTCGCGCCACAGGCGTGTGTCGTGCAGCGGCTGCAGCGTCGGCGCAAGTCCGTCAATGAGCTTCCCGGCCTCTTGCAACGTGGCCGCTTTCTTCGTCGGATCCGTCAATGACTCGACGTACAGCGCACGCGCGAGTTCCAGCGGTACCCATTGGTCGCCATGGTTTCGGGCGGCAAGCTCGCGCTGAAGTTTGACGACGGCTGCGATCGTATGGGCGGCCTCGCTGATTCGTCCCTGACGGGCCTGCGCCATGGCGAGCCACATGGACATGTCACCGAGCTCCCGCTGATCTGCAACGGTGTGCTCGCCCCATTTCCTGCGCGCCTGCAGCGCCTCGCGCTCCGCCTTTTCGGCGGCCGCAAAGTTCCCGAGCCGGTATTCGATGCGGCCGGCAAGGTGGGAGGAGACGGCCACGCAGATGGCTTTGAATTGTGCCTCCGCATCGCCGTGTATGGCTGCAGCCTGAATCCGGCTCACTGCATCGCCTGCCACGCGCTGCGCCGCCGCCAGGTCGTCGCGCTCCAGAGCCGCAAAACCCGTCGGCAGCTTCGCCGCCCACTCGCCGATGACCACCGCCAGGCTTCCCGGCGGCTCGGTCTTGCGCAGCTTTGCAAGGAAAGGCGCCCCGGCCGCCAGGGTCGCAGCCGCGCCGGCAGAGTCGCCGAGCAGATCCTGGAGAATCGCCGTTCGGCCCATGACGAAGGCGTGTGAAATGGCCATGGTGGCGCCGCCGGCGCTCGCGCGTCCGAAATCATCGGTGGCGCGCTGAAAGCTGAGTACCGCTTCGCGCAAGTGCGCAGCGGACCACAGATAAAAGCCGCTATCCAGTTCGGCGACCGCAAGATTGTTGATGCTCGTGGTGTTGTCCGGATCGAGCTTCAGGATGGTCGCGGACACACTTACCGCGCGCTGACTGGCCCGCACCGCCGCGGCCGGATTCAGCTCGTCGCCGGCCAATTGCCCAAAATTGCTCTCGATGAGCTGCTGCGCGTGCAGCGCGAGACGGTAGCCCGGGCGCCTTTCCAGTACTTTCTCCGCAACCGCGACGGCGTCGGCGCCGACCCGTCGCGCTTCCATATTGTGGCCGAGGTTGAAGAGTGCCTCGGTCATCCAGCCACCGGCCTCCGCGTAGTACGCCCCCATGTGGAGGTCGGTCAGATCGCGCGCCCCCAGATCCGCCGCGACGCGCTGCGCCAGGGTCTCGGTGACGACGGCCTCCTGCTTCTTATCATTCGCCCACTGTTGAAATCCCTGGCTGACAAGGGCGGTGACGTAGGCGCGCCGCACGGAAACCGAGGCGTTGTGCGCCTCGGCGGCCGGTCGCAGGAGCTCGACCGCGCGTTGGTGCGCCTTGAGTGCGCCGGGATCGTTCCGGCTGTCGAGAATCTTGCCCTGGATGCTGTATCCGAGCGCCAGGGCGATGAGCGTGGCCTCGGAATTATCTCGCGTGGCCCTCAGCCCCTCGAGCAGCTGCACCGCTTCCGCCGCATTGGCGCCGGCAACATCCAGGTGCCCCAGGGTCCGCATGGCCCGCGCATGGGATTCCAGGGCCAGCGCGCCGTTGCGGATGGTCTCGGGTCCCCGCAGCGCGGGCGCGAGCGCATGGAAATAATCAATCTGCCGCTGCGAGAACTCCGCCAGCACATCCAGTCGCCCGAAGCTCTCCAGCTCGCGCCCGAAGTCATCCGTGAGGTAGCCGAGCAGATGTTCGGCCTCGCCGCGCGTCTCCTGGGCTACGCGTTCGGCGCGTTGCGCGCGCTTGCCGCTGACATAGGCGAAGCCCGCCGCGACAATCGCCACCAGCGCCAGCACCGTGCACGCCGCAGCCACCTGGCGGGCGCGCACCATCGCACGCCGCGCCGCACCCTCGCGCTCGCGTTGCTGCGCGAGCAGTCGCTCAGTGGCTTCACGCGCCTCGCGTTCCTGGCGCTGATCGCGGCTGCCTTTGACCACCGCGCACAGCACATCGTGCGTGAGCTCGGCACGCCGGGTATCGAGGCGCTCCTCGATGCGTAGCAGGCGCCGGTTGACCAGCACCGCGAGCGTGTCAGGTGCGGCGCCCGCGGCCGTGAAGTGACTGACCAGGCGCTCCTCCGCGACGTTCTCGCGAAACCCGGAAGCAGTCAGGAGTTCATCTTCGATAATGCGGCGCACCGCGACCGGCTGGTCGGCGAGCGCGCGTTCGTAGAAGCTGCTTAGGATGCTGGCGTGAGAGCCGGCCAGAAGGTCGAGCGAGATCTCGTCGCTGCCTTTCGCGATGCGCGCGTCGTTGAGCTCGCGGCAGATGAGGCTCAGGAGCGAGGGCTCGACTTCGGCGTTGGCCAGCTCGGAGCCGCCGGCGACAAAACGCACGATGGCAGCCGCAACTTCTTCCGTGACCAGCTTCTTGCCGGGTTGCGTCACGGCGGTCAGCGCCTGGGTGCCGGTCATGCGGGCGAGGCGCAGCCGGTTCTGCGAAATGCTCGGCATGGCCTTTTTCAGGCCCTCGAGCGCGGCGAGGTAGTCCTCGCGCAGCGCGATCAGCACCCGATAGTCGCTGCGCGCAAAATCAAAACGCTCCGCGCTGGTATCGTCTTCCTCGAACTTCGCCTCAAGTTCCTTCGGCGGACGGTTCTCGACGAGATCCGCAAGCTCCGCGACGAAACGCGCAGCACGGGCGCGGCCGAAGTCATCACCCTGCGCAAGGGTAAAGATTTCCTCGAACTGGTCGAAGATCAGAAGCGGGATCAGCGTCCCGCCGGCCTCATCCCGCAGTACATCATCGCGATGGTGCAGGAACTCCCACAACGACTCCCCGGCGGCAGCCACACCCACCTGGGTCCATT
The DNA here is from genome assembly GCA_025451375.1 of Steroidobacteraceae bacterium. Classification (GTDB taxonomy): domain Bacteria; phylum Pseudomonadota; class Gammaproteobacteria; order Steroidobacterales; family Steroidobacteraceae; genus 13-2-20CM-66-19. The sequence goes on from JANWKL010000057.1 coordinate 10,749, forward strand.
CCCCCGAGCGGCGGGCGGCCTGCATGATGGCCTGCTTGATCTGTTCGGCGGGCTCGGGGGTGTCTTTGCCGTAGTCGATACGAACGTAAATCGGGCAGTAGCCCTGTGCCCGCAGGCGCGGCACGATGCCGGCGCGCAGGATCGAGGTCTTGCCGAGGCCGGACTGGCCGAAGAGCACCGTGAGGAGCTTGCGCTGCACCCGGCGGGCGAGTTCTGCGACCTCCTCATCGCGGCCGTAGAAGAAACCCCGTGTTTCTTCGGTGAAGGAGGCGAGCCCCAGCCACGGATTGCTGTCGTCGACCGTCGTCGCGGTAGCCACCGCCGTGGCTGACGCGTTCGTCGCGGTGACGTCGTTCATCCGGAACGCGCCTGCATGAAGTCCTGCAGGCGCGCCGCAAACTCGTCCGGCACGCGTCCGCCGGGGAGCTGGGTGAAATGCAACGCCTTGAACTTGTCGGGTACCAGTGCCTCCGCGGCGTTGGTGGCATCGATGCTCACCGGCAGGATGAACAGCGCGCCGTCGGCCATGTTGCGCACCCGGTCCATCGCATAGCTCCATTCGCGGCGAAAGTAGCCCTCGGGACGCCGCTGCGTGGCCGCCGATACGACCGGGATGAAGTAAGAGCAGCGCGCGATGTTGCCGCGGATTTTGCGGTCGTAATCGTCGCCAACCTCCAGCCGGTCGACGTCAAACCAGGTGGCGATGCCGGCAGCATCAAGCCCCGCCTTGATCTGCTGCACGGCAGGAAAGTCTTCGCGTGCATAACTGATGAACACGGCGTTTTCCGGCATCTCCCGCGCCGGCGGCAGGAAGCGTGTTGGCCCAGCGGCTGCGGCCACGGGCTTATGCCGCGCCTGCCAGCGATTGTGGAGTTCCTCAACGAAGCGCTCCGCACCCACGTAAATGCGGGTACGGACACTTACCTGTTGCAGGAAGGAGACCAGACGGTCGTCCTCGCTGCTGTGGTCGTCCGCCAGCACCTCCCCAACGTCGCGCGGATCCGAGAGCCGCTGCCGCTTCGCCATGCGCAGGAACAGGCGCGCCAGCCAGTTGGTGAAATTACTGCCAATGAAGAGCAGGTGGCTGTGCTCGAGCTCGTGGAAGAGCCGCTCCGGCACCAGGTGCTCGCTCTGCAGTGCGCAGATGAATTCCAGCAGATCCTCATCGGAGATCACGTAGGTCGGCGATGCCGCAAGCTTCCCAAAGAGGTGATAGACCAGCGGCCGTTCGAGGCGGTCACGCTCGCTCGGCAGGTCAGCGACCCGGTTAGGTGAGTAGGAAACGACGTCGGTCGCGGGTGCACCGCCCGAACGCACGAGATTGATCGCGGTCTCGAGGAGCGAGTCGGGAGTCGTGGAAACGAAGAGATCAAAATCGGTAATCCCGGCCAGGTGCTGCAGCGCCAGCGGCGGGGTGAAGTTTGCATCCTTGATGATGCTGCGCAGGCGCACGTACGCTTCCTCGCGCCGCCCGCGCGCCGCGAGAAACAGACACACCACATCATTCAGCGTGTAAGGCTGCGGCAGGTCGGCGGTCGGGACATTCAGCCGCGCGGCGAGCTTTTCGGCGGCCCAGTCAAAGAGCAGCCGAGGGCCGCGCTCGGTCGCGACCATGAGCAGTTCGGGTCCCACAATCGGGATGACCCGGCGCTCCTCGATGAAGCTCAGGAGGTCCTCCCACGCGTCGTCGTCGAGCGTGGCCGCAGGCAGTATTGCAGCCGCTTCTCTCATGGTGCGGAAAGCATCCCCCGGATGCAGTGAATTCTTATCAGTCAGCGAGTGTGCAGGAACCTGCCGCGCCCGGCAATTCGAACCCTGACCTGATGAAATGGGCTTGACTATCGAACCTTCCAGGTGACGACACGCATGCTGGAACTACGTAATATTTCGGCATGGACGAGGTGAACCCGGTGGCTGAAGCGTGCGACGTGGCGGTGATTGGCGGCGGCCCCGCCGGCAGCACGGCGGCGGCCCTGCTGGCGCGGCGCGGCTACCGGGTCATTGTGCTGGAGAAGTCGCACCATCCCCGGTTCCACATCGGCGAGTCGCTCTTGCCGATGAACCTGCCGATATTCGAGCGCCTCGGCGTGCTGGAGAAAGTGCGCGCGCTGGGGGTGTTCAAGCCGGGGGCGGATTTCGAAGCGGACAATGAGCGCGGCTACAACACCTATGCGTTCGCGCGCGCTATCGGCAAGAGCCCGCCGCATTCCTACCAGGTGTGGCGCCAGGATTTCGATAAAATGCTCTTCGACCACACGCGCGAAAGCGGCGCCAGCGCACGCGAGGGCCACGAGGTCGTAGCGGTCGAGCAACTCACATCGCGCGCCAGCCGGCTGCGCGTGCGAACCGATGCAGGCCCTGATTACCACATCGAGGCGCGCTACCTGGTCGACGCCAGCGGCCGCGATACCTTTCTCGCCGCCAAAAAGAACCTGCGCCGCAAGAACCGGGAGCATCAGAGTGCGGCAATCTTCGGCCATTTCCACGGCGCCGAGGCGCGCGCCGGGGCGGATGCCGGCAACATCAGCATTTACAGCTTCGAGCACGGCTGGATGTGGACGATTCCGCTGCCTCAGGGTGTCATGAGCGTCGGGGCGGTGTGCCGACCGGATTATCTGAAGCAACGCCGAGGCAGCACGCTGGAGTTTTTCCTCGCCACGCTCAAGCGCAACGCGCAGTTGTGGCGGCGCCTGGAAACCGCACAGCTCATCGGCAACGAGATACGCGTCACCGGCAACTACTCTTATGACTCGACCCGCATGGGCGGACGCGGCTGGGTGCTGGTCGGCGATGCGTTCGCGTTTCTCGATCCGGTGTTTTCCTCCGGGGTGTATCTCGCGATGAGCGGAGCGGAACAGGCCGTACAGCTGGTTGAGGCGGCTTTGCGGGAGCCCGCAACCGAGCTTGCCTGGTTGCGCAGGCTGGAGAAACGTCAGCGCGCCGCGCTGGCGAGGTTCTCCTTCTTTATCTACCGCTTCAACGGTCCGATCCTGCAGGAAATGTTCCGCCATCCGAGCAATCGCTGGCAGCTCGAGCAGGCCGTGATTTCGATGCTTGCGGGGGACCTGTTCGACACACCGCGGGTTTTGCGGCGCCTGCAGCTGTTCCGGCTGGTCTATAGCATCTGGGCCCTGCGCCATTGGCGTCGCTGGCGCGCGGAGCACCGCTACCGCCTGGCGCAGGCAGGCTCACAGTTCACCGGCGGCAACAACCCTGTGGATAAGGCGTGAGCTGCAGCGCTTGACGGCCACACGGGTGGTTGTGTGTACTGCCGCACCCTGCAGGAGCCCCTCGTAATCGTGTCGCCGTGGAATAGGGTTTTGAAGCGCGCGGCAGTGGCCGCCTGCCTGGGCTGCATGCTCGGAATGACGGCGCAGGGGGCCGGCTTGAGCGCGTACCTGCCGCTGAATCTCGAGCCGGAGATGGAGCGCCAGGTCGAGCGCGTCCTGATTCTCGCCGATGAGCCGATCCTGAAGCGGCCGTTTCCGGTCGAACTCGTCAGGGCGGCGCTGCCGCAAGCCTGCAAGAAGGACCTCGCGCTTTGCACCCGGGTGCAGAACATCCTGGAGCGCTACTCAGGCGATCACGGCATTACCCACGCGAGCGCGGGCGGCGGGGCCAATGGTGGCGCCGACGTCGTCCTGCCCAACGGGCATGGACTGACCAGCAACAGCGACTGGGAGGTCTCCGCGCAGGCTTACATTCAGCCGAGTGATTATCTGCTCGCGAGCGTCGGCGGGATCGCCTACCCGGGCCGTACCGAATTCACCGGCACCATGGTTTCGATAGGGTTCAACTGGGCGCAGCTGGACATCGGCTACCGCGATCACTGGCTGTCCCCCATGACCGACAGCAGCATGCTCCTGAGCACCGAGGCGCCCACGCTGCCCTCGGTGACGCTGTCGAACTGGGAACCGTTCACGCGACTTGGAATCCAGTATGAGTTTGCGCTCACGCGCCTGTCGCAGATCGACAGCAATAGCGGCCGGAGCTTGGCAGGCGACAACATCGTCTACAACGGCGTGGCGAGCCGGGGGAATCCGCGCGTGTTCAGCGCCCAGATATCGATCGAACCCTTCCCCGGCTGGTCGCTCGGCGTCAACCGCAACCTCGAATACGGTGGCGGCAGCGGTCTGCCGGGCTCAGCGCGGTTTCTCGCCCGCGACTTTTTCAAGCCGAGCGGTCTGTCGCAAACCCAGGGCAACCAGCAAGCCTCCTACATCAGCCGTTTTATCTTTCCGGGCAAGACGCCGTTCGCGGTTTATTTCCAGTACGCCGGTGAAGACAACTCCAACGGCGGCAGCTACCTCCTCGGCAATGCGGCGCTGTCCGGCGGCATCGATTTTCCGCGGCTGTGGAAGCACTTCGATCTCACGTACGAAGTGTCCGAGTGGCAGAACATCTGGTACGTCCACAACATTTTCCTGGACGGCATGACCAGCGAGGGCCTGGTGCTCGGCAACTGGGGCGCCGACCAACGCAACTTTAATGATGGCGTCGGTGCGCGCGGCCAGATGCTGCGGGTGGGGTGGGAGCCGCCCTTCGGCGGCTATCTGGAGGCGCGTGCGCGAACACTCGCCAACGAGGGCTACTACGGCGGGGATTCGCGGCAGTACTCGGCCGGCAATCCCGCGGCCTTCCCGTATCACCACTTCTACGATTTCAGCCTTACGTATTCGCACCCGTGGAAAGGTCTCACCGTGGGCGCGGAGGCGGACGCGGGGCGCGATGTCTTTGGTTCATCCTTCACGCGCCTGACCGGCTTCGTGCGCTTGGGCGACGGCGGTCACTCGCACCCCGACGACACGGCCAGCGAGGACGATGAGAACCCCTACGGCGCGGCTCCCGATGAGCACGGCGCCGAAGTCTTCGTCGACGCCGGCGTTAACGTGAACCAGGTGCGTGCGGACCTGGGCCCGCCGATACCAACAACCACCACTCCGGTTGGGTTCGGCGCGCACTTTGGCCTTGGCGCCCGCCGCACCGTCTCGGAATTCAACGATCTGGGCGTGCGAGTGGAGTTCGACGCGGTTGCCGGCCATTCCCTCATCGGCGTGCGGCCGCTCGACTACCGCCATCGCTTCGGCGATACGTTCGCGCTCGGTCTGTTCGCCGGCGTGGATCGCTACAACCTCGCCACTCCGGCGTATTCCATCTACGCGGGCGTAGGCCTGCAGTGGCGCAATGTGCTCCCGAA
>JANWKL010000058.1 GCA_025451375.1 Steroidobacteraceae bacterium
GTCACCGCAAGTGCCCCTGAGCTGCCGCCAGGGAAACTCAGCAAGCGCAATTGCGTGCCGCCCTCTCGATTTGAAATGAAGGCGATGTGTTGCCCGTCCGGTGACCATCGCGGGCCGGTCTCGTCCCAGTCCCCGTAGGTAAGCGCGAACGGCTCGCCGCCGCTCGCAGGCAGCAGCCACAATTGCAGCCAGCTGCGTCCCAGGTAGGAGCTGTAGACGATCCGCTGCCCGTCCGGGGAAAAGTCCGGACGCGTCCGCCAGTTGGTTTCCTCGTAATGCAGCTCTACTGCGTTCGCGCCAGGAACCGCTGGCATGAGCCACAGTCCGCCGGTCCCATAAATGCGACCGCGATTGGAAATGAAGAGGATCGACCGCCCGTCGCGCGTCCAGGTCGGATTGATCTCGTGATCGTAGGCGCTGTAGTAGTAGCGCGGCAGCGGACTCTTGTTCTCGCCAGTGAGGCGCAGGGGCTCACTGAGCTTCGTGCCACTCAGCTCGGCGACGAACACGTGAAAATGCCGATGAAAGGTCGTTGAGACGAACAGGATCCGACGCCCGTCCGGAGACCAGCGCGGCTCGAGGTTGACCGCTCCGCCGTGGGTGAGCTGCGAGGTCTGACCGGAACGCAGATCCAGCAGCCACAATTCGAGCGCCGCCCCCGAACCTGCCACGTAGACGATGAAACGTCCGTCCGGCGACCAGTCCGGCTGATAGTCATAGCCGGCTCCGTCTGTCAGTTGCTCGGCAACGGTCGAATCGGTCTTCTGGCGCCACAGGGAGCCGGCCATCGAGTAGACCACTTCGCGCGAGTCCGGTGACCAGGCGACGCTGCTCGGGCCGCTCGTCAGCTGGGGCAGGTACATCTCGTTGTAGTAGTACGAATGTGGCAGATCGATCGCGGCTGCGGTGGGCGGCGGCTGCGCGCCCAGCCAGCCGCCTGAGAGCGAACCGAGCAGCAGTAAGCTGACTTGCAAGCGCACTACCATGCGGTGACTCCTCGCCGGATCAGCGCGCGGCTGCGCTCAGCGTCGACCCCTGCGAGGCCACATTGCCCGGCCGGCCCGCCAGGCTGCGCTCGATGTTGCGGGCCCCGGCGCGCAGCGCCGGCAGCACTTTTTTCAGGGCATGCGCGCGGGCGCCAACCCGAAACGGCATTCCCGCATTCAGCGCTGCAACCATATTGCCGCGCTCGTCGCGCACCGGCACAGCGACGGAGCACAGCCCCTCCTGCAGCTCCTGCTCCACGTAGATGTAACCCTGCGCCCGCGCGCGTTCCACCGCCGTGCGCAACTCCGACCTTTCCGTCAACGTAAAACGCGTCAAGGCCTGCGCCCGCAGACCGCGCAACCAGGACTCCAGGTCCTCTTCCGCAAGACCGGCGAGCAACATCCGGCCCATGGAGGTGCAAAACGCCGGCAGCCGCGCGCCGATGCCGAGGGTAATGGTCATGACCTTGCGGACCGCGACGCGCTGCACGTAGACGATGTCGTGCGCATCCAGTACTGCAAGCGAGCACGACTCGTCGATCTCGTGCGCCACCTGTTCCATGAAGGGCTGCGCCAGCGTCGCCACCGGCAGGCACGACAGGTAACTGAATCCCAGCTCCAGAATCCGCGGCGTCAGCGAAAACTGTCGCCCCTGTCGTGCGACATAGCCAAGATACTCGAGCGTCATCAGCAGGCGCCGTGCCACCGCCCGCGCGAATCCGGCCCGGGCGGCGACTTGCGAAAGGGTGAGCGCCGCGTGCTCGGCGTCGAACACCCGGATCACCGCCAGGCCGCGCTGCAGCGACTGCACGTGATCCGGGCTTTCGTCAAAGGCGAGCGCCGCAGCGGCGCGTTGCGGGCCGCGGATCGCGATCTCGGCTGGCATCATCCCTCGCGTCAGGTCGCGTTGACGGCCGCACTACCGCCGTTTAATGTGAATTCGCACAGCGAATTGATGTTCGATAATAGCACTGGCGGGAATGCACCGATGAGTTTCAAGCTCACCTACGCCACGATGTTCAACCCCCCCGAGGAGCTGCATGCCCGCTTCGACGCCGGCATGGCGCGAATCTCAGGCACGCTTGGCGCACATCACTCCCTCCACGTGGCAGGCGAAGATCGCCCGGCGAAGCAGGTCATGCGCACGCACAATCCTGCCAACCACGAGCAGGTGCTGGGTGAATTCGCGTCCGCCAGCCCGGCGGACGCCGACCAGGCGCTGCGCGCCGCGCACGCCGCCTGGCCGGCATGGAAGCAAACTGCGCTGGCGACCCGCTTGCGACTGCTGCGCCGCGTTGGGCAGCTCATCGAGGAGCGTGTCTACGACATTGCGGCGGCGCTGACTCTGGAAGTCGGCAAGAACCGCATGGAAGCCCTCGGCGAAGCCCAGGAGGCGGCCGATTTCTTTTACACCTACTGCGACGATTTCGAGCGTGCGCAGGGCTTTGATCGCGCGCTGCCCGATGATCCTTTGACCAGCCACGTGTCACGCAACCGCAGCGTGCTGAAGCCATACGGCGCGTGGGTGGTGATCACACCGTTCAACTTCCCGGTGGCGCTGGCGGCCGGCCCGGTGGCTGCCGCGCTCATCACCGGCAATACCGTGGTACTGAAAGCAGCGACCGCGACCCCCTGGGCGGGACGGCTGCTCGCGGACTGCATCCGGGATGCCGGCCTGCCGCCGGGAGTCTTCAACTACCTGAGCGGCTCGAGCGCCGCGATCGGCGCCACGCTCGTGGAGCATCCGCTCACCGCGGGCGTGACATTCACCGGCTCCTACGATGTCGGCCGACAGATCGCGCTCAAGCTGCAGTCCGGTCGGTACCCGCGACCGTGCATTGCCGAGATGGGCGGCAAGAACGCCTGCATTGTCACCGCCAGCGCCGATCTTACCCGCGCCGCCGCGGGAATCGTGCGCTCCGCCTTTGGCATGGGCGGGCAGAAGTGCTCTGCCCTCTCGCGCCTCTACGTACATCATCAGGTAGCCGACGCGCTGCTGGAGAGGCTGCTGCAACAATGCACGGCGCTGCGCATCGGCGATCCGGCGCGCCGTGAGAACTGGCTCGGCCCGGTCGCGACGCGCTCCGGCTACGATGACTACGCGCGCTATGCCGCGCTGCTGCGCGCCGCTGGCGCCCGCGTTCTCACCGGGGGTGAGCAACTGCGGGAGGGCGCTCTGGCACGCGGGTTTTTTGTGCGGCCAACGCTCGCCGAGGCACCACCGGAGCACGGGCTGTGGTCGGTTGAGATGTTTCTGCCCATCCTGATGCTCCACCGCGTGGCCTCGAACGATGAAGCCATGGGCCTCGCCAACGCCTCGCCGCTGGGATTGACGGCGGGTTTCTACGGTGCCGGTGACGAGATTGCCTGGTTTCAGCAGCACATCGAGGCCGGCGTAACCTATGCCAATCGCCCGCAGGGCGCGACGACCGGTGCGTGGCCCGGCTACCAGCCGTTCGGCGGCTGGAAGGGCTCGGGGACTACCGGCAAGGCCATCGCCTCTTTCTACTATCTGCCGCAGTACCTGCGCGAGCAGTCGCAGACCGTCGTCGAGTAGGCCCTATGGAAGTGTTGCCGCTGGCCGAGGCGATCGCGACTCACGTGTGCGATGGCCAAAGCATTGCACTGGAGGGGTTTACACACCTGATTCCCTTTGCGGCCGGCCACGAAATCATCCGCCAGCAGCGGCGTAACCTGCATCTGATACGCATGACGCCCGATCTCATCTACGACCAGTTGATCGGCATGGGGTGCGCCGAGCGGCTGACGTTTTCCTGGGGAGGCAATCCGGGTGTTGGTTCGCTGCATCGTTTGCGCGACGCCGTCGAGAGACAGTGGCCGCGGCCTTTGGCCCTGTCTGAGTTCACACACGCGCAGATGGCGGTCGCTTACCAGGCTGGCGCCAGCGGGCTACCGTGCGGACTGTTGCGTCATTACGCCGGGACGGATCCGCTGCACGCGCCGGGGGCGAGCCTGCGCACCATGCACTGCCCGTTCACGGGCGCGGATCTGGCGGCGGTGCCGGCGATCACTCCGGATGTCACCATCCTGCACGCGCAGCAGATCGATGCCGACGGCAACGTGCTGATCCGCGGCATCCTCGGGGCTGCCAGGGAAGCGGCCATGGCAGCGCGGCGGGTACTGGTGACGGTCGAGGAGCGGGTCGAGGCGCTGCCGGCAGAAATGAACGCCATCGTATTGCCCTCGTGGGTGATTACGGCCGCGAGCATCGTGCCGGGGGGCGCCTATCCTTCCTACGCCCAGGGCTACTACCCGCGCGACAATGCCTTCTATCGCGCCTGGGATGAGATCGCGCGCGACCGGGAAGGGTTCCTCGCGTGGATGCAGCGACACGTAGTCGGGGTACGCGACCACGCCGGACTGTTGCGGGCGCTGGGCGTGGCCGCATGAGCTCCCCGGACTACAGCCGCGACGAAATCATGACCGTGACCGCCGCCCGGCAACTGCGCAACGGCGCGGTGTGCTTCGTGGGAATCGGCCTGCCGAGTGCCGCCTGCAATCTCGCCCGCATGACTCACGCCCCGGATCTGGTCCTGATTTATGAGTCCGGCACGGTGGGAACCCGGCCGGTCGTGCTGCCGCTGTCAATCGGCGACGGCGAGCTCGCCGAGACCGCGACCTGCCTCGTGTCGCTGCCGGAAATCTTCGCGCACTACCTGCAGCGCGGCCGCATCGACGTGGGCTTTCTCGGTGCGGCGCAGATCGATCGCTTCGGCAATCTCAACAGCACCGTCATCGGCGCCTATGCGCACCCGAGCGTGCGTCTGCCAGGGGCCGGTGGCGCACCGGAGATCTCCACCTACGCGCGCGAAGTGCTGGTGGTCATGAAACAGTCGCCGCGCAGCTTCGTGTCGCGGCTCGATTTTCGTACCTCGTGCGGCTATCTCGCGGGTGGCGGCGAGCGCCGCGCCAGCGGCTGCCCCGGCGGGGGCCCAAGCGCCGTGATTACCGACTTTGGCGTGCTGCGCCCGCATCCCGAGAGCAAGCAGCTGCAATTAACCGCGCTCTATCCGGGTGTGAGTGTGGCCGCCGTGCGCGCGGCGACCGGCTGGCCGCTGCAAGTGGCCGATACGCTGGAGAGCGTGCCAGCCCCGGAGCCTGCCGAACTTGCGACTCTGCGGGATCTGCATGCACGTACCCGCATCGCACACGCCAGGCCAGTGCACATCAACTTATAAGGATTCGAACATGCGCTCACCCCACATTCGCACGCCGCTGCCCGGCCCCGTGGCGCAGGCGCTGCTCGCGCGCGACCGGCCCGTCACCACCCCGTCCTATCCACGTGATTATCCGTTCGTGATGGCCAAGGGCCGCGGCGCCGAGGTGTGGGACGTGGATGGCAACCGCTTTCTGGACTTCATGAGCGGCATTGGTGTCTGCAGCACCGGTCACGCGCACCCGCAGGTCGTGCAGGCGATCAAGGACGCGGCCGATGATTTCCTGCACATCAGTTCCGACTACTGGCACGAGCGCATGACGCGCCTGGCGGAAAAGATCAACACCCTGGATCCCGTGGGTGCGCCCGCGCAAGCGCTCGTCTGCCAGAGCGGCACCGAATCGGTGGAAGGTGCACTCAAGCTCGCACGCTACGTCACCGGACGACCGCGATTCATCGCCTTCCTCGGCGGCTTTCACGGCCGCTCGATGGGCTCACTCGCCTTCACCTCCAGCAAGTACACCCAGCAGGCCGGATTTTTCCCGACCATGCCCGGGGTCACCCACGTGCCCTACCCCAACCCCTACCGGCCACTGCTCACCGGCGCCGACCAGGGCAAGGCCGTCATCGACTACATCGAGAGCGTACTGTTCCAGAGCAACGTGCCGGCACAGGAGGTCGCCGCGATCCTGGTCGAGCCCATCCAGGGCGAAGGCGGATATCTCGTGCCCCCGGACAGTTTCCTGACGGGTCTGCGGCAGCTGTGCGACCGGCACGGCATCCTTCTCATCTTCGATGAGGTGCAATGCGGCATCGGCCGCGCCGGCAGGATGTTTGCCAGCCAGCATTGGGGCGTGGCGCCTGACATCATGACGCTCGCCAAGGGCCTGGGCTCCGGGCTGCCGATCGGCCTGGTCGTGGCGCGCCGCACGCATATGGAGAAGTGGAAGCGCGGTGCGCACGGCAACACGTTCGGTGGCAATCCACTGTGTTGCGCGGCAGCCCTCGCCACCCTCGAACTGGTCGAAAACGAATACGCGGCCAACGCCGCCAGCATCGGTGAGTATTTCTTTGGGCGGCTGCGGCAGCTGCAGGAGCGCTTCGAGTGCATCGGTGAGGTGCGGGGCAAGGGACTCATGATCGGGATGGAGCTCGTGACGGACCGCGCGACGCGGGCGCCCGCCAGGGCGCTGTGCGATGCCGTGCTGACGCGCGCATTCCACAATGGCCTGCTGCTCTTGTCCTGCGGCGCGAGTACCGTGCGCTTCATTCCGCCGCTCATGATCAACCGTGGGCACGTCGATGAAGCCATGGGACTCATCGAGACCGCGCTGACTGAAGCGCTGGCGTTGAGTTCGTAGGTCCCGCCGCCGTGTCTACCGCCGCCAGCGAGCCCCGCGTCCTGGGAGTCTTGATGTGTACCGCGCTGGTGGTGGGCAACACCATCGGCATCGGCATCTTCATGATGCCAGCGGCACTTGCCCCCTACGGCGTCAACGCGATTCCGGCCTGGCTGATCACCGCCGGCGGCTGCATTTGTGTGGCCTGGGTATTCGCGGGGCTGGCGCGCAGTTTTCCGGACGACGACGGACCGTACGCCTACGCCAGTCGCGCGTTCGGTGGCGGCGTCTCATTCGTGATGCTATGGAGCTATTGGGTCGCCACCTGGGTCACCAACGCGGCCATTGCGATCGGCGTCGTCGGCTACCTGTCGATCTTTTTCCCAGTGCTGAGCCTGCATCGATGGCTTGCCGCCGTCACGGCGCTGTCACTGCTGTGGCTGTTCGTGTTGATCAATCTGCGCGGTGTGCGCCTCGCCGGCTGGGTACAGCTGCTCAGCACCGCGCTGAAGCTGCTGCCGCAGGTGGGTATTGTCGCCCTGGGCGCGTGGGCGCTGCTCGCACCGCACGCCGCGCAGGTAGTGCACGTGCCGCCAACTCCGCTCTCGCTGAGTGCCGTGATCGGGGCCTCGACCATCGCGCTGTTTGCGATGTTGGGCGTCGAATGCGCCGCGATGCCGGCCGGCAGGGTAAGGGACCCGGGCCGCACCATCCCCCGCGCCACCTTCGCCGGAACACTCATCGTGGCGCTCATCTACATTTGCATCTCGCTGGTGCCGATGTTGCTGATCCCGCAGACCGAGCTGGCAGCCTCGAATGCACCGTTCGCCGATCTGTTTGTGCGCTTCCTGGGTTCTACATCCGGCAAGCTGCTGGCGGCGTTCGTGATCGTGAGCGGCCTCGGCGCGCTCAACGGCTGGACGCTGGTGCTGGGGGAAATCACCGTGAGCTTCGCCAGGCACGGTGCCTTCCCGGCGCCACTGGGCAAGGTGAATTCGCACGGCGCACCGACGCGTGCCTTCCTGCTGACCGGCATTGCCGCCAGCGTCATGCTGCTGATGAACTACGACGAGTCGATGGCGGCCGGCTTCACTTTCCTCAGCGTCGTCGTCACCGCCGCTAACCTGCCGATTTATTTCGGCTGCGCGCTGGCGGTGCTGGTGCTGTGGCGACGCGGCGAGATTCCCCGCCCCGGCGCGCGCGAGTCGCGCTGGTTCGCGGCCGCGCTCATCGCCACCTGCTATTGCGTGTGGGTCTTCATCGGCATCGGCGGCAAGTCGCTCTTGTGGGCGCTGGTGCTGAGCGCCGCGGGCGTGCCGGTGTACTGGTGGTACGCTCACGTGCGCGGCGGTGCGATTGCGGCCTCTGCTGGAGGTACTTAGCTCATGCCGCGTCATGCCATCGCTGTGTTTGCGTTCCTGCTGCTCGCGTCCATCGCGGGCGCCGCCGGCAGCGGCGCGGACGCGACAAAACCCCGCCCGCGCGCCCGTGATCTGGGCGTGCCGTTCGACGGCACACCAGGCCCGCTGAATGCGATCACCGACGTCGACGGCGTCCTGGTCGGCCAAACGACCCTCATCGCGGGCAGCGGCAAACTCGTGGTCGGCAAGGGGCCGGTCCGAACGGGTGTCACCGCCGTTGTGCCGCGTGGCGCTGCCTCCATGCAGCACTTTTCCTTCGCCGGCTGGTACGCGCAGAACGGCAACGGCGAGATGACCGGCACGACCTGGGTGGAGGAATCGGGCTTTCTGGAAGGGCCCGTGATGATCACCAATACTCACAGCGTCGGCGTGGTGCGCGACGCGGTCATCGCCTGGCGCGTAGCGCACGGACCGGCGGATGCTACGGATTCGTGGTGGTCGCTGCCGGTCGTTGCCGAGACCTGGGACGGCTGGCTCAACGACATCAACGGCTTTCACGTCA
>JANWKL010000059.1 GCA_025451375.1 Steroidobacteraceae bacterium
AAATCGCGGGCGCATGGACTTTGGCCGGCCGCGGGGCGGCATGGCACAATCGATTCCGTTAACGCTTACGCACACCGCTTCCAGGAACACGCATGACCTTTGTCGTCACCGAAAACTGCATCAAGTGCAAGTACATGGACTGTGTGGAAGTTTGTCCGGTCGACTGCTTCCACGAGGGGCCGAACTTCCTGGTCATCGATCCGGACGAATGTATCGACTGCACCCTGTGCGAGCCGGAGTGTCCCGTTGAGGCCATCTTCTCGGAGGAGGAGCTGCCCGCAGGTCAGGAGCAGTTCAAGCAGCTGAACGCGGAGCTTGCGAAGGGCTGGCCCGTGATCACGGAAATGAAGGAAGCGCCGGCGGACGCCAAGGAATGGGAAGGCAAGCCGGACAAGCTGCGCCTGCTGGAGCGTTAGGACTCAGACGCAGCCGGCCAAAGTCCCTGCGCCAGCCTTGCCACGGAGTGCTCGGCTGCTGAGATGATCGTGGCACGCGATTTCGCCCAGTCAGGCTAGTTGGCCTTCGGATCCCGCAGATGCTGTGCCAGCTCAACCGGCGGCACGTAGCCCGGAAACATCTCCCCGTTCGCGAGCACGATGTCGGGGGTTCCCTGCAGATCGAAGTCCTGGCCCAGGGCATGAAAACGGGCCACGGGATTGCTGGCGCAGACCTTGTTCGTCAATGGCTGGCCGAGTTTCGCGCGGGTCAGCGCGTCCTTGCGATCCGCAGAGCACCACACCTGCTCGGCCTTGATCCATGAGGGCGTGCCGGGCCCGGTGCGCGGAAACAGCAGGTAGCGCACCCGCACACCGAGGTGGTTGTACTCGGCCATCTCGCTATGGAGCTTGCGGCAGTAGGCGCAGTCCACGTCGGTGAACACGGTCACCGTGTACTTCGCATCCGGCGAGCCGAAAACCAGCATTTCGCTCTCGGGAATCGCCGCAATCATGCGGGCGCGGATCTCACGCCGATGTGCCTCGGTCAGGTTTTCGTCGCTGGCCAGCGTGATCATATCCCCGCTGATGGCGTACTTGCCGTCGCTGCTGACGTAGGCGATGTCAGTGCCCCGGGTCAGCTCATACACACCCGGCACCGGCGTCGCCCGCAGCTGGTCCGGGTGCGTGCCCGGAATGCGGCTGGCAACCTCGGCGCGCGCATCCGGCGCCTGCGCGCTCGCGAGCTGCGAGCACATGACAATAGTCACCAGAATCGAGGCGATTTTACGCAACATCAGCTGCTGAACCTTCTCACCGAAAAGCACGCGCGGGATTGGACCCGCCGCGCTGGGGTTGGTTCGCAAGTTTAACAGAGCCGCAGGTGGCTCGAACCGACCGGCTGTCAGCCGCGGGGGTGGTGCTGGGAATGCAGCTCTTTCATGCGTTCCCGCGCCACATGGGTGTAGATCTGCGTGGTGGACAGATCGCTGTGCCCGAGGAGCATCTGCACCACGCGCAGGTCAGCGCCGTGGTTGAGCAGATGGGTGGCAAAGGCGTGTCGCAGCGTGTGCGGCGACAGCTCGCGCCCGATGCCCGCCTTGCGGGCGTAGCGCTTAATGATGTGCCAGAAGGCCTGACGCGTCATGCGATCGCCGCGGCGCGTCGGAAACAGGTAGTCGGTCTGGCGCTCGAGCAGGATCTCGGCGCGCGCTCCCTTGGCGAACTCCTTGAGAGCGCGCATGGCTTCCTCGCCAAGCGGAATGAGGCGCTCGCGGTCACCCTTGCCGAGGATGCGGATCACCCCCTGGTTCAGGTTGATCTGCCCCTGGCGCAGGTTGACGAGTTCGGTCACGCGCAGGCCGGTTGCGTACAGCACTTCCAGCATGGTGCGATCGCGGTTGCCGAGCGGATCGGCGACCAGCGGCGCCTGCAGCAGCGACTCAACTTCCTCCTCCGTCAGCGAGCGCGGCAGCGAGCGGCCGATCTTCGGCATCGCGATCTGCGCGGTGGGGTCCTCACGGATCACCCCTTCGCGCATGAAGTAGCGGAAAAAGCGGCGGAAACTGGACAGCTGCCGCGCAGTCGAACGCGGCCGCGCGCCGGCGCGCACGCGCCAGGCGATGAAATCCTGCAGGTCCACGCGCGAGGTGCGCATGATGGACAGATTGCGCTCGGCCAGCCAGCGGGCGAGCGCCGTAAGATCGGCGCGGTAGGCGGCGAGCGTGTTCGGCGACAGGCCACGCTCCATCCACACCGCGTCGAGAAAGCGGGTGACCGCCGGGTCGGACTCGGCGGTGGAGGTGATGGCAACGGCCGTGGACGGGTTGGACAAGGTAGTTCCGGTCTTCCGGGGAATGTGGTGAGCGCAGTATGGTGACCACGGGCAGCGCGTCGACGTGATGATCTTCACACCTGCGTTCTGGCATTAACATAAAGAGAACCAGTTCACATACCTTAGCGCCTCCGTGGGGCATGGCCGGAAAATCATCGTGAGTCTTCTTCCTTCATTGCGGACAATCATCCTGGCGCCGGCGCGAGTGGCGTACACCGCCTGGGTGCTCGCCAGTTTTCTGTGCGTGGGAATGATCGTGCTCCTCATGCTGGTGGTGCTGCCGCGGCTGTCGTGGCGGCGCGCGGCCGCGCGCGCCCTGGCGCGGGTCTTCCTGCACCTCGCCGGTATGCCGCTGACGGTGAAGTTCGCGCAGCGCCTGCCGGAGGATCAGTGCGTGGTGGTCTGCAACCACGCCAGCTACCTCGACGGCATCGTCCTCACCGCCGCCCTGCCGCCGCGCTTTGGCTTCGTGATCAAGCGCGAGATGGCCTCCGTGCCGGTGGTCGGCGCGCTCCTCGGCAGGCTGGGGAGTGAATTCGTGGAGCGCTTCAACCGCAGCCGTGGCGCGAGCGATGCGCGGCGCCTGATGCGGCAGGCGATCGACGGCCACTCGCTGGTGTTCTTTCCGGAAGGCACGTTCACCCGCACACCCGGCCTCCTGAAATTCCACACCGGCGCATTCGTGAGCGCGGTGCGCGCCGGCTGTCCGGTCGTGCCGGCGATCGTGCGCGGCACGCGGCGCGGTTTGTCGCCGAGCGGCGCCCTGCCCCTTCCGGGACCGCTGGAACTTGAAATCCTGCCGGCGCTCGCACCCCGGAGCCCGCCGACACCCGATGAGGTATCGGAGCTATGCGCGAGTGCGCGCGCCGCCATCCTCGCCGGCCTGGGCGAGCCGGACCTTACATGTTGCGACGATACTGACCGCCCACCTGGTACAGCGCCCGCGAGATCTGCCCGAGTGAGCAGGCCTTGACGCTCTGCATGAGCTCCGCAAACACATTGCCGCCGCCGGCAGCGGCCGCCTGCAGCGCGCTCATGGCCGCCGGCGCGCGCGCCGCGTTACGTGCCTGGAAGGCGCGCACCGCCGCGACCTGATCCTGTTTCTCTTCGTCGCTCGAGCGGATGAGCTGCGCCCCCTTGAGCTCCTCGGACCCATCGGCTCCGGAGAGGAAGGTGTTGACGCCGACGATCGGCAGCGTGCCATCGTGCTTCCTGGTCTCGTAGTAGAGCGATTCTTCCTGGATCTTGCCGCGCTGGTACATGGTCTCCATGGCCCCGAGCACCCCACCACGCTCGGACAACGCTTCGAACTCCTTGTACACCGCCTCTTCCACCAGGTCCGTCAGGTAGTCGATCGCAAACGAGCCCTGCCAGGGGTTCTGGATCTTGTTGAGGCCAAGTTCGCGATTGATGATGAGCTGGATCGCAACCGCACGCCGCACGCTCTCTTCCGTCGGAGTGGTGAGCGCCTCGTCATAGGCATTGGTGTGCAGGCTGTTGCAGTTGTCGAACAGCGCGTACATGGCCTGCAGGGTCGTGCGGATGTCGTTGAAGGAAATCTCGCGCGCATGCAGGCTGCGGCCGGAAGTCTGCACGTGATACTTGAGCATCTGGCTGCGGGGACCGGCCTGGTAGCGCTCGCGCATGGCCCGTGCCCAGATGCGCCGCGCCACCCGTCCGATCACCACGTACTCCGCATCCATGCCGTTGGAGAAGAAGAACGACAGGTTGGGAGCGAAGTCATCGATCTTCATGCCGCGCGCCAGGTAGTACTCGGCGATGGTGAAGCCGTTGGCGAGCGTGAACGCCAGCTGCGAGACGGGATTGGCCCCGGCTTCCGCGATGTGATAACCGGAAATCGACACCGAGTAGAAATTGCGTACCCGCTCATCGATGAAGTACTGCTGCACGTCGCCCATCATGCGTAGCGCGAACTCGGTCGAGAAAATGCAGGTGTTCTGCGCCTGGTCCTCCTTGAGGATGTCGGCCTGCACCGTGCCGCGCACCGCCTGCAAGGCGCTGTTGCGGATGCGCTCGTAATCCGCGCGCGGCACGAGCTCATCCCCGGTGACGCCCAGCAGCGCCAGCCCCGAGCCGTCGTGGTGCGGCGGCAGCTCGCCTTTGTACGCCGGCGCGAGCACACCGCCGGTGGTGCGTTCCTTCAGCAGGGCGGCGATCTTTTTTTCGGCCGCCGGCCAGCGGCCGTCACTCTTCAGATAGCGCTCGACCTGCTGGTCGATTGCGGTGTTCATGAACATCGCCAGGATGATCGGCGCCGGACCGTTGATGGTCATGGACACCGACGTCGCCGGATCGCACAGGTCAAAGCCCGAATAGAGCTTCTTCATGTCATCCAGCGTCGCGATCGAGACGCCGGAATTTCCCGTGCGCCCGTAGACATCCGGCCGCGTGTCCGGATCCTCTCCGTACAGCGTGGTGGAATCGAAGGCCGTCGAGAGGCGCGGCCCATGACCGTGTCCCAGGTAATGGAAGCGGCGGTTAGTGCGCTCAGGTCCGCCTTCGCCGGCGAACATGCGCGTCGGATCCTCCGCTTCCCGGCGATAAGGATACACACCGCCGGTATAGGGGTAGGCGCCGGGCAGGTTCTCGGTGAGGAGGAAATGCAGCGTTTCACCCCAGTCCTTCAGCCGCGGCACCGCGAGCTTCGGTACGGCTAAGCGCGCGAGGCTCTGGGTGTAGTTCTCACCTTTCACGTCCCGATCGCGGACCTTGTAGGAGTAGTTCTCCTCGGTCGCCGAGCGCACGCGCGCCGGCCAGGCCCGCAGCTCCCCGACACCAGCGGCGCCGATCTGCTCCAGCGCGCGGTTGTAGGCGGTGCGCAGCTCGCGCCGGGTGGCATCGGCGCTAACTTCCGTGAGCAGCTCCGGTGCGAACGGCTCGAGCGGCGCCGGCAGGCGCGCGTCATGCAGCGCCTTGAGGGACTCGTACAGGCCGAAGGCGCGCCGCGCCGCATCCACCCGGGTCTCGATCTGCGCGCGCGCGGCGCGGCCGTCGCGGGCGATCTCCGCCAGGTAGCGGGTGCGGGCGCCCGGAATCAGTGGTGTGCGTGCCGTCAGCGCCGTCGGGCCCGGGTCAGTAACCTGCCACGAGAAGCTGCCGATTTCTTTGGCGTTAAGCCGCGCACACACAGCCGCGAACAGCGCGTTAACCCCGGGATCATTGAAGCGGCTGGCGATGGTCGGAAATACCGGCAACTCGGCGTCCGCAAGCCGCGCCTGGTCGGGGTGATTGCGCCGCCATTGTTTCTTCACGTCACGCAGACTGTCTTCGGCGCCGCGCTTCTCGGCCTTGTTGAGCACGATGAAGTCGGCGAAGTCGAGCATGTCGATCTTTTCCAGCTGGCTCGCCGCACCGTATTCGCTGGTCATGACGTACAGCGACAGGTCCACCAGATCCACGATCTCGGTGTCCGACTGGCCGATGCCGGCGGTCTCGACGATGACGAGGTCAAAACCCGCCGCCTTGTAGAGCTCAATCACGTCCTTCAGCACCGCCGCGGTCGCCAGGTGCGCGCGCCGCGTGGCGAGGGAGCGCATGAAAATGCTTTCCGCCGACAGGCTGTTCATGCGGATGCGATCCCCGAGCAGCGCGCCGCCGCTGCGGCGTCGCGTTGGATCCATCGCCACCACCGCGATCTGCGCCTGCGGGAACTGGCGCACCAGACGCGCCAGCAGTTCATCCGTGAGGCTCGACTTGCCCGCCCCACCGGTGCCGGTAATGCCGATGACCGGCACCTTGTTGCGCGCGCGGCCGAGGGCGCGGCGGATCTGCTCCACCTGCCCGCCGCTGGTCTCGTCGTAGTCCGCGCCTTCCAGGACCGAAATGGTGCGGGCAATCAGGCCGTGGTCGCGCGCGTTCAGCGGCCGAAACTCGTAGGCAGGCTTGCGGGCGGCGGCCACGCGCGTAAACACATCGCCGATCATGCCCGCGAGTCCCAGGCGCCGGCCGTCCTCGGGCGTGTAGATCTTCTCCACGCCGTGGCGCTCGAGCGCCTCGATCTCGTCGGGAGCAAGCGTGCCGCCCCCGCCGACAATGACCCGCACGTGGCCGTAGCCCCGCTCGCGCAGCATGTCCACCATATAGGCGAAGTACTCGTTATGCCCGCCCTGGTAGGAACTCACCGCGACCGCGTCAGCGTCCTCGTCGATGGCGGCGCGCACGATGTCGGCGACACTCCTGTTATGCCCGAGATGCACGACCTCGGCGCCGCGCGACTGCAACAGGCGCCGGATCATGTTGATGGCGGCGTCGTGGCCGTCGAACAGCGACGCCGCGGACACGAAACGCAGCGGCGCGCGTTCGGCGGCCGGCTCCTTGCCGGCGACGGCCGCGCTACCCTTAAGATCGGCGTTCATAATTTTTTCCCGCTTGCCATGCACGCTGCGATGCGCGGATGGACTTGCTGCCTTACTCGTGGGTAGGATACCTACCGATGAGTATGATCCCAACTCCGGCGGCCGGCCAACCCCGCTGGCGCGGCCTTGACCAGTGCGGCCCGCGCGGGCGCCGCCCACCTTAAGCAGTACCCCGCCCGTATAATACTCCGTAAGCCATGAATCACCGCCGCTCCACCCCCGCTCCCGCCGCCAGGCAGTCCGCCGGCAAAGCCTCGCCGTGGGCCTCGAGCCGCGAACGGCAGCGCGGCCACAAGCTCAAACGCGATGCGGTGGTACGCGCCGCGGCCCGGGAGTTCAATCGCAAGGGCTATCACAACACCTCACTGGATGACATCGCCGCCCGGCTCGAGGTTACCAAGCCCACCGTGTACTACTACGTCACGAGCAAGGAGCAGCTGCTATTCCAGTGCTTCCTGGCGGGGGTCGAGCAGATCCGCGCGGCGTTTCGTGACACGCGCGGCCAGCAGGCACCAGCGCGGGAGCGCCTGTGGGCGGTGCTGCGCCACTACGGGGAAGCGATGGCCTCCGAGTTCGGCTGGTGCATGGCGCGCACCGAGGACCAGGACCTGTCGCCGGCCATGAGCCGCCACATCAAGGCGCTGAAGTCGGAAATCGACCACGGCATCCGCCGCCTCATCCGCGAAGGGGTGCAGGACGGGTCCATTCACCCCTGCGACCCGAAGATGACCGCGTTCGCCCTCGCCGGAGCACTCAACTGGATCGCCTATTGGTATCGTGAGGACCAGTCCCTCACCGGGGGGCAAATTGCCGCCTCATTCCTCGCCATTTTCGAAACGGGCCTGCGCCCGCGCGGCAACCGTGGGGCGCAGATCGCCCGTCGTGCCCCGCGTCGCGGCGCCCGCACTCCCGCGCGACCGGCAACACGGCGCACTGCGCCACTTGCCCGCTGACCATTCGCAAACCTAAGGCCGTCACATGTCAACTCCAGATGTCCTCATCGTCTCCGCCAAGCGCACGCCGATCGGCGCGTTTCAAGGCGTACTGTTGCCGCTCACCGCCGTACAGCTCGGCGCCGCGGCGGCCAGGGCGGCCATCCAGGCCGCCAGTGTCAACGCCGCGGATCTCAACGAAGTCATCTTGGGGTGCGTATTGCCCGCGGGACTCGGCCAGGCGCCGGCGCGCCAGGCCGCGATTGCCGCCGGCGTACCGGTGAGCGTCCCCTGCACCACCATAAACAAGATGTGTGGCTCGGGACTCAAAGCCGTGATGCTCGCCGCCGACCAGATCCGTACCGGTGCAGCAGACACCGTGCTCGCGGGCGGCCTCGAGTCCATGTCCAACGCGCCGTACCTTCTGCCCAAGGCGCGTGGTGGCTACCGGATGGGTCATGGCGAAGTGCTCGATCACATGTTCTACGACGGCCTGCAGAGCCCGTGGGACGGGAAACTGATGGGCACCTTCGGCGATGCGGTGGCGGCCAAATACAACTTCACGCGCGCGCAGCAGGATGCGTTTGCCATTGAGTCGGTGAAACGCGCCATGCGCGCGGTCGATAGCGGCGACTTCGACGCCGAGGTCACCCCCCTGACCGTCAAGAGCCGTAAGGGCGAAACGCTGGTGGCGCGCGATGAAACCCCGGGCACGTGCGACCCAGCGAAGATCCCCGGGCTCAAGCCCGCCTTCAGCAAGGACGGCACCGTAACAGCCGCCAGCTCCTCGTCGATTTCCGACGGCGCCGCGGCACTGGTGCTGACGAGCGGCGCCAACGCCCAGGCCAGGGGACTGAAGCCGCTCGCACGCGTGCTTGCCTACGCGAGCTACGCCCAGGAGCCGGAGTGGTTCACGACGGCGCCGAGCGGGGCCATCAAGAAGGTGCTGGCACAGCTCGGCTGGCAGCCCAACGACGCTGACCTCTATGAGATCAACGAAGCCTTCGCCGTGGTCACCATGGCGGCGATGCACGATCTGGACCTCGACCATGCCCGGGTCAACGTTAATGGCGGTGCGTGCGCATTGGGCCATCCCATCGGGGCAACCGGCGCGCGCATCCTGACAACGCTCGTCCACGCGCTCAAGGCGCGCGGCGGCAAGCGCGGCATCGCGGCGCTATGCATCGGGGGCGGCGAGGCGGTCGCCGTGGCGGTGGAAGTGCTATGAAAATCCAGGATGCTCGCGCGGTCGTCACGGGCGGCGCTTCGGGACTCGGCAACGCGGTTGCGCGCCATGTCAGTGCGAACGGCGGCAAGGTCGTCATCTTCGACGTGCAGGAAGGCCCGGGACGGGCGGCCGCGGCAGCCCTCGGCGCCAACGCGAGCTTCGCGCGCTGCGATGTCACTTCGGAGGCGGAGGTCAACGCGGCCATGCACGAAGCGCATGAGCGCATGGGCGGGCTCAACCTGCTCGTGAACTGTGCCGGCGTGATCGGCGCCGGACGCATCCTCGGCAAGAGCGGTCCGATGGCGGGCGAGTTCTTCACCAAGGTCATCCATATCAATCTCATCGGCACGTTCCTGTGCGACAAGGCGGCCGCGGCGATCATGCAGAACAACCCCGCGGGGGTGGATGGCGAGCGCGGACTCCTCATCCATACCTCATCGGTGGCGGCCTTCGAAGGCCAGATCGGCCAGGCGGCCTACTCGGCCACCAAGGCTGCAGTGGCCGGCATGACACTGCCCATCGCGCGCGAGCTGGCGCGTTTCGGCATTCGTTGCGTCTCCATCGCGCCGGGAATCTTTCACACCGCGATGATGGACGGCATGCCCGCGGACGTGCAGGCCTCGCTCGCCGCCCAGGTGCCCTTCCCATCCCGACTCGGGCACCCGGAGGAGTTTGCGAAGCTGGTCGCGAGCGTGCTCGAGATCACGATGCTGAACGGCGAGACCATCCGCATCGATGGCGCCATCCGCATGCAGCCGAAATAGCAACTGCCGAGGGTCAGGCGCTTGAGCGAAACAAACACCACCGACAGCATTCCGCGCGAGGTCATGGAATATGACGTCGTCATCGTCGGCGCGGGACCGGCGGGCCTTGCCTGCGCCATCCGCCTGAAGCAGCTCAAGCCCGCGCTGAACGTGTGCGTGCTCGAGAAAGCGTCGGCGGTCGGCGCGCATTCGTTGTCTGGGGCGGTGCTGGAGCCGGGGCCCCTATTGCAACTCCTGCCGGAATGGGCGAGCGAATATCCCGGCATGAAGGTGCCGGCGGGCGCGGATGATTTCCGCGTGCTGACCCAAAAAGGGTCGTTCCGGCCGGTGCCCGGGTTCCTGGTGAAACTCCTGCCGACGGCAATGACCTACGGCACGCCGTTCAACAACCACGGCAACTTCATCGTTTCACTCGGGCAGCTGACCGCGTGGCTGGCGCAAAAGGCCGAAGGCCTCGGTATCGAAGTCTTCGCAGGGTTCGCCGCCGCTGCAGCGCTGTTTGACGAGGCCGGACGCGTCACGGGTGTGCGCATCGGCGACATGGGTCTGGCGAGCGACGGCACGCCTGGGCCGAACTTCACTGCCGGTGTGGAAATTCACGCCCCGGTGACGGTGCTCGCAGAAGGGTGCCGCGGCTCGGTCTCGAAACAACTGATCGCGAAGTTCGCACTCGACGCTGGTCATTGCCCCCAGACCTTTGCCTTGGGGTTCAAGGAGCTGTGGCAGCTGCCGGCCGGACGCGTGCAGCCGGGACGCATTGAACACGCGCTCGGGTGGCCGGCGGATTCCCACACCTACGCGGGCAGCTTCCTGTACCACCTCGACAACGACCGCGTGTACGTCGGCTACATCGTCGGCCTGGACTACCAGGACCCGCGCCTGCAACCCTTCGAGGCGTTCCAGCAATACAAGAACCACCCCAGCGTGAAGGCACTGCTCGAAGGCGGGGAAATCGTTTCCGCCGGGGCGCGCACCGTCGCCGCCGGCGGCTGGCAGTCGACGCCAACCCTGGAAATGCCCGGTGCGATGCTCATCGGGGACGCGGGCGGGACCTTGAATTTCGCGAAGATCAAGGGCGTGCACCAGGCAATCCGCTCAGGAACCCTGGCAGGTGAGCAGCTGGCGGAGACGGGCAACTGCGACGGCTTTGATGCCCGCTGGCGTGCGTCCCCCGGCGGACAGGAACTCAAGCGGGTACGCAACTTCAAGCCAGCCTTCAAGCGCAGTCTGTGGCTGGGTCTCATCAACTCCGGCTGGGAACTGCTCACGGCCGGGAAATCGCCGTGGACGCTGAAGAACACCGCCGACTGGTCACGGCTGGCGAAACTTGATGACTATGATTCTCCTGATCGGCATTGGGTAACGCGCACGCTGCCGCCGCGTGATCGCGTGTCGTTCGTGTTCTTCGCCGGCAACGCCCACGAGGAGAGTCAGCCGGCACATCTGAAAGTGGCGGACACGAGCATCTGCGCCGATCGCTGCGCCCGCGAGTACGGCAACCCCTGCGAGCGGTTCTGTCCCGCGGGCGTTTACGAAATGGTGGATGACGGGCACGGCGGTCGCCGCCTGCAGATCAATGCCGCGAACTGCGTGCACTGCAAGGCCTGCGATATCAAGGATCCCTACCAGATCATCACCTGGACGACGCCTGAGGGCGGCTCGGGACCCAACTACCAGTCGCTATAGGCCTCAGGCGTGCTAACACTGCCGAACCAGTCGCGTCGCTTCCGCCGCAGCCGGCCAAAGTCGCGCCTTTGGCCGGCGGAAACCGAGCCACCGTCCGCCGAAATCGACTTCCTGCGATTTCGGCCGATGCACCAGTGAGCGAGTCACCCCCGGGCGCAGGGAACAGCGCGAGCCTCAAGCAGCTTTATGAACAGCAGGTGATGGCGCGCGGCTTTGCCGCCGATCCCGCCCAGCTTTCCGCCGTGGCACGCCTGGACGAACTGCGCCGCCAACTGGTGAGCGCTGCGCACGTCCCGCGAGCACAACTGCCGCGGTGGTTGACGACTCTCACGGGCACCGCCCCGCAGGCACCGCGCGGCCTGTACCTGTGGGGCAGCGTTGGCCGCGGCAAGACCTGGCTCATGGATCTGTTTTTTGACTCCCTGTCTACACGTGCGCGCCGCCGCCGGCACTTCCACCGCTTCATGCACGACGTGCATGCCAAGCTCACGCGACTGAAAGCGCAGCGCTCGCCGCTGGATGCGGTGGCGACGGACCTGGCGCGCGATACGCGGGTGCTGTGTCTCGATGAGCTCTACGTGTCCGACATCGCGGACGCCATGATTCTCGGAGGGCTTTTCGAGGGGCTCATCCGTCGGGGCGTCACGCTCGTGATCACCTCCAACACCCCGCCGGGCGAGCTGTACCGCGACGGCCTGCAGCGCGAACGTTTCGTGCCCGCGATCCAGCTACTCGA
>JANWKL010000060.1 GCA_025451375.1 Steroidobacteraceae bacterium
CTATCAAGTCTATCGCGGACCATTTTTCGCACAAGGGGCATCTTGTCCCGAGTGATCTGCACGCTCTGGGCTGTCCGCCACGAGCGGCGCCGTCCCGATTTCAGATCATCGAGCTGGCTGTAAATCGCATCCCGTAAGAGCTGACTGGAGGGCTCGTCCACAACACGTGGAGGGACGACCGGCTCTAAATTTGCTTCGTGTGCGCAGCGAAACGTCCCGTCCGGAAGAACTTCAACCAGGTCAACACGAATGAGCTCATCGATCACCAGCCTGGGCCACACTCCCGGCGCGTGGTGCTCTATTAAAGACCAGACGGTGCGACCACGGGAGCGCGGATCTCCGACCTGCAAAGCCAGCGGCCGCCCGTTCTTGAAATAACGCGGGTCGGAAAGCCATCCTGCAATGACCCGGCTCGTCGCGTCGCGGCGTGTCTCGAGAGCGCCGTCCACCCTGGGTGGCGTCTTCAGAATCTCCGCGACCACGTGCCGGTCCACCCCGGTCTTTATGGCAATCTGCGATACGTTAGGGCGTCGCCCGTGCTCGACGAAGGACCTGGCGGCTTCGTGAACACACACCGCTCGTAACAAAGCTTCGGCCTCGGAGCTGGTAATGCCGCTCGCGACCAGGTGTGGTGCCAACGTCTCGAAGATTGTCCTGGCCGTACCCAGAGCTGCGATTTTTGCTGAGTCGCGCATCACCCCTTCGAGAATTTGCAGGCGCGTGCTGGCCCTAGCTCACAGCAGCTTGGTCAATTGGCGCCAATTCACAAACTCTACGCGGGTTGTGCATGAGCGCCAAGAAGGGCCCATGACGTCAAGCTGAGAATCTCAACAATTACGTCAGTAATAGAGCCACAGGCGGGATGCAGCGGTCAGGTCCTCTCTCCCGGCTCAAACAATCTTCGATGCTCAAGGATCGCGTAGCGGTCGGTCATGCCGGCAATGTAGTCGGCAACCCCGCGGGCTCGTCCTGAGGCGCCCTGCGCGACCTCGCTCTGCAGAGCCTGTGCCCGATGCTCCGGCGGCATGAGGTTCAGGTCCTTGAAAAATGCCTCGAACAACTCCCGCAACACCACCTGCGCCTTGGTCGTCATGCGCAGCACCTTGTAGTGCCGGTACACGTGCTCGCGCAGGAACGCCTTCAGTTCCAGCTGTTCCTCGCGGCAATCCGCGCTCAGCGTAGCGAGCGGCTTCGCCAGCGCGCGCACCTCGTCGATGCTGCGCGGCCGCGCGGCGTCGAGCTGCGCCTGCGTGGCGTGGATGAAATTCAGCACGATGTAGTTGATCATGCGCCGGATGGTTTCGTGAATCACCCGGCGCTCACCGAGCTGCGGGTACTGCGCCGCGACCGCATCGTACTGGCGCCGGAACAGGCGCACTTCACGCAGCGCGGCAAGATCGAGCAGCTGCGCGCGGATGCCGTCATCGACGTCGTGATTGTTGTAGGCAATTTCGTCGGCGAGATTGGCGATCTGCGCCTCGAGTCCCGGCTGCTGGCGCTTGATGAAGCGCTCGCCGAGCTCGCCAAGCTCACGCGCGTTGTTGAGCGAGCAGTGCTTCAAGATGCCTTCGCGGCACTCGAACGTGAGATTGAGTCCGGGAAATTCCGCGTAACGCTCCTCGAGCTCATCCACCACGCGCAGGGACTGCAGGTTGTGCTCGAAGCCGCCGTAGTCGCGCATGCATTCATTCAGCGCGTCCTGGCCGGCGTGCCCGAACGGGGTGTGGCCGAGGTCGTGGGCAAGACAGATCGCTTCCGTGAGCGCCTCGTTCACCTTGAGCGCGACAGCCACCGAGCGGGCGATCTGCGCAACCTCGATGGAATGGGTCACCCGCGTGCGGTAGAGATCCCCCTCGTGATTCACGAACACCTGCGTCTTGTAGACCAGGCGCCGAAACGCGTTGGAATGGATGATGCGATCGCGGTCGCGCTGAAACTCGCTACGCAGTTCCGGCTTCGGTTCAGGGTAGCGCCGGCCGCGTGACGCGTCATCGTGCGCCGCGAAGGGCGCAAGGCTCGACGCCGCGGTGGCGGTGTCGTTCATCGCGGGGCCCCGCTGTAGGCTGCGAGCGTGCTTTGCAGTGCCTCGTCCGGGTAGTCATCGGTCATGAACGCGCTGCCGATCCCCCGCAGCAGCACCAGGCGAATACGCCCGCCCTTGACCTTCTTGTCGAGAGCCATGTGCTCGCGCAGCGTTTGCGAACCGACATCTCCCGCGTGCGCCGGCAGGCCCGCGCGCTCCACAAGCTGTCGCACCCGGGCGGCATCCGCGGCGCTCAAGTAACCGCAGGCCTGCGACATGGCGGCCGCCATCACCAGTCCCGCTCCCACCGCCTCACCGTGCAGCCACTCCTTGTAGGCCGTGGCGGACTCGATCGCGTGCCCAAACGTGTGGCCGAGATTCAGGAGCGCCCGTTCGCCCTGTTCGCGCTCATCACGGCCGACGATCGCCGCCTTGATCTCGCATGAGCGGCGGATGACGTGCGCCAGTGCCTGCGGCTCACCCGCGAGCAGTGCATCCAGGTGCCCCTCGAGCCAGGCGAACAGCACCGCATCGCCCATGAGTCCGTATTTGATCACCTCGGCGAGTCCGGCACGCAGTTCGCGCGCCGGCAGGGTGGTGAGCGTGCGCGTGTCGATGATGACGGCGTCGGGCTGATGGAAGGCGCCGATGAGGTTCTTGCCGCCCGGATGATTGACGCCGGTCTTGCCGCCGACTGCTGAGTCCACCTGCGCCAGGAGTGTCGTCGGGACCTGAACGAACGCGACTCCGCGCTGATAGGAGGCGGCCGCGAACCCGGCGAGATCCCCGACGACGCCACCGCCCAAGGCGAGTACGGCGCAATCGCGTCCGAAGCGGTTGGCGACGAGCACGTCGAGGATCCGCGACAGGTTGCCCAGAGTCTTGTGCGCCTCGCCGTCCGGCAGGATCACCGGCACCAGGCGCCGCGGCGTAAGTGCGGCGCTCAACGCCGGCAGGTACAGGGGCGCGACCGTGGTGTTGCTGACAATGAGCACATCGCGCGCCGCTACGTGCGAGTTAAGCACCGCGGTGCGCTCCAGGAGCCCGGCATCGATCAGGATGGGATAGCTGCGGGACCTAAGTTCGACGTTCAGGGTGTGCACGTGCCGCCGCCGGCCGCGAGACATGAGGCGCGGCACTGGCCGCAGTATACGTGAGCGCTGCGGATCAGCGCGGCCCGGACAGCGCCGCGAGCTCGCGCAGGACGTGCTCAGCCACACCCGGTACGCGCCGCCCGTCCGTCGGAATGACGATATCCGCGATCTGCGTGTAGAGCGGCGCGCGCAGCTGCATGAGGTCGTGGAGGCGCGTCGCGGCGTCGCCATCGCTGAGGAGCGGCCGGTTGCGGCCATGGCGCACCCGCTCCGCCTGCTGGGTCACCGAGGTCTGCAGGTACACCACGCAGCCGCGCTCGCGCAGTGCGCGGCGGTTCTCCTCGAGCAGCACCGCACCGCCGCCGGTGGCCAGCACGATGTGCGGGGTCGCGGTCAGCGCCTCGATCGCCTCGCGCTCGCGCTGCCGGAAGCCCGCTTCGCCTTCCTTCTCGAAAATGAAGGGAATGTCGACGCCGGTGCGGCGTTCAACCTCGGCATCGCTGTCGTGAAAGGGCAGGTTCAGGGCCCGCGCCAGCTGGCGGCCGACGGCACTCTTGCCGGAGCCCATGGGCCCTATGAGAAAAACACTGGTCTTGCCGAGCATGCCGGACAGGATACCCAAATGCAGCGGCCGCCCGCAGGCGGCCGCAACATCGTCCTGGTGGGCGGACGGATCAGTTATAGGCGTTGACACCCTCGCGCAGGATCTTCGGGGTAATGAAGATCATGAGCTCGTCCTTGTTGTCCTGGTGGCTGGTGCTCTTGAACAGGTGGCCGAGGATCGGGATGTCGCCCAGGTACGGGACCTTCGTGTCGTCCTCGCGCTGGGTGGTCTGCAGGATGCCGCCGAGCACCACGGTCTGGCCGTCGTTCACCAGCACCTGGGTGGAGATCTCGCGAGTGTCGATCGAGGGCACGTTCACGCCACCGGAGGCCACGACCACGTTGCCGACGCTGTCGTCACGCACGTCGAGGTCGAGGATGACACGGTTGTCGGGCGTGATGTGCGGCGTCACTTTGAGCGACAGCACCGCCTTCTTGAACTGGATGGTGGTCGCGCCGCTCGAGGCCGACTGCTGGTAGGGAATCTCGACGCCCTGTTCGATGGTCGCCTCCTTCTGATTCGCGGTAATGACGCGCGGCGAGGAGATGATGTTCGCCTGGGTCTCGGCCTGGGCGGCCGACAGCTCGAGGTCCACCAGGAAATTGCCGCCGAGAATGCCGAGGGCGATGCTGCCCGCGGGGTTGCCGACCGGCAGATTGACGTTGTAGCGGTTGGCTGCGGCCGGGATGCCGTAGGTTGACAGCGGCACGACCGTCTGCGCCCCGGGCGGCACCTGGCTGGCGTTAAAGAGATTCTGGTTGATGGCGGCGTTCTGCGCGTTCTGTCCGGCTATGTAGGTGTTTCCCATCGAGTCGGTACCGGCCGCCGTGCCCGAGGTGCTGACGAGACCGTTCTGTCCGTACTTCTGCCAGTTGGTGAGGCCGAAGCGTGCGCCGAGATCGCGCTTGAAGTCGTTGCTGACGATGACGATACGCGCCTCGATCTGCACCTGGCGGATCGGGATGTCGAGCGTCGCCACCAGACGGCGTATGTCGGCGATGCGATCCGGGGTGTCCTGCAGCAGCAGGGTGTTGGTACGGTCATCGACCGCGACGCTGCCACGGGTGGACAGCAGCGAGTTGTTCCCGGACTTCATCAACGCCGCCATATCGGTGGCCTTGGCGTAGTTGACCTGCAGATACTCCGAGCGCAGCGGCGCCAGTTCCTGCACGTCGCGCCTGGCGGCCAGTTCCGCCTTCTCACGCGCCGCCAGCTCCGCCTGCGGAGCGACGATAATGACGTTGTCCTGTTTGCGCTTGTCCAGGCCCTTGGTGCGCAGCACGATGTCGAGCGCCTGGTCCCAGGGGACGTTCTGCAGGCGCAGCGTGACGCTGCCGTTCACCGAGTCGCTGACCACGATGTTCTGGCCGCTGGCATCGGCCAGCAGCTGCAGCACCGCGCGGGTCTCTATGTCCTGGAAGTTGAGCGTCAGCCGCTCGCCGGTGTACACCGGCTTCTCATCCTGCGCGGCGGCGTTCTTGCGGCGCGCCGACACCTCGACCACGTACTGGTCATCGGACTGGTAGGCGAGCTGCTCGAAGTCACCGCTGGCGCTGATGGCGATGCGCGCGCCGTTGCCGGCGCGCGTGACGTCAAAGCCGGTGATCGGGGTGCCGTAGTCGGTGGCGTCGTAGCGGCGCGCGAGGTTGGCGGCGACCGTGGCGTCGCTGAAATCGACGACGATCTGGCTACCGACCTGGTGCAGGTTGATATGGATATGCGGATCGGAGAGCTTCACGACCACGCGCCCGGCGCCGTCGGCGCTGCGCCGGAAATCGATGGCGCGCAGTTCACGTGCCGCGCTGCCGGTGGCTACAGCTGAGCCGGTCCTCGCCGCGCTGGCAGCAGCGACCGCGCCGGTGGCGGCGCCGAGGGTGACGATGATGTTGCTGCCGTCGATGTGGGTGTCATAGGGCACGAGCTTGTCGAGGTTCAGCACCAGGCGGGTGCGGTCCTTGGTCTCGGCGGCGAGAATGGTATCCAGGCCCGAGGTGTGCACGTCGATGCGGCGCGAAGGCAGCGCCAGCGTGGTGTTGGGCAGATCAAAGGAGATGCGCGCCGGGTTGTCGATGGTGAACGACAGGGGCTGGGGCGCGGGTCCCGAGAGGCGCATGGTGAGCTGCAGCTGCTGGCCGGCAAGCGGCTGCACGTCAATGGCCTGGAGCGCCGGTTGCCCGGCGGCCTGGGCGTGCGCCGCCGTGACCGGGAACATTCCGAGAACTCCGGCGACCACGAGCGACGCGGCCGTGCCGAGGAGGCGATTCATCATGCGATACGCGTGCATTCGTGAGACTCCCTGAGGACCTTACTCGTTCAGTGCCAGCGCGGCGGGGCGCTCCATGTACCCGCCCACACTGTCCGGAACGATTTCAACGAGGCTGATTTTTGAGGCCGTGATATCGGTGATCTTGCCTTCGGCCTGGCCGATATGGTTGCCCGCGGTTACGCGATGCACCAGGCCGTCTTTGGTCTGCACCAGTCCGAACATATGGCCGCTCAGGCGCAGCGTGCCAACCATTTTGAGTGTGTCGAGCGAGTACTGTTCGAGGAACTCGCGGTTGCGCTTGGAATCCGGACGCACGCCGTTGATGCCGGCACCCGAGCCCGGGCTCGAGGGCAGAAACGGTGAGCGAATGTCGCTGGCCGCATAGACATAGGTCTCGTACGGCTTGATCTCCGGCAGCGGCTCGACGCGGCCACCGGGCTCTTTCTTGGTGTCCTCGACGAAGCGCGCGAGGTCCCCGTCGGCGCTCGAGCACGCGGTAAGCGCGGCGTAGCCGGCACAGGCGAGCGCGACGCACAACAGGCGCAGCGAAGATCCGAACGAGGAGTTATTCATGAGTGAGTACCTGGCCTAGCCCGCCGGCTTCGGACGGTGCGCGACGTCCTTCTTCTTGTCCGCTTCGCCGGCGGCGATTTCGTCCTCGTCCATATAACGATAGGTCTTCGCCGTCAGCTCCAGGGACAGCTGGTCGTAGGCGTCCTTGCTGTCCGGTTTGATGTCGATGTCGTGCAGCGTAACGATGCGCGGCAGCGCGGCGATGCCGCTCACGAACTCGCCGAACTGGTGATAGCTGCCGGTGAGCCTGATCTTGATCGGCAGCTCCGCATAAAAGTCCTGCTTGTGCTCGGGCTGCGGCTGAAAAAGTTTCTCCTGCAGGCCCGCCGCCAGTCCGGTCTGCGAGATGTCGACCAGCAGGCTCGGCACTTCGGTCTTGCCCGGCAGCTGGCGCAACAAGGCGCCGAAGGAACGTTCGATGTCCTTCAACTGCCCCTTGTAGACCTCGAGATTCACGGCCTTGGCATGCTTGTCGTGGAATTCCTGGCGCAGGCTGAGTTCCTCGGCCTGGCGACGCTGCAGCTCCGGACGCTGGTCGCTCCACACGAAAAAGTAGATGAGGCCCACCGCCAGCACCAGGAAGGCGAGGCCCACCGCGCCGGCACGGATCGGCAGCGGCCAGCGACCCGGGTCGCGCGGATCAAGCGAGCGCAGTTCGTCGAGCAGGTTCATTGCCGCGCCCCCGGATTGTCCAGGCTTGCCTTGCGGATCTTGGGTTTGCGCGCACCGGCGGCGTTGCTGTCGTCGGCGGGCGTGGTACTCACCTCATCCGCTGTCAGGGTAAAGCTCGAGCCGGTGCCACTGGTCTTGGAAGTCTGCACGACCTCGAGCTCGGGGTTGCGCAGCCACTGCGAGCCATCGATGTTGCGCATGAAAGAGGAGACGCGGGTGCTCGATTGCGCCACGCCGTCGAATTTGAGTTTGCGGGCGTTCTGCTTGACGGCAGTGAGGTACACCCCTTCCGGCAGGGTGCGCACGATCTCGTCGAACACGTGCACGATCTCGGGGCGCGAACGCTGCAGCTTCTCGATGATCTCCATGCGCGCGATGAATTTCTGCTTGGAGCTCTCGAGGTCGTTGATTTCCTCGATCTGCTTGTCGAGCGTCTTGATCTCGACCCGCAGCCTGTCGTTGCGATGCTGCTGCGCCTGGATCATGGAGCCGAACATGAGGTAAGCGGCAAACGCGGTGACGCAGGCGGCAAGTCCGGCCACGCCGAGCGCCACCAGGAATGCGAGCTTGCGCTCCTTGCGCTGGCCTTCACGCCAGGGAAGCAGATTTATGCGTGGCATATCAGTCGAAACTCCGCAGGGCGAGCCCGCAGGCCGTCAGGAGGGCCGTGGCGTCGCGTTGCACCGCCTGCGCCTTGGCGCGCGAGGACAGCTTCATCTGGCCGAGCGGGTCGCCCTTTTCGGCGGAAATACCTACGCGGCTGGAAATAACCTCGGCCACGCCCGGAATGTTGGCGCAGCCGCCGCACACCAGGATCTTCTCCGGCTGCTCGCGCCCGGATCCGGAGGCGAGATAAAACTGCAGCGAGCGGCTGACCTGCTGTGTCATGTCATCAATAAAGGGATCGAGGACCTCGGACTGGTAGTTGCCCGGCAGGCCGCCTTCTTTCTTGGCGCGCCCGGCTTCCTCCATCGCCAGCCCGTAGGTGCGCATGATCTCTTCGGTGAGCTGCTGGCCGCCGAAGGTGAAATCGCGCGTGTACACGACGCGCAGGTTGCGCAGCACACTGAAGGTGGTGCTGCTGGCACCGAAGTCCACTACCGCGATGGTGCGATCGATGCCGCCGTCGGGCATCTGGTGCGTCATCAGCTTGCAGGCATTCTCGAGCGCAAACGCCTCGACGTCGACGATCTTGGCGGTGAGTCCGGCGGCTTTCACCGCCGCCTGGCGCTGCTCGACGTTCTCGGTGCGCGTCGCAACCAGGAGCACGTCGTTGGCGTCGGGATCCTTTTCATTCGGTCCCAACACCTCGAAGTCATAGCTGACTTCGTCCATCGGAAAGGGAATGTACTGGTCAGCCTGCATCTCCACCTGGGACTCCAGGTCGCCGGTGCGCAGCGCGCGTGGCATCTGGATCACCTTGGTGATGGCGGCGTCGCCTGAGATCGCGATCGCGACTTCGGCGCTCTTGGCGCCGGCGCGTTTCACCGCGCGCCGGATTGCCTCGCCAACCGCTTCCGCATCCACGATCGCCTTTTCATTGATGGCGTTCGCGGGCGTGGGCTCGGCGGCGTAGGCCTCGACGCGATATTGGCCGCCGGCCATGGCCAGTTCGATGAGCTTGACCGACGAAGTCGTTATGTCAAGTCCCAGAAGCGGGCGGTATTTGCGCTGCAGAAGGAGCATTTTTATTTCCTTTTCAGGACATTACGCCTGAAAATGACCACCCTGAGTCAGAATCCGAAGCACTATATATCAGCGCAAAGTTAAATTGAACGTGAGGCGGCTCACGAAACCCTGCGGTGCCCGGCGACGATGCTGCGCAAGTGCCGCCCGCGTCACGCGCGCGGGCCACCTGGAGAGCTGAAGCGTGTCGAGTCGTGCCGTTCAAACGCCCTTGGGGACGGATGAGCTTCGCGGGCGGGTGCTGTGCCTAAGGCGGCGGTTGGTCGGTCGGACGGTGCCTCCTTTTTCGATTGCGGGCCGCGTGACCCGCCATCGTGGAGTGCGCTAACGTTCGCACCGGCAACCCCGCTGTCATAGGCACGTTCGTCCCGTAGACCGGAGGCTTTGCGTCCCCACCTTTCGGTGAGTTTGCCTAAGAATCGGCCGGTACTATGCAGGCGCCCCTGAGGGAGCGCAAGCGGAGGAAGTTGGTTTTTGTGAAATGGAATTACATTCGTGTCGTGGCGGCCCTCGCCGGCTGTGTGATGTTGGTCACACTTCTCGGCGCCTACGCGCTCGCCTGCAGTTATGTCTACCTCGTACCCTCGCTGCCGCCGCTGGATGCGATGCGCAACGTCGAACTGCAGGTGCCGCTGCGCATCTACACGCGCACCGGCTCGCTCATCGCGCAGATCGGTGAGCAGCGGCGCATCCCGGTCACCTACGAGCAGATCCCCGAAGTCGTCAAGCACGCCTTCCTCGCCGCCGAGGACGAGCGCTTCTTCGAGCATCACGGCATCGACTACTTCGGCGTGGTGCGCGCGGTGGTCATCGACGTGGTGTCGGGCGAGAAAACCCAGGGCGCGAGCACCATCACCATGCAGGCCGCGCGCAACATGTTTCTCAACTTCGACAAGACCGCGCGCCGCAAGTTGCAGGAGACCTTCGTCACTTACCGCATGGAGCACGAGTTCACCAAGCAGGAAATCTTCGGCCTCTACCTGAATGTTATTTTCTTCGGCCAGCGCGCCTACGGAGTGGCGGCGGCCGCGGAAGCCTTCTTCGGCAAGCCGCTCGACAAGCTCGACGTCGCCGAAGCCGCCACCATCGCCGGGGTACCCAAGGCGCCTTCCAAGTACAACCCGATCGTGGATCCTGAACTCGCCACCCAGCGACGCGGCTACGTGCTGCGCCGCATGCGCGAACTCGGGTTCATCGACGCCGCCACCGCCGAAGCGGCCAGC
The DNA here is from genome assembly GCA_025451375.1 of Steroidobacteraceae bacterium. Taxonomy (GTDB): domain Bacteria; phylum Pseudomonadota; class Gammaproteobacteria; order Steroidobacterales; family Steroidobacteraceae; genus 13-2-20CM-66-19. The sequence continues at coordinate 10,142 of JANWKL010000060.1, forward strand.
AAGGAGCCGATGCAGGCGCGCGCGCACGCGCCGCTGTTCGACGTCGAAGCGCCGTACGTCGCCGAGATGGCGCGCCTGGAACTGCGGCAGCGTTTCGGCGCCAGTGCCGAGAGTGCCGGCTACAAGGTCTACACCACCATCGACGGGCGCCTGCAGGCGGATGCCAACCGCGCGGTGCGCATCGGCCTCATTGAGTACGACCGCCGCCACGGCTGGCGCGGACCCGCCGGCCACATCGACCTGCCCGCCCACGGCGAGCCGGACTTCGATGACCTGGTGGACGAGTACGCCTCGATCGGCAACCTCGCACCGGCCATCGTGCAGTCAGTCGAGGGCAAGAGCGTGCACGCCTACGTCAAGACTCTGGGGCCGGTGCAGATCGAGTGGGAGGGATTGTCGTGGGCCCGCAAGGAGGGCCGCAACGACACCCTGGGGCCCGTGCCGCAGAACGCCGCGCAGCTGCTCGCCAGGGGCGACATTATCTATGTGGTGGCGGACGGCAGCGGCCACGCGCAGCTCGGGCAGATCCCCGAAGCGCAAGGCGCGCTCGTGGCCCTCGATCCCAACGACGGCAGCATCGTGTCGCTCGTCGGTGGCTTCGACTACTTCACCAACAAGTACAACCGCGTCACCCAGGCACGCCGGCTGCCCGGCTCCGGCTTCAAGCCGTTCCTGTATTCCGCGGCCCTCGAGCATGGCTTCACACCGGCGACCACGTTGCTGGATGCGCCGATCGTGCTCGAAGGCAACGGTGTTGAAGAGGCGTGGCGGCCGAAGAACTACGAGCACGCCTTCGGCGGACCGACGCGCCTGCGTGATGCCCTGGTGCACTCGCGCAACCTGGTCTCGATCCGGGTGCTCAAGGCGATCGGTATTCAAACCGCGATCGACTACATCAGCCGCTTCGGCTTCGATCCGCGCAGCATGCCGCATGATCTGACGCTCGCGCTGGGCACGCTCGAAACGACGCCGCTGGAGGTCGCCGCCGGTTACGCCGTGTTCGCCAACGGCGGCTACCGGGTGGCGCCGTATTTTATCGACCGCATCGAGGACGCCTCCGGAGCGGTGGTATGGCGCGCGACGCCGCGCCGGGTCTGTGAGCAGTGCGCTGGCGGCAGCGACGACGCGCGGGCTGCCGACACGCCGCTGCAGGTTTCCGACACGAGCCGCGGTGCGCCGCAGCCGCTCAAACCCGAGGAAGTCGCCCCGCGCGTCATCAGCGCCCAGAACGCCTACGTCATGGACGACATGATGGCGGACGTCATCAAGCGCGGCACGGGCGTGCGTGCGCGCTCGCTCGGCCGCAGTGACATCGCCGGCAAGACCGGCACCACCAACGGGCCCACGGATACCTGGTTCAACGGCTTCACGCGCAATCTCGTCGCCACGGTGTGGGTCGGCTTCGATCAGGAGCGCCCGCTCGGTGAGCGTGAAGAGGGTTCGCTCACCGCGCTGCCGATCTGGATCCAGTTCATGCGCGAAGCGCTCAAGGGCGTGCCGGAGCAACACCGCTCGATGCCCGCTGGACTCGTGACGCTGCGCATCTCGCCGGAAACCGGCGCGCTGGTGGGTGCCGAGAATCCGGACGGCGTGCCGGAGATTTTCATGGCCGACCACCTGCCGGTGGCCGCCGACGCCGAAGCCGGCAACCAGGGACCCGCGGGGCCGGCGAGCAGCGAACCGATCTTCTAACCAGCAGGCGCGCAGCGTCGATGAGAGCCAGGAAACACGTGACGCGTGCTGACAACCTGCGGCGGGCGCTGGCGCAGGAAGCCGCGCGCATCATGGCCGAGCACGGCATCCGCGACTTTCTGGTTGCCAAGCGCAAGGCGGCGGAGCGCCTCGGCGTCACCGACGGCACGGCGCTGCTGCCGAAGAACTCCGAGATCGAAAGCGCGCTGGCCGAGTACCAGCGCCTGTTCGGCGGCGCCTCGCACCTGCTGTCCCTGCACGCGCAGCGCCGCGCGGCCTTGAGCGCCATGCGCTATCTGTCCGAGTTCGAGCCGCGCCTGGTAGGCGCGGTCCTGGCCGGGACCGCCACCGAGCACACCGAGGTGCAGCTGCACCTGTTCACCGAGCGCGCCGAGACCGTGACGCTGAAGCTGCTGGAAACCGGTATTCCGCACGAGGTCACAGAACGACGCGTCAAGCTCACTGCCGAGCGGGTGCGCGCGTATCCGGGCGTGCGATTCCAGATGGACGACCAGCCGATCGAGGCGACGGTGTTTCCACAGGACGGCATCCGCCAGGCGCCGGTGAGCCCGGTGGACGGGCGACCGATGCGGCGCGCGAACGCGTTCGAGGTGGAGGCGCTGCTAGATCCGCTGTGAGCGGTACGTGGACCGGACGGACTAGGTGCGCTTTTTGATGTCCAGGTAGTCGCGGCGTGTCGCACCGGTATACAGCTGCCGCGGCCGGCCGATGCGCATCGCCGGGTCGGAAATCATTTCCTGCCAGTGCGCGACCCAGCCCACGGTGCGCGCAATCGCGAACATCACGGTGAACATCGAGCGCGGGATGCCGATGGCGCTGTAGATGACGCCCGAGTAGAAATCCACGTTCGGGTAGAGCTTGCGCGATACGAAGTACTCGTCCTTGAGAACGATTTCCTCGAGGCGCAGCGCGAGCTCGAACAAGGGATTGTCGGTACGACCGAGCCGCTCCAGCACCTTGTGGCACATCGCGCGGATGATGGTCGCGCGCGGATCGAAGTTCTTGTAGACGCGGTGACCGAAGCCCATGAGGCGAAAGTGGCCGGACTTGTCCTTGGCCATCGCCAGGTGCTTCGGAATGTTGTCCACGGTGCCGATCTGCTCGAGCATCGCGAGCACGGCCTCGTTGGCGCCGCCGTGTGCCGGGCCCCACAGCGCCGAGACGCCGGCGGAAATCGCCGCGTAGGGATTGGCGCCGGTGCTGCCCGCGAGGCGCACGGTGGAGGTGCTGGCGTTCTGTTCGTGATCGGCGTGCAAAACGAACAGCAGATCGAGTGCCTGGGAGGCGATGGGATCGACCTGGTACGCCTCGCACGGCACCGCGAACACCATGTTGAGGACGTTGCCGGCGTAGTCGAGGTCGTTACGCGGGTAGACGAACGGCTGTCCCAGGGAGTGTTTGTGGGCGGCGGCGGCGATCGTCGGCAGCTTGGCGATGATCCGGTGGGAAAAGATCTCCCGGTGGCGCGGGTTATGGATGTCCATCGTGTCGTGATAGAACGCCGACATCGACGCCACCACGGCCGACACCATCGCCATCGGATGCGCGTTGTGATGAAAGCCGTTGAAAAAGCGCAGCAACGACTCGTTGATCATCGTGTGATAACGGATGTTGCCGGTGAACTCGGTGAGCCGCTTGGCGGTCGGCAGCTCCCCGAGCAGCAGCAGGTACGCGACCTCCATGAAGGAGCTCTTCTGCGCCAGCTGCTCGATCGGGTAGCCGCGGTATAAAAGAACCCCGGCATCACCATCAATGTAGGTGATGCGGCTCTCGGTCGCCGCGGTCATGCCGAAGCCCGGATCGTAGGTAAAGACGTTGAGATCCTTGTGGATCCCTGCGATATCCAGCGCGGCAGGGCCGATCGTCCCGTTGCGCACCGGCAGCGCAGCGCTGCGTCCGGTGGCGGGATCCTTAAGCTCGAAGGTCTTCTGAGTTGTCTTGTCGGCCATTACGTCCATGAGCGTTACATGGTCCGTGTGCCGAATCAAGGCAGCGCGGTGGCGCGCGCCGTCATCTCACCGTGCGTGGAAATGTTCCCGCCCGCTCGAACGGCGGACGTCGGTGCGGTGCCTGAGCTTACTTGGCCGCGGCAGCCGGCGCCGCCGCAGTGCTCGCCGCAGACGCGGCTGCAGTTCCGTATTTCTTGCGGAACTTGTCCACGCGGCCAGCGGTGTCGACCATTTTCTGCTTGCCGGTGTAGAACGGGTGGCAGCTCGAGCACACCTCGACCTGCAGGTCGTGGCCGAGCGTCGAGCCCGTCTTGAACGTGTTGCCGCACGTGCAGGTGACGTTGATCTCTTTGTAGTCCGGATGGATCGAGGCTTTCATGGCTTGGCTCGCGCGGTTCGAAGGGGTGTCGCCATTACATGGGGTGGCGGAACCCGAATTAAAGGGCGCGGGAGTTTAGCGGCACAGCCCTTCCGCCTCAAGCCTGACCGCAAGACCCCCCTAAAGCGGACGTTTCCTTATCCACAGAACCTGTGGACAAGTCTGTGGACTGATGGCTCCGGAATGCACCGATTTCGCTGCCAGATTGCATTTTTGTTACCTTGGTCAAAAAATGATCATGCAGTTTTATGGTTACTTATCAATAAGTTGCGACGATCATATTGAGCAGCTTGGGTGGTTTGAAGCGCAAATGGCTCATTCTGCGCTGGGGGTCGGCGAGCCTGTGTATAACGGCGACGGCACGCCCCCCTGAGCCTCCAGGGAGGTCATTGACAAAGTGGAACTACCGGACATTTTCGACCTTTCCGGCATGAACTCGAGCAAGAGATCATTGAGGAATCGCAGCCCCAGGGTGCTCGGCCGGCAACCCTCCGGGGTCGAATCGAGGAGTCCGCGGGTCGTCAGCGCGTCGATGCGGGCACCGATGACATCGTAGTGAAGTCCGGTGCGCGCAGCGAAGCTCTCGGCCGTGAATCCGCCGGGAAGGCGCAGGGCGTTCAGCATGAATTCGAACGGCAATTCCTCGCTCTCAATCTCGTGGCGCGTTCGCGCGCAGTCGGCAGCGGCAAGATAGCGGCGCGGCTCGCGCGGCTGCACGGTGCGAACGATCTGCCCACGATCCGCGAACGTCAGCTTGCCGTGCGCGCCGGCACCGACGCCCAGGTAATCCCCGAAGTTCCAGTAGTTGAGGTTGTGCCGGCACTGCCGCCCGGCGCGCGCGTAGGCCGACACCTCGTACTGGATGAATTCTGCCGCATGCAGGCGCTCGCCGCAGGCGCTGAGCATCGCGGCAACCGTGTCCTCATCCGGCAGCGGCGGCGGACGCGCGGCGAACAGCGTGCCGGGCTCAAGGGTCAGCTGGTAGTGCGACAGGTGCGCCGGCGAGAGCGCGAGCGCCTCGTGCACGTCGGCCTGCGCGCCGGCCACATCCTGGCCGGGTAAGGCATACATGAGATCAAGATTGAAGTTGGCAAGACCGGCGGCGTGCAGTTCATCAGCGGCGCGGCGGGTGTCATCCGGTGAATGAATGCGGCCGAGCGCCTTCAGAATCGCGGCGTCGAAGCTTTGAGCACCGAGGGACACCCGGTTCACGCCGGCGGCGCGGTAGGCCGCGAAACGGCCGCGCTCAATGGTCCCGGGGTTCGCCTCGAGCGTCACCTCGACGTCCGCCGCAAACTTCAGGTGCCGGCGCGCGCCTTCAAGCACCGCGCCGATCGCGTCCGGCGAAAACAGGCTCGGCGTGCCGCCGCCCAGGAACACGCTGACGATTTCGCGGCCCGGGACGTCCCGCGCCTGCGCTTCGATATCGCGCGCCAGACGCTCCAGATAAGGCTCCTGCGCGAGCGCTCCGTTCAGCGTGTAGGAGTTGAAATCACAGTACGGGCACTTGCGCACGCACCACGGGAAATGCACGTAGAGGGCGAGCGGAGGATTGCGGAGCGCGGACATCGGACTGATACGGCGTAGCTCGTCACTCCGCGTTCTGGACCTGCTCGCGCATCTGCTCGATGACGACCTTCATGTCCACCGCACTGCGCGTGGTTTCGAGATCCTGGGACTTCGAGGACAGCGTGTTGGCTTCGCGGTTCAGCTCCTGCATGAGGAAATCCAGCCGCCGGCCCGCCGGTTCGCTGCCGCCGATGACGCGCAGGATCTC